>JAGQRE010000134.1 GCA_020425695.1 Planctomycetota bacterium
CCTCGGTGCCCACCACACGAACACCGCGATCTACTTCATCAAGGAAGACGGCCATCATGGCCTCGCCCTTTTCGATCATGTCGGCCTGATTCGTCTTGCCCCAGTCCATGGGCACGTGCATATCTTCCGCCAGTTTTACGCTGTCCGTGAACGCCCGGTGGAACGCACCATGGACCTCGTCACTGCTTGGCGGTGCGCCCGCTTTGATACCTTCAAAGAACAGCTCGCAAGCTTCATGAATGGCCGTGCCGAACACCAGCGCGACCGCTGTGCGTTCTTCCGGCGCATCATCGATGTATCGCAGCCGGTACTTCCTTGGGCACCGCAGCCAGGTACTGAGCTTGCTGTAGCTGGTGCGGGTGCCGAGCTTCGTCGCCATGTGGATTCTCCCGTAGAGGGCCGGCCATCATCGACCGGCACCTGCGTTGCGGAACATGCGTTACCGCTAGTTCCTGATTTCATTGAATTCGTCGATCAGCCCGGCCGCGTCGGACTTGCTCAGGCTGCTGAGCACGAGGCCACGCTCGTTGTGCAGCCAGTCGCGGGTCTGCTCGGCGCTGAAGTTGCGCTTGCGCCTCGCCAGAGCGAGCAGATAGCTGACCTGTTTCTTGGTCGCAGCTTCGCCGTTGCCAGCGATTCGGTTGGCTGGCTCGGGTTGCTGATTCGCACGACCGTTGCCGCTGCCGTGGTGTCCGTTGCCGTTGCGGCCGTTGGAGCCGCCGTTGCCTCGCGGCTTTGCTGCGCCTGCGATCTGCTGCTCAACGGCGGACTTCAGGTCGTGCCACAGCGCGCCAAGTGCCGCCTTGAGGGCATCACCCTGGATGGTGTCTGCAACCTCCACTTCAGCTGAAGCGTGGAAGCTCTCACTGCTGTACTCCTGTTTGCCCGGAACTTTCGATCCGTAACTTGCGTGAAGTTTGATCACGTTGTTTCTCCTCGATTGATGAAGGGCCTTCGCCCTGGATACGAAAACACGCCGGTGGATTCCCGGCGTGGAAGTGAGTCTTTTGCGTCATCGCGTCATGCTGATGCGTGTTCAGGAATCGTCGGCAACGCCGTGAAGGCGTCGTAGGCATCCGCCATCTCAGCCTCAGTCGGCTCCCACTCGTCGTGCTCGTCGTCCTCTTCAGGATCGGCTGGAGATGCGACTGCCGGCCCACTTCCGCGCAGCTTTGCCAGCTGATCCGCGACGTGATCTTCCGGCTTCTCGACCTGCAGCGGCATGACGAGCATTGCCGTGCCGTCCTTGCACGACAGGCCAAGCGCCTGTCCGTCATCGATAAGACGCAGCGTCACGTTCGACTCGCCCGTGGCACCCTTCAGCGCCTTGAGCGATCGCAACAGCTGGTCGATCTCGAAGCTGGCGACCGTGGCCTTGGAGTAGTCAGGGATCACCGCACCGACGTCTGGGTACTGCCCTTCGACCTGCTGGCACGTCATCACCTGAGCGCCGGCGCCGTCGGTCGCACCCATGACGATGCTGCCCTTCTTGACCTCAACGTGAATCAGGTTGAGTGCTGGCAGCGTAGACTTGCGCCCCTTCCCGCTAACCATTGAGGCGGCCTTGCCGGCGTCGGCGGGATCGAGCAGGGCCAGCTTCGGTGCCTTGGCCTTACCCATCACGCCGTCGATCTTCGGCGCGTCATTGGAGTCGACTTCGGGATAGGGCACGAAGAGCAGCGCGTGCCCATCACTGCTGAGCGTACCGCGTTCCGTGAGCGCAATCGCGTTCAGTGCGTAGCGGCCACGGTTTGCCGCCGCCACGTGGTGCTTCAGGTTGGCTGTGTTCAGGTACATGGTTTCTCCTGGAATGAGAAAGGGCGACCGAAGCCGCCTGTGAGTGAAGCTGTGACGCGAAGAACATCGTCACGAAGACGAGTAGTTCGCGTCGCTATCCGTACACTTGAGTGACAGTAAGGCTGCTTTCACTGAGCGTGGGTGGCCCTGACACTTAGTTGTCCAGCCAGCGCCGACCCTCGCTGGCGAGGCTTGTGATGCGACCGCCGAGTTCTTGGAGGCGGTGGCGGGAATCAAGTGCCAGCGCATCATCATTGCCGGCACGCGTCAGGCTATTGATGACAGCATACAGCGTGTCACCCGGCTCGACCTCGAAGGCCCGGTTGGCGGCTTCGTGCTCGGGCTTCGTCAACTCGTAACGGCTTGCGATGCGTTCTATGACCTTCAGCGGCTCAACCACTTGGATGCCCTGCGTACCGAGGAAGCCATCCGCCGCCTTGCCTGCGAGCGTCAGGGCGCGGTCGAAGGCCTCACGGACTTGGTCTGAGACATCGGCTTTACCGACGTGGCGACGGCTGTATGTCCAGCGGCCGGACGAGAGGATCAGCCCGTTGAGACAGATGCTGCGATACACCAGGGTGCTGATCTGGACGCGGGCTGAGCCGACCTCGCTGTTGCGAAGGTGGAGCCCCCGATGCAGTCCTTCCCGGCCGTGATCAGCAAGGCTGTATACCGGTGACTCGCGTACCACCTGCAAGTCCAGGTACTGCTCGTTCAACTCGTAGCGGATCGGTACGTCACCGCCCAGACGATCTGCCAGCCACGACAGGATGTCGGCGTGATTGATCGGCCGGTAGCTTGCAGACAGCACCGCCCTGACCTGATCTCCTTCGAGCCGCAACAACACGTCGCGGTCTTCTTCGCGCAGCCAGCGGTTGATGTTGCGAGCACGCAGGTCGTGGTCACAGCGGCGAGCATAGCGCGCCGGCACCTGCAACCGTGAACAGAGCTGGCCGAAAGCGTGCTCACGCAGGGCGTACCGGTCGCTACCGCCAACCATCAGTGCGCCGTCTGACGGCGTCACTGACAGCTCGCGAGTGTTGACGGTGATGTCGCGCTGTTGCTGCCGGCGCACGGCCAAATCGGACACCAAGTCCGCAATGCGATTGGCCGGCACTGAATTCAGGCGGGCAAATGACCGCGCAGTGCCCGCAGTCGCGGGTGCATCAGTAATCATCAGAGTTCTCCTAAAAAGCGCCTGAGTCACCGGCGCAAGAGTGGAACGGCGAATTTACCGTCATAATCTTAGGCCGAGATTATGGGCGGTATTGGCGGGTCGAGCTGGGCATGACGCAGCGCGACTATTCATCGCCTGAGGCTTGTGATTGTTCGTACGCGGCAATCTCGTTCTTGTGGCGGAGCACCTCTTCGTCCGTGTCGAGGTACTGGTACATCATGGGTCCTGCGCGCCACACACCCTCGATTTCGTAGCCTGCTACGGCCAATCGGCCATCGGTGTCAGGGAGATACGCAATTCGGATCTGAACAGGCTTGCCTTCAATATCGCCCACTGCGAGCGCAGACCAGCCGAGCGTGCCGTCAAACTCTTCCTGTTCGTAGCTCATCATGCGGATCGGAATGAAGTGCCTTCGTGTAGTTATCTCAACATGGACTTCGGCTCGGCCCACGTCGTACTTCCGCCTGCCCAACTTGACGCGAAGGCGCTTGCTTCCTCCAAACTTCCGGTCGAACCTGTACCGGTAGGGCGCTTCCCGGTGGTAGCAGAAGGGAAGATTCGCCCGCTCTGCCTCGAAAAGGTCAGAGACTGAAATGACTCGTGAGGGTCGACCCTGTTCCCGAAGCTCAAGGATGCGTGCCTGCACATCCGCAGTATCTCGCCCGCGTACCTTGTCGAGCGCATAGTCGTCGCGAGGCGACCCCTGCAGCTGCATGTGAACCGCCCTGGATTCATTCTCGATAAGCATGAAGCGCCCGAATGCAAAGTTGATTGGCCACTCCCCCTGCTCCAATTCGCTAAGCGTAAGCAGCCTGATGGTGGGACCTGTGCTACGCGCAAAGGCCTTGGCCTGATCAGTGAAGCCCGTGCGTGTCACGCAAAGTAGCTGCTGCGCACGGACGTTCTGCATCTTCTGGTAGAATCCCTCAAGGTCGCTGATTCCCATTGGATCGTTGCGGTCCTGGACTTCGACGATGGTCGTCGTTCGGCGCGCCTCGATTCCGGACACAATCACCGTGTCGCACTGACGATGCCCGCCAGTGCGATGGTCGGTTAGTTTCACGTCGTGCGTGACCGTGGCTTGGGGATCGAGCACCGACTCCAGCAACCGCACGACTTTCTCGACTGTCTTCCAAGGCTTGTTGTTCACGCGCTTCCAATCTCGCTACGTTTCTCCTGATTGTATCGCCGAGTGAGACCCAGTTCGCCTGGGTCCACAAACAGCGGTGAGGTGTCGCAGCATGTCCTATCATTGTTCTCGCCAGCGCTGAAACGTCCGGCCGTTGCGTTTGAGAGGTGAACGATGGAAAAACAGATCAGACCGCCACACCGCTTTGGCGGCGACGTAGTAGACCTGAAGAATCTGTTAGTCGATCACGTGCCTGACATTTTGCACGGCTTCGGGGCAATGTTCGGCTTTGATCCACGGCGTGTTCCTCGGAAGGACAAAGAGGAGTTCAGGCGCCGCATTTTTCGAGGTTTCGGGCCGATGTTGCCCTTCCTGGCAATAGAAGCCCACCAGGCCGGCCAGATTTCCGACGCAAAGTTCGAGTACGTAAAAATCGAGGCCTTTATGCGGGCTCAGCTTGCTGCGGCAGGACGGCATGTTCCGCTTGAGAAGGATGCTTGTGAGTACGTGCTGGAGGTTTCTCGGAAAGCTGCCAATCCGTACCTCGAAGGTAAGTCGCGGCTCAAGAGCTACCGAGAAGCAAAGAACGGGATCGACTTGTTTGCCGAGAGACTCGTCGGCGCGCTTTTTGAGCGTATTGAAGACATCCATGCTTCCTGGCTCAAGTCGAAGGAAACCCAGAAGTACATGGCCTTTGCGCGCGGTTGGATGAACGACACTATCGACTTCCCTGAGCCGTTGCCCATTCGCTTTAGCGAAAAGACGATTGAGCGAATCGCCAACACCTACCGTTCTTTCGCCGGGTTTTGGGAATCACGCCTTAGGTTGATCGTTGCATTGCAGCGCGCGGTCAGCGGTGAGTCAGGTCTACCGGAGACAGTGCAAAAGGCTCCTCTGGGACACCTCCTGGAATCTGCGGGTTCGGATCCGGCGCTTAGTGGGCTTGTAAGCCGGCTCAACCGCAACGTCAGGAACGCCCTCGCACATGGCCGCCCCAACTGGGACCGTGCAAAGGGTCTTGTCATTTTTCACGACCGGAACCAGGACGTCGAGTGGACGCCCCATGAGTTTTGGTGCCAAACCCGGCACCTGGTCATTGGCGGTATTGCGCTAGCGTCATTTGATGCAGTACTTCAATGGAAGATTCGCTGGCTATACTTCAATGCATTCTGGTCGGGCTTGGCGGAAGAAGAACGTCGTGCAGCTTCGTCATAGTAGGCCGAGTCCATATTGGTATCTTGCCAGACTGTGCAAAGCGAGCTGGGCCGCAGTCTCAGATGACCGGCGGGATCAGCGGTACTGTTGGGCCGGCCTTCTTAGTGTACTGAATCCTTGACCTGCTCGATCATGCTCAGGAGCGCTTGCATTTCGCGGTCGCGGTTGCGCCACCAGTTGCGGCTCCAGATTCGGTGTATGACCCACCCCCGGCTTTCGAGAAAGCGTTGGCGGTACGCGTCACGTTCGCGCACGCTGCGCGCACTGTGGTACGTGGCACCATCGCACTCGATGCCGAGCAGGTACCGGGATGGATTCGCGGGATCGACGACGCCGAGGTCGATCCGGTATCCGGACACACCGACCTGTGGTTTCACGACAAAATTACGTCTTGTCAGTTCGTCGTAGACCTGCTCTTCAAGCGGGCTGTCGAAGTGCCCTGTCTTTTCTACGCGGACGTCCAGGGCTGGATTCACTTGGCGCAACACGGCGTCTCGGGTTTCAGCCGATCCGGCGTTGACCGCTCGTGCGTACTCCAGATACCGCCGGAGCAGCTGGGGGCCACGGTGGGTAGATCCCGACACATTCAGGTCTTCAGGCTCAATCGACGAGACGACGTAGATGCGTTCTTTCGAGCGGGAGACAGCTACGTTCAGGCGGTTGTCGCCGCCCTCCTGGCCCAGTGTGCCAAACCGGTTGTAGACACGTCCTGTGGCGTCGGGCGCGTAGCCTATCGAGAACATGATGATGTCGCGTTCATCACCCTGAACGTTCTCGATGTTCTTCACGAAGATCGCATCATCAAGCCTTCCGGACTCCGGGTTTTCCTCAAGCGCTATGAGTGCAGCGAATTCCGGGTCCGATGCTTTGCGGCGGTCAATCTGGTCCTTGATCTCTTCCATCTGGGTGTTGTTAAACGTGATGATCCCGAAGCTCTTTTGCGTGCCACACTGCTGCATCAGCTCAAACAGTAACTCAACCACAGCCGCCGCTTCGGGGGCGTTGCGCCGGTTTTCCCAACGACCTTGAACCCGACGCCACTCGATGGGTGCGATATCGACGCCGTCCGCCGGCGGTACCGTCAGCAAACGCCCCTGATAGAAACCCTGATTCGAAAACTCGATCAATTCCTCGTACTTTGACCTGTAATGGCAATTCAGCAGGACCTCAGGGAATCGCGTCTTGGCCAGCGTCAGCATGCTCTCCGCCTCGACGGCTGAAGCGTCCTCATCCGGATCTACGCCCTCCACGTCGGTTTGCACGCCAAGCGCGCCGAATAGGTCAAAGGGCCGTAGTTGCTGTTCGTCGCCGGCAACGACGATTCGCTTCGCTCGATAAAAGGCGGGTAAGCCGTACTGGACAGCAAGCTGAGACGCTTCGTCAAAGATGGCGAGATCGAACAGACCGGCCTCAAGGGGAAACGCTGCAGAAAGGGTTTCCGGCGATACCAGCCAGCACGGGACGACTTCGAGCAAGGGCCAACTAAGCTCGTGGACCAGCTTACGCAGTGGCCACAATCTGCGCCGCTTGTTCACCTGGTGCTTCAGGTCTCGCCATGGCTTCTCGGCGCTATGCCGGCGATCAACGCTGCGACCCGGTTCAAAGCGCGGCTCTGTAGCGCGCCTGAGCAGACTGAGCGCCAGACGCTTCTTGTTCAGCTCACGTCGCTGCTTGAGCTGTTCTCTGAAGTGGTCTCGCAGGCTGTCAATCTCGCCCGAGGAAACCCTGCGAAGGTCACGGGTCTCTTTCTCGACTTCGGCCAGCCAGCCCAACACGATGGCTTGATCGATAGTCCTCTGCCAGTCATCGGGGGTACCGCGCTTGCGCACGTGACGGTAAATCGCAACCTCGATCTGCGTCATTTTGTCGAGAACATCGTCAATACTCTGGAGCGTGTCGAAGTCTTCGAGTGCCTTACGCAGTCGCTCAAACAGGCCGTACGCAACGGCGGCGTCCTGGTCGGCGTTACTTACAATTCTCTGGACTGCTTCATCGCGTAAGAATTCCTTGAGTGCCTCAGCTGCGCCCGTCATCAGCCGGAAACCCTCGCCAAGTGCTGCGAGCTGCGTCGCACGGCCAGCGATCTTCTCAACCGAATCGCCGTCGCGAAGTAGATCGCGCTCTACCGCAGCAGCTCGCTGCAGAAGCCCGTTCAACAGTTCCTTCAACTCAAGCGCGGACCGGAGTTGTTGTACGACGCTCTCAACCCCTTCTACCGTTGATATACCGGCTATCATCGGATCCAGCAGAGACCCTGCGACGGACTTCCGTAATCTATTCCACTGGATTCGCGAACGAATCAACCCAGCCTGATTCGATATCTCGTCGGCAGTGAACGGTACGCTTTCTCTGGCTGCGAAGTCGGATGTCGCTTTTCTGGCCTTGCGATAGTCGCCGCTGAATACACGCAACAGGCGTTTCCGCTTCCTGAGCCAAGTTTCCATTGCCACGGCAAGTTCGGGAGGCTGGTCCGCGAAGTCGGGTCCGGGCTCCGGCGGGAGCGCCTCAAGTTTTGGGCGTTGCCGTTCAACCGCTTCAAGCGCTGCCCTCGCGGCACCGGACACAGAAGCGTCCCTCAGTTCCCTGGCCAAACCGGCGGTATTGGCGTCCACGTGATTGCCAGTGAGTGCGGACAGAGCGTTCAGCGCTTCGAGGCATTCGGCTGCCTTTGACGCAGCCGGCCGGCGCTCACCCACGGACTCTTCGGCGCGCATAAGCGTTCTTGTAGCTTCCAGCGCACGAACCAAAGCGTCATCAATGCGGCTCTTGTCGGCGAAACTCAACCGACCGAAGCTTTTTCTCCCAGACCATGCAGCAGCACGATCCGAGAGATTCTTGCTGAAGTCAGCAAGCAACCGGACACGTTCCATGAACGCCGAGAACTTGGCGCGGTCGAATTGATTCGATGCCTTGAGAATGTCCTGATCGGGATCATCAGAGATCGTACTCGCCAGGGCGTACAGTTCCCTCGCCGTGTGCCCGCACCGGCGGGGTTTATGAAGTTCGGCGGCAATCGTCTTGAGTGTCGCCGTTGCGGTATCTATGGAGCGGGCCAACAGGGCGCACTCATGCTCCATTTCGCGGGCCTGTTCCTCCTGTCCGGTCTCCAGCGTTCGAGCAACCGACTGGTAGAACTCCGCGCGGTCGTTTGCGTGGTCGTGTACGAGGGCAACATGGTTCCCCAAGCCCGCCATCGACAGGCGCTGAGAGACGACATCCAGCGCTGCACGCTTCTGACAGCAGACAACCACTCGCTCGCCGCGTGCCAGGGCGTCAGAAATCAGATTGCAGATTACCTGACTCTTGCCGGTACCCGGCGGACCGTGAATCACGAGGCAGTCTTCAGAGCGTGACCGCAGCATCGCCGATTCCTGCGACGCGTCGCTTTCGACAATCCAGCAGGTGTCCTGCTCGGCAATGTCGTCGGCGTTTTCTACGACGCCATCGCCGTCGAGATGACCACTCTCAATGGATGAGTCGAGAAGACTGCCCAGAACGCCTGGCAGGTCACCTGCGGAAGCCTGGTCTACCAGCACTTCATAGTCTTGGCGTAGCGCTGAACCAGCCTGCGGGAAGTAGCCAACAACCGCGTGCGACTTGAGTGTGAAACCGGCAGTCTTCTTCGGTACTTCATCTGCCTTGTACTCAGGCAACGTCGAAAGCGTGCGGACTGGCTCAGTCATCCTCAACCCTAGTGCACTGAGCTTTTCGTGAAGCCAGTTCAACAGCCAAGCCGGGTCGCGGGCGGCGTCCTGACTTTCGGCAGCGTCTGTTGCCTCGTCGAGGAAATCGTCTGGGAGTTTTGTTTCGTGGAACTGGCCAAGTGCCAAGACCAGAGCTTCGTTGAAGATCGGTTCGGAATCTGTGCGAGACTCCAGAACCCACTCAAGCCTCGGAGACCGTTGCGCCTTGAGACGGACGGGGAAGAGCATCACGGGCGCCTGCAGGTACGTACCTTCCGTATCGTCACAGTTGCCTGCGATCCACGGGTAGCCTAGATACAGGTCGACGGCGCCGGTTTCTTCCTCGATTTGGCGGGCGTTGCGGCTCAGCTGCGTCAGGTTGGAATCAAGTTTCCTGAAGAGCTTCACGCGCATGAAATCGTAGGTCTCGACCTCTTCAATATCGTCGTGTTCATCGATCAGCAGCTGATAGCGTTCGTCGCGCGGGTCAATCGGGGAGTCTTTCCACGAAAGGACGACATTCGAGCCGCCGCGAAATACCTGCTGAAGGGCTTCCGCAGCCGTCGCTGGTGATAGCGCGTCAATTTCGGCGAGGTCAATGCACTGGCGTTTTGCTTTCCGCAGTAGCCGGATGCTCTTATTCCGCCGCGTGATGTTGATCAGGCGTTCTGACAACTGTTGTAGGCGCTTGCTCAGGTGTTGTTCGACGCTGTTCAACGCAGCCTCCCGATGCAACGGAAACACAGGCCGTCGAGCTTTAGTGCGACCGCAAATCTGGCGCTGTTCGAAGTCTGCCGGATGAGTTGGCTCGAAACACTCATGCTGAGCTGCTCTCCTGCACCAGGATGTCCGACTGGACATAGTCGCGGAACGCATCGGGTGTCGTGAAGCAGCGGTAGCCGGCCTGGCTGGCTATGGATATGACGTCCGCGCCTTCATTCAACAGTACAGCAACCGGCTGACTGAGTTCTTCCTGGATGCCGTTCGGCCACGCCAGGTCGAACACGGCCCTCTGCTCACCCGTAGATGGGTCTGCGAAGTCATAGCTGAGTTCACCTCGCGGCAGTCCCATCTCTTCAACCCACTCATTGATCGCCTCAAGCAGCTCTTCTTCCTTCTCGCTGGTGATTCCGCCTATCGTGTCGGGTTGTTCGACCGCAGGTGCGGTGGCACCCGCCAACCAGCGCGTATCACCGTGCAGCAGATCTTCCATCCGTTTGTTCATCTCATCCGCGAGCAGCGCTTTGCGAGCTTCCAGGAACGCCGGGTAGTTCTCGATCTTCCAGAGCGACTTGTCATCCGGAATCCACTGTGATGCCAATGCGCCGGGATGCGCACGTTCGACTTCCGGGAAATACTCCTCCGGCAGCGTATCGCTGATGTCGATGTTCGTGTCTTTGGTTAGGAAGCAGAAATTGGCGAGCGCGTTCACGACCGTCTTCTTGTAGTCGCGCTTGTACAGCTGCGCCTTCGGGAAGATGTGGTGGACGTCCAGCCTGCTCATCTTGCCGAGTAGGCTGGCTTTGAGCGGCAGACCAGTTCCCCAGTCGCGAGCCTGCCCCATGCGCGTGATCAGATACAGCACCGGATAGAAACGTGCTCCCAAGCTCCAGCCGCCAAAATGCCCGGGCTCGGTGCGCAGTCCTCCGTGCCAGAGCCGTAACTGCTCGATCAGTTTGTCGAGTCCGCCGTCCGGGCCATCGAGTGCGGCCAGGTCCTGGTCGATGTATGACTCGGTCGATCCCGAGAACCGGCCCCACATGCCAGCCTGGACGAACCAGAATAGCAGCTTGTCACGCTCCTTTTCGTCCATGCTGCCCTGGTGCTGGTCGAGGTAGCGGACCATCACGGGCACACCGAAGCGGCCGAAGAACACCCGATCATGATCGAGGCCGAGCCTACCGCTGATGAGGTTCAGGCAGGTGTCGATGTGTTTGTTTGCACGCTTGAGGGCGTCCTGTACCTCGTCGGCGCCTTTGTCGTGCAGGTGCTGGAACTTCGCCTCGCCGGTCAGCACCGTGTTCACCGAGCGCAGCAGCCAGTCGAGGTTGAAGTGGTAGCCAGCCGCAGTCCACTCGGCGAGCTTGGCCTTCATCATGTCACGCGCCTC
>JAGQRE010000135.1 GCA_020425695.1 Planctomycetota bacterium
AGATTCCCGGTACTGCTCCCAACCTCTGATCCACATTGCAACCGAGTTGGAGGGAGACAGCCGAGTTGGCTGGCGATTGAGCTTGCGTACGCGAAGAGGTGTCCAGAAGAGCATCCTCCGCAGCAACCTTGGCCGGGTAGAGAAACGGTTCGACGGGATTGTCGGCTTTACAGAGATTCGCCAGACCGTGGAACACTGGCTTGCGGAAGTGCGCAGGCGCCGACATGAAATGGGCAAGGACTAGCGGCCGGAGGCTGCGTTATGAATTAGCCCGGGGCGTTAGCCCCGGGTTTTGTTTGGTGGACGGGTATGAGCCCGCGGAGCGGGCGGCATAGGGGGCGCTCGGCTATGTCGCCCCCTTCGGGGGCTCGGTTATCTTGTTGCTCAGTCCCCGGGGTTCACACCCCGGGCTAATTTATGTCGCCCCTGCGGGGCTGTGCCGCCTTAGAGCCTCGCCTGACAGGGCGGGGGCACGTGGGCTTGCCCATGTGGGGTTGTTCGCTTTGCGAACTCCCCGGCATCCTGAAATCCCGAATCGGTCTTTCACGTACGTTCGCTTTACGAACTGGCCGAGGCTCTAGCTGCAGCGCTAGCCGTCTGCTGGATGGCCGCATTCGAGGCACTTGCTTGATTGGGGTGTGCGGAGGACTCGTCCGCATTGGGTGCATGGTGGGCCGTACTGCGCGATCCTGTGATGCATGATGGCGTTCGCGACGGTTTCCTTCATGCCGGTCATGCGCTCGTACGCGTCACAGACGGGTCGAAATCGATCACTCATATCGGCCGATTCCAACGGAATGCCGTGAGCCTGGCGGAACTCTTGTGTAGCGCGCATGCACTGGCTGTACAACGCGCGAATCTCCGCATACTCGTCCTCGTCGAGCATCGGTAGCTCCATTTTGCAGCGCCAGCACCAGAGAACTTTCATGCCTGAATCCCGTCGGGCCTGATCGAGTTGCGCCCCGGATTGTAACGAATCGGTGAGCCATGCGGTTGCAGTTCAGCGGCCGGAGGTCGCGGTATCAATTAGCCCCGGGTTTTGTTTGGCGAAGGATCTGAGCCCGCGGCGCGGGCGGCATTAGGCTGTGCGCTCGGCTGTGTCGCCCCCTTCGGGGGCTCGGTTATCTTGTTGCCTTGTCCCCGGCCCTTACGGACCGGGCTAAGCTATGTCGCCCCTGCGGGGCTGTGCTGCGGTTGCTCTGTCCCCCGCCCTTACGGTTGCTGCGCAACGTTTGCTTGCCAATGCACCGCATTGGCGCAAAGGGCTAATCTATGACGCCCCTGCCGGGCTGGGTTTTGTTGCGCTAGAGCCCCGCCCGGGAGGGCGGGGGCACATGGGCTTGCCTATGTGGTGGTTCGATCTTTCGCCCGCCTGTGGCGAGCGACCCCCGGCCTTTCGGCCGGGGCTCTAGTTGCTGCCACTTCTTTGGCGGGTTTGCCTGATCTTTGGCGGATTGCTGCTTGAAAAGCCTTGTATTTGGCGCTTTTCGCCTTGGGTTGTTGCTGGCACGGTGCTTGCATTGTTTGCCTGCAGCCCGGGGATGTTCTTGCCCGGGCCATGAGGAGTTCAAGATGAAACCGTTCATGACATTGGCCGTTGCTGTGCTCGCCCTGGGCGCTGTGGCCGGTTGCACGCGCACTGTTGTTGTGCACGAGCACCACTACGAGACCACGCCCGAGCCGGAACCTCAGCCCGAGCCTGAGCCGCAACCCGAACCCGAGCCGGTCGTCGTTGAAGTCGAGATCACTCACTTCCATGAGCCGCTTGAGCACTTCGGCACCTGGACCTACGACGAAGCTTACGGCGACTGCTGGTACCCCGCCGACGTTGACGAAGACTGGCGCCCATACAGCCACGGGCACTGGGTCTGGGTCGATGACTGCGGCTGGTACTGGGTCAGCGATTACGAATGGGGCTGGGCCTGCGAACACTACGGGCGCTGGACCTACTTCAACCATCGCTGGCACTGGGTGCCCGGCCACGAGTGGAGCGGCGGCTGGGTCGTGTGGTGCGAGGGCGACGGCTATGTCGGCTGGGCGGCCTTGCCACCTTCGATCGGCTGGGACGACCGCGACGGTTGCCGCACCGAAGGCGTGCGCTGGGAGATCGAAATCTATGACGGTTGCTGGGTGTTCGTGAAGCACGGGCAGTTCATGTCGCGGCACCTGCACAACTTCGTGGAGCCCTCGCGCGAATCGAGAGGGCTGTACCGCAGGTCGAAAGTGCGCGGCTGCCTCACGGCCGAGCGCGGACGACCCATGAACCGCGCGATCCGTTACGAGGACGCGGAGAGGTACACAGGCCAGAAGCCGGCCCGGCGGAAGTTCCAGGACGAGAAGGACTACAAGGGTCGCCCGGATAACCGCGACGACGGCGAGAAAGTCCACGTGTATCGCCCAAAAGTAAAGAAGGACAAAGCCGAAGCAGACCGCGAGAAGGCCGAGCGAGAGAAGAAGGAGCGCGAAGAGAAAGAGAAGCGCGAGAAGGAAGAGAAAGAGAAGAAAGCCAAGGAAGAGCGCGAGAAGGCCGAGAAGGAACAGGCTGAACGCGAGAGAATAGAGCGCGAGCGCAAAGCCAAGGAAGAACAAGAGAAGAAGGAAGCGGAAGAGAAGGCCAAGCGCGAACAGGAAGAACGCGAAGCGAAGGAAAAGAAGGAAAAGGAAGAGCAGGAAAAGCGCGAGAAAGAAGAACGCGAGAAGAAAGAGAAAGAAGAGAAAGAGAAGAAGGAGAAGGAAGACAAAGAAAAGGGCAAGGACAAGTAACGCCTGATTCTTCAAAGACTCAAAGCCAAGCGGCGACCGTCATGGTCGCCGCTTGTTTCACAGTTGGTCAGTAGCAAGTGGCATCCGCATCTTGCGGATGAGTCCAATCGGCTTCCAGCCGATTGCCAGCACCTGGAAGGTGCTGAGACTCATCGGCTGAAAGCCGATGCCACTTGCTGAATCAAGGCATCAGTCACGCCGCCATGCCGCGGGGTTTATCAGCCCGCTGTCGATGGCCTGGCTCTGGGCGAGGGCGGCCTCGGCCTGCTGTTCGGTGTCGCCGTGCTTGACGGTGAATTTCAGCGTCAGCTCCGGGCCGAGCCGGCTCAGGTCAATGGCGCCGCGCTGCTTCCAGAAACTGATGTGCTCGCCGGGTTTCATGGCGGGGCGGTAGGGGCTCCAGCCCTCAATCGGTTTTGGCGGATCGCCGCGTTCGAACTCGATGGGCTGTTCGCCGTCCGGGCTGACGATCACGGCGTTGATAACTTGCAGCTCATCGGCGCTGATTTCTTTGTCTTTCAGTTCAAGCCAGATCTCGAACGGGCCGTCGAGCCGCATGTGCTGGAAGCCGTGTACGTGCCTGATCTCATGTAGTTGAAGCGGGAAGACGTGCGCCTTCAGCTTGGTGCTGCCGTTCGGCTGGATCGAGTCGGCCACGTAGGCCTCGATTCCCATGACGCCGAAGTTGATGTTGTTGTCGAAGCGCACCACGTAGCCCGTGAACGCGAACAAGGCAAGCGCGCCGACCATCGCGACGCGGCGCAGTTTGGTCGGCAGGGCGCGGTCGAAGCTCGCCCAGATCGCGATAAACAGCAGCGCGCCGAAGGGTGTGCGCAGACCGAACAGCATCGCGCCGACGCCGATGAAACACGTGAAACGCAGGGCGCCCAGCGCGAGCCTCGTCTTCATCGGCGCCTTGGGTTCGGGCGTCGTTTCTGCAGGTTCTTCAGTCGTGTCTTCCGGCGCAGTCATGATTGCAGCATGCGTCGTCGAAGCGCTGCGCGCTAGGTTGGCGCTTGTGTTTAACCACGAAGAACCACGAAGCCGCACGAAGAAGGGGTCTGATGCCCTGGCATGTGGCACGGGTTTTAGCCACGGAGAACACGGAGATTCACGGAGCTGTGTTTCTCCGTGCCTGATCTTTGTCGTGCACAGCGTTGGGCTTTTACTTGCTGACGTTCAGGTTCATGACCATCAGCATTTGTTGGTCGCCTTGATCTGTTGGCAGCAGGATGCCGAAGTCCAAGCCTGACTCAGAGTACTTCGTCACGTCGACCCGGCGTGTGCTGAGGACCTCCTGGCCGCTCATAACGTCTACGTCGAGTTTCGCGTCGTTGGCATCGACCAGCACGGACATCCTGTAGCCCGTGACACGAGTGTTGTTTGCGCTCTGATCGAACTCAATTCGTCCGGACTGTCCGAGTTTGATGCGCATGGTAGGGCGTGACAGCAACTCGGCGCTTTCGCTGCTGCGAGCGCTCTCCAATTCAACGCCTTCCAGTGTGACGTCGTCAGCCAGATTCGCTGAGCTTCCAAGCGAGATAAGCTGCCCTTGAATCAGGACTCGCCCATCATCACTTGAGCTATCGCTACCAGAAGAGACAAAGTCGGTTGTGCTGGAGGTGTCTGACGATTGGCTCGAAGCACAACCCGCAATGGGTAGTGCGACAAGTGCCATCAGAACGGCGAGTTTGCGCATGGGAGATCCCTATTATGAAGACGGTTCAATTCGCAATATTGCACCCACCATGAACTTTAAAGTCAACCCGACTGCGGCACATCCGATAGCTGGTTGTTACCTCTCGCAAAGTCCGCCATGCCCGCCATTAACTGCCGTCAGGAAGTTCAGGATTAGATTGGATGCGGGTTCACGGCACAGCGTGCCACCTTGGGGGCGCGTCCTTCTTGATCCTGCCTATCCTGACCGGCCTTTCTTGGCGCCTCTGCGCCTTCGCGTGAGAACGCAGTTGCCTTTGCTTTTATGGCGGTCTTGGCGGCCATGGCGAGAGGCTGAAGTTCGAACGCCGGATGAAAAGGGGTCAGGCACCTGCGGAGCCAGACCCCTTTTGCATCCTCTTGGGCGTTCACGCATCCACTGTAGTCCTGCCTATCCTGATTTCTGCGTGTCTTAGTGTCTTCGTGGCTTTGTGTGAGACACGGGCTTAGCCACGGAGAACACGGAGTTTCACGGAGCTTTTCAACTCCGTGCTTCTCAGTGCACTCCGTGGCTGGTTCTTGGCTTTCATGGCGTCTTGGCGGCTGAAGCTCGTACGCCGGTTGAAAAGGGGGTCAGGCACCTGCGGAGCCGGACCCCTTTTTCAACCTCTTGGGCGTTCTGCGCGTGCTAGAGCTGGCTGATGATCTGTTGCAGGCGGGCGGTTGGGTCGGTGGCGGGCGGCTCGGGCTCGGTTGGTTGTTTCTGCCTGAACCAGTCCGTGGCGTAGGCGGCCATCTTTGACGCGGCCTCGGCTTCGGGCAGCGGACGGAACACCGCGGTGCTCACCGGGTCATCGGCGTCGCTGTTAACTTCGTCGGGCGTTTCGTACCACATATGCCCCATGTTCATGAGTGTCGGGCACTCGGGCATGCCGTGGTCTTTGATCAGCTTCTCGTAAAGTTTGATGGCTTCCTTTGGCATGGACTGATGGTATTTCCAAAGGGCCCGGCATTCCAGCGGGAACGGGTGATCTCACATCAAACTGTTGGCACCAGCCCGGCCCGGCTTTCCTTGACCGATTCAATGTAAAGCTGCAACAGGAAGTGAGTCATCAGTGCCCATTCACGGAAAGCCTTCCACGGCGCGATCAGCGGGTTGGCGCGCAGCCAGCGCATGTGCTTCAGCCCTTTCCAGAAAGCATTCAGGTCCTGGCGCGTGTTCTTCCAGCGGTGAAAGCGGGCGGTGAAATTTGCCAGCGCGACCGAAGGACGGAAGCTCAGGGCCGACTTCGCAATCGCGGCAACGCGTCCTTCTGTCGGGTCAGGCTTGCGCGTGGCCAGCCAGACTTCCTGCATCTCGGGTAGCAGGCTGTACCAGGCCTTGAGTTGGCGGGCCGTATAGCGCAGACGATTCAGGGTGTGTGCAAACACGTTGGGGCGCTTGAAGCCCGGGCGGCGCTCTTTGCGGTCGCGCTTTCGCCAGAAGCCTGAGGCCATCGGGTGCTCGCCCAGCAGCGCTGAGTTCCGGTACCACATGAACATCTCAAACAGCGCCCAGTAGCGGTAGCCGTCCAGTCTTCCCAGTGCGCGTTTCATGTGATCGACGCTGTAGAAATCGTCCCATGCTTCGCGGTAGGCCTGCATCAGCTCGGCGCGGGACATGTTCGGGTGCTCAACCAGAACGTGGGTGCTGTCAAAGTTGTTGAGGTCCGGGTCGATCACGACGCCTTCGCGCACGGCCTTGGCATGATCCGCCGAGCCCGGCAGCGGCATTAATATGAAGAAGCTTGCGATGTCCATGCCGATTTCATCGCGCAGGCGCTGTACGTCGGACTTGATGCTCGCGGGCGTATCGTGCGGGAACCCCAGAATGTAGCCGCACTGGGCGTTGATGTCGTGCGCGTGCCAGGTGTCCACCATCGACTTGAAGTCTTCGACGCGGTTCTGGCGCTTGCCGGCCGCGGCCAGGTTGTCCGGATTGATGCTTTCAAGCCCGATGAAAACCTGTGAGCAGCCGGCCGCCTGGGCCTTGGACACGAAGTTGGGAATGCGCACGGCCTGCGTATCAAGCTGCATCATGCAGGTCAGCTTGAAGCCCTCTGCGCGCATGGCAGCCATACCATCGAGGATTTCTTCCCATTGCGGGTGGCGCGCGAAGTTGTCGTCGGTGAAGAAGTAGTGGCGCACGCCGCGCGAGTACTGCTCGCGCATGCCCTTCAGGATGGCCTGCGGGGTGCGGGCGCGCATTTTTCGACCCTGCACGTTAACGATGGTGCAGAAGCTGCAGTTGAAGGGGCAACCGCGGCTGGCGTCGATGGTGCCAAGGTCGGACACAGCAAAGCGGTGCATGTAGTGCCCATCGGTCACCGGCAACGGCAGCCTGGACAGGTCGGGCTGTTCGGTCAGCAGGTCAAACCACGTCGGCAACGTGCCGTTCAGCAGGCGCGTCAGGATTTCGCCCCAGCGGGCGTCAACCTCACCGCGTACGACGTGGACGCCAATATCGACCAGTTGCTGGACTTCGGGCGAGCGCCCGGGCAACAGTGCATTCACGCCCGAAACATGGAAGCCGCCGATAAGGACATCGAGCCCAAGCTTGCGGAACCGCGCCGCCAGGTCGGCCGCACGGGGGAACTGGTTTGACTGAACGCCGGCCAGTGCAATCACCACGCGCATGCGCCTGGCATCGCGGCGGATGCGCGCGTAAGGAATCTTCTGTACGCTTTCATCGACCAGCACGGAGTCGAGTTTCGTGTTGCCGAGTGCGGCGGATTCGGCGACGGCGCGGTTCAGTCCGTTCAGGGTAGAGAGTGTGTTGCTGGGGATGACGCCCTTCCAGTGCCGGACGACATAGCCCGCGTCGTCATAGCGGGAGGGTTTGATCAGGTAGACTCTGAGGTGGGTGGTTGGTTCGGTTTTCAACATGGGTGGCTTCGCGTGGGATCGGACGGACAGACGGCACAGGGCGCCTGTTTTAGAAACTAACGCCTCGCGCGGATGAATTCCGTCGCCCAGGTGCAGGAAAAGTGTTGTTACGGCCTGCCAGGTGCTTCCGCAGATGCCCGTAAGTATTTTGGTTGCTGGCACTTAGGCTTGCTCAAGACCTAAAGGAAATCAGGACAAGTTTATCCTGAAAACTGCCGGTGCTGTGTGCGAAAAAGTTTTCTTCGCTGCAGCGGAACCTTTGGCGTACTGGGCAGGTCACTTACGCAGATTTAGGACACGAATGCCTGGGTCAGGCAACGAAGACAACGATGCCAGCCTCGGCAGCGCGTCACCGGACGGGTTTCAGGACCTGTTTGAGCGCTACTACGACGCCGTGTTCCGCCAGATCGTGCTGCTGTTAGGTCGCGATACCGCCGCTGCGGAGGATGTTGCTCAGGAGACGTGGTGGCGGATCGCGCGCAGTTTGAAAACTTTTGAGGGACGCTCCGGTTTCTATGCCTGGGCCTGCCGCATCGCCAGCAACGAAGTGAAGCGCTGGTGGGGCAAGCACAAGCGACCGACAGCGGTCGGGCCTGAGCCCAGCGAAGACCCGACAGACGGGCGCGACCAGGCCGAGCTTGTGCATGCGGTGCTGCGGCGCATCCCCGAAGAATTCCGGCAGCCGTTGCTGTTGGACCTGTGGGAAGGCTACAGCCAGCGCGAGATCAGTGAGGCGCTGGGGTTGCCTGAGGGAACGGTAAAATCAAGGTTGTTCAGGGCGCGTGAAAGATTTCGCGAACTCTGGGACGAACTGAACGAGCAGTAGAGTTAGCTGAGAAACATGAACCAGGACATCGAGCATCTGATTCGCAGCGCCAAACCGATCGTACCGGCCGGGGCACGCGCACGAACGCTGGAAAGTGTTGAGCCTGAAGGTGCGGTGGGCTCAACGCCGGCGTTCGTGCGCGTGTTCTTACGGGTTGCGGCGCTGGTGTTGCTTGCCGTGTGTTCCGGTATTGTGGCGGCAATGCTGTCAGCGCCTGCGCAGTCAGCAGGTGAGCCGGTTGACGTCGCGGCCCAGATTGCCGACGCCCGCGCGCGCCTTGATTCACTTGAGCAGACCTCGCTGACAAACCGAATCGCGAACCTTCAAAGCGAACTCAGTGCGCTGCAGGCCGAGCGCAACAGTGTTTTTGAGCGCGTGATTAAGGAAGCCATCGTCGAGCACGAGCAGCAACAGATGGCCGAGTGGCGTGAGCGTCACATTCGGCACGTCCGTGAACACCAGGCTGTTGAGCGCGAGGCCACCATCCGCCGCATGCGCGATGAGCTTGACCTGACGCCGGAGCAGGAAAAGGAAGTTCGCGCGCTGCTCGTCAGTACCGACAAGCAGGCCGAGGCGCTGATCAGCGGTTTCTACACCGATCGTCATGCCCGCCATGACCCATCGATGCACGAGAAGTTCGAGAAACTGGCCGAAGAGGCAGACACCAAACTGACCGCGCTGCTGGACGCACAGCAACGCGACCAGATGAACGAGCCCACAGGAATTGTGAGCGCAGAACCTGAGGATTGGGCGCCGAGCTTTGAGTTCCGTGACGGCACGGACGTCGACGTCTACACGAATTGGATAACGGTAACGCGCGAATAGCGCATAACGCGCAGTCGCGCCCAAGGAGAAGAAGATGAAACCAGCAGTCTTATTGATCGCAGTGATAGCCTCTGTGCTCGCGGGCGCAGGCGGCGGGTTCCTTGCCACCAAGTACAGCCCGGAAGCGGAGCCGCAGAAGGCAAAGGTCGCTGTCGAAGCGGTTGACCTCGGCGGCAACGACGACGCGGCCATCGACCTGCAGGCGCAGGACAAGAAAATCGCCCGCCTGCAAAGCGACCTGAACACGCTGCTTGTCCGTCTTGAGCAGGCCGAGAAAACCGGCGAAGAAAACGCCAAGCAGCAGGACACCATCAAGAAGCTTGAAGACGAAATCGCCGCGCTGAAGAAGGCCGGCCCGGCCGTTGTCGCCACCGACGAAGGCGGCAACCCGGTACCGACGGTTCTTCCGAGCCCGAGCACCGACGAGTTCAAGGAAGCCGTAGCCAAGGCAATTGAAGAGAAGGAAGCTGCCGATCGCGCCCAGCGCGACGCTGACCGCGAGAAGCGCATGGCCGACATGATGGCGGCGCGCAACAAGACGATCCTCGACAAGCTCAGCACCGAGCTCAGCCTGACTGAGGTTCAGAAGACCAGCATCGACACCATTCTTGCCGACATGAACACCAAGCGCGGCGAAGTCATGCAGCGCGGTCGTGCGGCCCGTGACGCCGGCGAGGAATTCGACTGGGGCGCTGAAATGACAGCCGTCAGCACTGAAGGTCTCGAAGCCGTGAAGGCCGAGCTTTCATCGGCACAGCAGTCAACGCTGACCGACCTGCTGGGTGACAGCAACTCGCTGGATGCACTGGCAGGCGGCTGGGGTGGTCGCGGCGGAAACCGTGGTGGCCCGGGCGGCGGACGCGGCAACTAATCACGTCTGACAGTCGCTACAAAGATTCAACACGCCGGAGATCATTCCCCGGCGTGTTTGTCTAAGTACGCATGTACCTGCCGTTTGGCCGCCGCGTGGGTCTGTGGTTTTTCTTCAACCGAACTCAGAAACTCGCAGGCGCTGGTCAGGTCAGTGAACGCCGCACGCGCGCGCCAGTCTTGCGGCAGGGCGAGCCCGCCTTCGCTTATGCCTGCGTGCAATTCGTCGGCGAACGTTGCAGGCAATTCATACTCGTCACGTACCCGCAGCAGGTTGCCGATGTCGGACAACGGCCCGCCTGCGTGCGCGAACTCCCAATCCAGCAGCGCCGTCACCGTTCCGGTCTCATCCAGCAGAATGTTCGTCGGGTTGAAATCACCGTGCGAAAGCGTCGGCGGCAACCCGTCGTCATGCTCGGCCTCACGCTGAGTGATCTCCCACAGGCGGTCGCGCGCGCGTGGGCCAAGGCGTTCACCGGCCGGCGATTCAAACAGGCACCAGCGCATGAAACCGAGCAAGGCGTTCTCGCCGACTTCCCACGCCACGGCGCAGAGTCCATCGTCGACGACTCGCAGGTCACCGAATCGTTCAAACGAATACTTACTGGTCTGTGCCAGCAGGCGTCCGATATTGCGCGCGGCTGATTCGGGCAGCGCACTCTCAGTCAGCCACTCAGCCAGTGGGCGACCGCGCCTGAACTCAAATAGTGCGAACGGCGGGAAGGCGTCAACGTCCCCGACACCCAGCACGCGCGGCACCGGCAACTCCGCTAGCATGTTCGCCAGCGCAGTTTCTTTCTCGCGTGTCGTAGCGTCACGCACGTACATGCGCAGCACGCACGCCCCGTCGTCAGTCTCCAGCAAGTAGTTGGTGTTGGCGCGTCCGCCGGGAAGCAGACGGTGTGAGCGCAGCACCGCACCCGGCAAGCCCGCCGCCAAGATCTGGCAGGCCTGCGTAAAGTTCAGCTCAATGATTTCGGTGCGGCGTTCCAAACGGATCACATGCGTGGGACAGGAATCTGCATCTGGATCGCGTCCCAGATTTTCCAAA
>JAGQRE010000136.1 GCA_020425695.1 Planctomycetota bacterium
TGGATTCTGGTACACGTTCCTCGCCAGCAACGCGGCTGAGCGGGCGGCCGCGCTCGGCTCAAACCTTCGTACTGAAGAGGGTGGGGCGTTCGTCGAATCCGACGTGATTCGTGACGCCGAAACGCTCCAGACCTATTTCCAGTCGCGCGGCTGGCTGGACGCCAAGGTTTCGTTCGCAAACTTTGAATTCAACGAAACCCGCACACGCATCAACGTCATCTTCCACGTCGAGCCCGGCTCGCCGTACGCCATCACCAACATTCGCCTTGAGTACGGCACACGCTCGCCGCGCGTACCGCAGGGTGCCGAACCCGAAGAGTTCGAGAAGCCCGTCGTCACATGGCAAGAGTTGCTTGACTACCTCGACATCGAGGGGCTGAAAGTTCCCGCGGACCAGTTCCAGGCGCGCTACGGCAGCGACTACATGACCGGGCTGGTCAATCCAGAACAGGGGCGCTACTTCGAAGCGCTGGACCTGACGGAGCCCATCCCCTACGACGAGTATCTCCTCAATGGAGAACCTGCGAAGGGCAGTGAAGGCTTTGCCGGTATCATCCAGGCGGTGCTGGCCGACCGTGGCTACTCAAACATCGAGCTTTCGATGGTCCGCGTTGAGACACGCGAAGACTTCATCGACACCGACTGGCCGACGCCGTATCCCGTGCGCCGCACCGAACTGATCATCAAGCTTCAGCAGGGCTACAAGAGCATCGTCGGCACGGTCAACATTCGCGGAAACGAAGCCACCCGCGACCGTGCGATACGCCGAAACATCACCCTGTACTCGGGTGACGTGTACGACCGAAACCAGCAACGCCTGTCCGACAACCGCCTGCGCCGCACGCAGTGGTTTGAAGCAGCCGCACCGGGCCAGGGCGTTACCAGCCGCGCGACGCCGAGGCTGGTCGTCAATGAAGACGGCATCGTGGAGTACACGGACATCGACTACGACGTGATTGAAGGGCGTACCAATCGCTTCAACTTCGCGGCGGGCTTTAACACGTCGACCGGCTTCACGGCCTCGGTCGATCTCACGTTGCTGAATTTTGATATCAGCTCGGCGGTGTCGTGGCTTTGGGGCGAGCCGAACTTCACCTTTGTTGGCGCCGGGCAGTCGCTGACTTTCAAGGCACAGCCGCCGCTTGACCGCCAACAGGTCTACAGCATCAGTTTTGACGAGCCATGGTTGTTCGGCTATCCGCTTTCCGGCGGCGTTTCCGGCGAATACTCAACTATCGACCGTGGTGACTACACCCGTGGACGGCTCGGCTTTGACCCGTACGTCGGCTGGCGCGCCCTGCCGGACGTGCTGTGGAGCTTCGGCTACAGCTACGAGATCATCCAGCTGAAGGACATCGCAAGCAACGCACCGGAAGAAATCAAAGAGGCCAAGGGTACTGAAGTGCTGAGCACACTGTGGTCACAGATCCAGTGGCGTACGACGGACAACCCGCAGTACCCAACGACCGGTTGGGATCTCAGTTATCGTTATCAATACACCGGCGGGCTGCTGCTGGGCGGTACGCTTGATTTCTGGCGCATGAATGCTAACGCCAGCCTGTACCTGCCGGTCGCGCAGATCGACAAGACACGCACCATGGTGCTCGCGTTCAACGTCACGGGTACGTGGCAGGATGTACACAGCGACACTGAAGTGATCCCCTTCCCCCAGCGCCTACTGCTTGGCGGCAACAGCATTGGCGGGCGCGGAACCTTGCGCGGCTTTGAATACGGCGGCGTCGGCCCGAGTCGCAACGACATCGCCATCGGCGGCAACTTCATGCTGACCGGCTTTGCAGAACTTCGCTTCCCGATCTTCCCGGGCAACCTGTGGGCGGTGGCATTCGTCGATGCCGGTGAACTTTCACCGACGTTGAACACGTTCGACGGTGAAGGCATCACCGTTTCCGGCGGCTTCGGACTCCGCCTGCTGCTGCCGATTCTGCCGGTACCGTTCGCGCTGGACTTCGGCTTCCCGATTATCAACCAGCCCGGCAACCGCGAGCAGGTCATCAGCATCAACCTCGGCTTCGGCTTCTAGACTCTCTATACTGCGTCCAACTTGACCGGAGAGATTCGATGACTCGAACCATGCTCAGCGTTGCCGCGATTGCCGCACTTGTGGCCGCCGTTACCGCCAGCGCCGTAACACTCGTTGCCGTCAACTTCATGCAGCCGGATACCGTGCAGGCCGCGCCCCAACGCAGACCGGGGATGCAGGTCGCCACAGTCAACCTTGAGCAAGTCGCAAGGGTCTCAAAGACTTTCGCGAACTGCAAAGTCGATTGGGAAAGGGCACAGAGCGAACTCGCAACACAGAATAGAGAAACCCGCGAGGCCTATCTTCAGTGCAAGCGCGACCTGGATGCAGCGTTATCCAGCGACGAAGAGCAAAACCCTGACCAGATCATCGACTTGCGGGTACAGTTGCAGTCCTACGAAGAGAGCATCAACGCCGCAAAGGTGGAGCAGCGCCAGTATCTCTCGGCACTGCTGGATGAGTACCAGAAACGCGTGCTGAAAGAAGTAATTGCCGACGTGAGGAAGTACGCCCGGCACGTAGGTTTCGATCTGGTTTTGCAAACCTACTCGACCGGCGGCGAAGGTTCGGACTTCTTCGGGGGCGGTGACTACGCACAGAGTCTCATGAGCCAGACAGTTCTGGACGCGCCCGGCGCGGACGATCTATCCAACGCTCACGTCACCGACATCACTGACAACGTGGTTCTGTTCATGCGAACCGGAAAACTGCCCGAAAACGAAAAAGACTAAGTCGTCAATCTGCACAGCCACGCGCGACACAGGCGACCACCGCTAGCGGACTCACGCCAACTCGGTTTGCAGGCACTAACCACAGACGCTTATTTCTAGGCGTTTGTAGCTTGACCGTGTTCGTTTAACGACGGAGCATCGTGACTTCTTGATTCTCATGAGGATGAACGATGAAACGACTTTCGATGTTTGCTTTCGTGCTGACCGTTGCCATAGCGAGCTACGGCGCGAGTTACCTTCAGCAGTCGTTGGCTGAAGATGCCGACGTGGTAAACGCTCAGGCGAAGACGGATAGCGGTATCCGCATCGCCATGCTGAATCTTGAGGAAGCTGCCCAGCGTTCTGCCTTGTTCCGTGAATACAAAGTCGATTGGGAAAGAACACAGACCCAATTGAAAGAGATGAATTCACGGATGAAAGATGCCTACGACGCCAAGCGAAGCGAAATCAACAAGGCCCGCATGGAAGGCGATGAAGACAAGTTGCTGGATCTTCGCGTTGAGTTGCAGTCGCTTGAAGAGGCCATGAAAGCCAACGAGCAAGAGCAGAAGGGCTATCTGTCCAAGCTACTGAACCAGTACCAGACCGACGTCATCCAGTGGGTTATGGAGAAGGCGACCGAGTACGCGAAGAAGCATCACTACGACATCGTGTTTCAGGACTACGACGTCAGTGAGGCCGACGCTGATTTCTTTTCGGGTACTGCGTACGCCCAGTCCATGATGAGCAAGCCGGTCCTGATCACGCCGGGCGTGATTGCGAACAAGAACGCTTACGTGACGGACATTACGGAGTCAGTGGTCCAGATGCTTCAAGTCATCCCTTCAAACCGAACGCCAGCACCGGAACCCAAGAAGGCCGAAGAAGAGAAGCAACCTAGTGGTGGTTAGCGTGAGGCCTGGTTCGTCTGCACGAAGTGGACTCTGAACGCCACAAGTCAATTCGAGTGAAAGGCTTCACCAAGGGATTCACAGCTTGACTTGTCTTGGCGATTGGCCCTACCATCCTTTGGGCCCATTGCTCTGTTGAGGATATTTTGATGAATCGATTCACTGTTGTAGCGCTCGTTGTCTTCGCCCTCGCCGCCGGCTTTGTCGGCAGCGTGTTGCATGACGCCGTCAAAGACGATGCGGAGACAGTCAACGCCGCCAAGCCACGCGCCAAAGAGGGTGGGATTCGCGTCGCCCTGCTGAACCTCGAAGAAGCGTCGCGCCAGTCCAAGACCTTCAAAGCCCTCAAGATCGACTGGGAAAACGCCCAGAACGAGTTGAAGGCCAGCAACCAGCGCATGAAAGAAGCCTACGACAAAAAACGCGCCGAGGTAAACCAGGTGCGCTTGTCAGGTGACGAAGAAAAACTTCTCGACCTGCGCGTCGAGTTGCAGTCCATCGAAGAGGCCGTGAAGGCCGCTCAGGAAGAGCAGAAGAACTATTTGGGCGCACTGCTGAACCAGTACCAGACCGATGTGCTGCGTGAGGTCGTCAAGGCCGTCGAAGACTACGCAGCGATTGAGGGCTACGACATCGTGATTCAGGACTACACCGTCAACGGCGACGACGCTGACTTCTTCTCGGGCGGCGCTTACGCCCAAACGATGATGGGCAAGTCAGTCATCGCGGCGCCGGGAATGGTCGCGAACAAGAATGCCTACGTCACTGACATCACCCAGGCCATCATCGACAAGTTGAAGTAGTGAACATCGAACCCGCTGCGTTTCACACGCTTCTGCGCCAACGTCGCTCGCGGCGGTTCTTCACGTCGCAGGATATTGAGCCCGAAAAGCTGGAGCGCGCATTGCAGGCCGCAATGCGTGCTCCCAGCGGGGCCAACACCCAACCGTGGGAATATGTGCTGATTGAGCGCGGACCAATCCGCGACAAAGTGCGCGAACTGTGTGAGAAGGCCGACGTGAAGTTCCACGACGTCAGCCCCGGCTGGTTGAAGCAATTCTTCAAAGACCACGAGATCACGCCGATTAAGGAATTCGCCGCGAATGCGCCATATCTCGTGGCGGTGTTCGGACGTCGTGACTTGCCTTTCTGGCTGCAGAGTGTCTGGCTGAGCGTCGCCAACTTCATCACAGCGCTTGAGCTTGAGGGCATTCACTCGTTGACGTACACGCCAAGCCTGACGCGCGACTTCAACAAGCTGCTGGGCGTTGACGAAACGTGGAGTTGCCAGGCTGTGCTGCCGATCGGCTACGGCAAGGCAGACGAAGAACTGAAGCCACGCCCACGGCTTGGACCCGCCGAGAAAGCCCACGTTGTCGACGGCGAAGGCAAACTAAAGCCTTTCGACGCACGTCTCCCCTTCGAGCCTTAGTGTTCAACACAGGGTAAGCCCCGACACGTTCTCTGTGCCCTCAGCGAACTCTGTGGTAAAAATCCGACATGGCACTGTCCTTCACAACCGCAGGCGAGTCACACGGCCCGGCCGTGATTGCAACACTGTTCGGAATCCCGTTTGGACACGCGCTTGATACCGCGTGGATCAACGCGCAACTTAAGCGACGTCAAGGCGGCTACGGACGCGGCGGGCGCCAGAATGTCGAAACGGACGTCGTTGAGATTCTCAGCGGGCTGCGCCGCGGCATTACCATCGGCAGCCCTCTCACACTGATGATTCCCAACCGTGACCACCGTATCGACAAAGCGCCGGACCTGCCCAATGTTCGCCCCGGCCACGTTGACCTTGCGGGCGTCATGAAGATCGGCTCGCGCAACGCACGTGACGTGCTTGAACGCGCGAGTGCTCGGGAAACTGCGGCTCGTGTCATGGCCGGTGCAGCCTGCCAGAGTCTGCTGCACGACTTCGGCATTACGGTGACGGCGCATGTGCTCTCGATCGGCGGGATCGACGCCGATCAGCCCTACGGCGAGGGCTTGCGCGCGATCTGCAACAACCCGGGCGAAGCCGTCAGACAACGAGACGGAAGCAACCTGTACACACTTGACACGTCAAATGACGACGCGATTCGTTCAACCATCGACCAGGCCAAGCACGATGGCGACACCCTTGGCGGCAGCATCGAAATCGTCGCGACAGGCTTGCCGCCGGGCCTGGGCAGCCACAACCAGCACGACGCCAGGCTCGATGGTCGTATTGCGCTGGCATTGATGAGTATCCAGGCGATGAAGGGCGTCGAAATCGGAATGGGCGCGCAGGCTGCACGCACACGGGGCAGTGAAGTTCATGATTCGGTGCTGCTGCGCGACGAGCCGCACCCGCGCTCGCCGTTCGCGCGTGGCAGCAACAACGCCGGCGGGCTTGAAGGCGGCACGACTAACGGCGAGCCGCTGGTTTGCCGCGTTCACATGAAGCCTATCAGCACTCTGATGAACCCGCTTCCGTCCGTTGACGTGTCAACCGGCAGGCCGGCACAAGCCAGCACCGAGCGCAGCGACACATGCGCCGTGCCGGCGGCGACCATCGTCGCGGAGTGTGCCGTCGCCATCGTGCTCGCCCAGGCCTTGCTTGAGAAAACGGGCGGCGACAGCCTCGAAGAAGCCAGACGAAACTTCGACGCCTACCTCAGTTCACTTCAGCAATTTGAGGGCGGCGCATGATCTCGCGCCTGGACAACGTCGTCCTGCGCGACGTGGCGTTACTTACGCTGGTCTGCGTGCTTGGCCTGACATTCCTGTTCACGGCGCTGAGCCTGTATCAGATCGTCAATCGCTTTGAAGTGACGCCGCGTTTCGGCACACTGGTTTCGTTCGCGCCGTCGCTGTGGGTGAGCTTGCTGCCGATGACCTTGCCGATGAGCGCACTGTTCGCTGCGACGCTTGTGTTCGGGCGTATGCGTGCAGAGCGCGAACTGTTGCTGCTTGCGGCGTCCGGCGTCACGCCCTGGCGTCCGTTCGTCATGCTGGTGCCGATCGGAATCGTGGCCTGCGCAATCTCGTGGTTCGGAGTATCAGAGTTCGGGCCCAAGGCCTATGCGGACCGACACTCACTGGAGAGGCAGGCGCTTGCCGACTTCATCGACCACCCGCCTCAAGGCCCGCGCGAGCTACATTTTCCGGGTGGCGGCGGACCGGACCCGAGCTTCGACATCAGCTATGCGCGCGTAGACAATGGGCGCTATCGGGACCTCAAAATTCTCGTCTACAACGATCTCGGGCTGCTGGCATCACTCAGCGCAAGCAGTGCGACGATTTCCTACCGCAGGTACTCCGGGACCATGGTCCTGACCGAGTGCTTCACGCCCCGCCTGATCCAGTTTGAACCTGAAAGCGGAAAGCCTTCCGGTGCACCGATGGTCGCGGACAAAATCAACGACCTGCAGGTGCCATTCACGTTCGGAAGCGAGGACGGGCCGAACGCCCCAAAGGCCATGGTCACGTCAGAGTTACTGGCAGACATCCAAAAGGACTCAGAGCAAAATTCGCACCAGCGGGGCGCCGCGGCTGAACTGGTCCGGCGTACAGGGCTTGCGCTGGCTGGTCTGTTGCTACCGATCCTTGGGGCACTGCTGGCATCACTGGTGAATCATCCGAACAGGTTGTTTGCCATCGGCGTCGGCGTGATCCCGAGCGCGCTCGGCTACTATCCTCTGATGACCGCCGCCACCACATTGGCTGAAAACGGAACGCTCCAGCCGCAAATCGCCATGCTGGCCGCACCGGTTGCGACCGCACTTGCTTCAGCATTCATCGTGTTTGGGTTGGTTCGTGGTCGCTGGGCCTAGTCTTCCCAGCGTGAGCCGCGCTTACGGACAAGCCCCTGCATCCGCCGGGTGCTGAGGATACTGGCACGCAGCTTCGCGTCGTTGGGTGCGTACACTTGCAGCGCATGCTCAATCACTTCGAGATAGCTGTCGGGCTCAACGAAGTTCTCTAGAAAGCGGCGAAGGTCGCGGGCACGACGAAGTGTCGTGGCACGCCGTTGCATGACGGTTTCCAGATCCACCAGCTGCAGGTTGTGGCTGCCGTCGTCAGCAGTCGTGACCAGCAGGTTGCCGGCGTGATAGTCACGATGTTCAAAGCCGGCATCGTGGATGCGACGCAGCAACACGAGCGCGTCGTCGAAAAGTTGCCGCAACTCGTCAATCTGCGGTGAAGGCCGCTCAGGTTGCAACTCCTGCTTGAGTTGTCGCAGCGTGCGCCCGTTTTCAACATAGCGGCTGATCGTCCATACAGCGCGCGGTGCGCTTTCCAGACTTACCGTGCCATGGTCTTCCACGACACACACTGGTATGCCCGCATTGGCCAATTCGGCCGACATCCGTACTGCACGCCGTGCCGGGTTCCAGCCCACGCGCCGGGCCATGCGTTTTTTCCAATCCGCCTGGCAGCCGATGAACTTGAACACCTTGAGCTCGCTATTGTGGCGAATCAACGCAAGCCCGCCCCGACGTGACAGTTGAAGCACGTCGAGAAAGTCGTTATGCCCAAGCGCCTGCATACCTGCCAAATCAAGCTCGCTGCGTTCAGCACGAGCCTTCGGTTTGGTTGGCGCGGGCGTCGCCGCGGGGGTATTCTGGATTACGGTAGCTTCACTCATGGACTGCATCTGGATGATCTGTACCCGCCGGGAAAACAATCGGAAATTGCCAGTCTATTCGTTGATTCCAATCATGCATCGGAAAATTCGCTGTTTGGGGCTGCCAAAGTCAGTGTTCGGCAGGATTTTTGGCTCGCTTCGTGAAACTGCATGAAACGCTTTGACCGCTATTTCCTCGGTATCTTCGTCCAGAGTCTGGTCGTGGTCACTGCATTGTTCACGACTGTGTTTCTGGTTGTCGACGTTCTTTTGAACCTCGACAAAATCCAGAACTTCCCCGACGTGGCGGAAGGTACAACCCTGTTCTATGCCTTCAACCTGCCGCCGATTCTTTACCTGCTGTACCCCTTCATGGTTATCGCCGCAGGCATGTTTGCCGTTGCCCGCGTGATTCGCTCACGGGAACTGCTGCTTTTGGAGGCCGCCGGCGTGGGTCAGCGCCGGGCACTTGCCGCGATCATGATCCCGGCCCTATTGCTGGGCGTATTGGGGCTGGGGCTGAGAGAACTGGCCCTGCCGTCACTGGCCGACGCCGCGCGAGAATCACCCTACGGAGCATTTGAATACCGCAAGGGTAAGCGCGTGAGCGTCCGCGACGACGACGGCAACGTCTGGTTCGTCCGAAGGTACAATCTGGATACCCGAACCATTGAGGACGTACGGGTACTCAGCCTTGACGGCTCCCGCGTGATTGTCGCCAAAGAGCTACGCTGGGTTGATGAGCGCAATGAATGGTGGTCCCCCACCGAGGCGACAGTCTACGACCTTGCCGGGCTGACAGGTCAGGACCCCGTCACCGACGGCAAGCCGGGGCACTTCGACGGCAGCCTGCCCTTTGGCAAGCTCTACCCGGCCGACTTTGCACGACGGCGCCGCAGCTACTCCGATCGTCCGCTCACGCAGCTTTGGAGCGACAGCACGGTCTCGCCGGATGATCTGGACTTGCGAACCAACCTCTGGCACGAGCTCTGGCACCCGTTTGCGGGATTTATCCTGTTGAGTTGCGGTGTCGGGTTGATTCTGTCGAGACGTGGGCTGAAGGCGTTTACGGCCGGCAGCCTCGCAATTCTGTGCGTTGTGGGCTACCAGATCCTGCAGTTCTGGTTTGAGACGCTTGCGCAGTCAGGCGCGTTCTCACCCGCCATTGGCGCCAGTATCACACCCGTACTGTTCAGCATATTTGCCGGGGTAGTGTTCGCGCGAACCTGAGTCAGGCATGGAGTTAAACAAGACCGGGCGGCCGTTTGGCCGCCCGTCGTATAGATGATTTATGCGCTAGATCTTGCCGGCGCGCTTGCGCTTCTGGCGCAGAGCTTCACGCTGCTTGCGGCGACGCTCAAGCACTGTTCGCGGGGCACCCTGGTGCTTTACCCGGCGTTCTTCACTCACAGTCAGCTTGAGACGACCCTTACGGCGGCGGCGTGCGAGAACCTTACGGCCATCAGCCGTCTTCATGCGTGCACGGAAGCCGTGGGTACGGTTACGTTTGACGTTGGACTTACGAATATGCTGTTTCATCGCTACACCTGAATACCGCGCCATTCACCTTCGCGCGGGCGGAGAAAAGTAGTGCCATGCCCTGAGTGTGTCAAGCCCCGGTGCGAGCCCAATTTCCAAAGCGCCTGTTGCTTGTGAAACCGGGACACGTTCCATACCATGCGCGCAGTTGGTTTGAAGGCCGCAGAATGTCCGAAGGCAGCGAAAATTCAGTCGAGACCACGCTTAAGCCGGAGTTTCTGGCCATGCTGGTCTGTCCAAAGAGCCACAAGCCGCTCGTCCAGAAGGGCAACCGCCTGCTCTGCAAGGAAAGCGGGCTGGCCTACCGCATTGAAGACGGCATACCCATCCTGCTCGCTGACGAGGCTGAGCGAATTACCGACGCCGAGCTGGCCGAATTGGCGTAGGCTCGGCAATTCAACCGCCCCACGGGGCGTTGTCACCACGAACAATCACGTATAAACACGGACCTCCGCCACGGTTTTGGGGCTTTTTTCCCTGCACCGGTTGGCGCTGAGCAGGAATCAGATCATGAGCAACGAAGAAGCACTCAAGGCTGCCAAGCAGCGATACAAAGAAACTGTCCAGCTTCCGCAGACCGACTTCCCCATGAAGGCCGGGCTTAGCGAGAAAGAACCCGCCCTGCAGAAAAAGTGGGACGACGACAACCTGTACGGGCAGATCCGCACCGCCCGCAAGGGTGCCGAGCCGTGGGTACTGCATGACGGCCCACCATACGCCAACGGCGACGCCCACACCGGCACGGGCATGAACAAGATCCTCAAAGACATGGTTGTGAAGTTCCGCACCATGCAGGGCTTTGACGTCCCCTACGTGCCGGGCTGGGACTGCCACGGGCTACCGATCGAGCACAACGTGCTGAAGGAACTCGGCGGTAAGAAGCCTGACGACATGACCAACGTCAAGCTGCGCGAGATGTGCCTCGACTACGCCAACGGTTTCGTCGACAAGCAGCGCGGACAGTTCAAAAGCACCGGCACGCTGGCGCGCTGGGAAAAGCCTTACCTGACGACCAATCCGGTCTATGAATCCAACGTGCTGCGTGTCTTCCGCGACCTGTTCACACGCGGCTACATCACACGCGCCAAGCGCCCCGTGCACTGGAGTTGGGCGGCGCAGT
>JAGQRE010000137.1 GCA_020425695.1 Planctomycetota bacterium
GTGAACGGTCAATGTATGAGTTGGCCGGTGACTCAAGGTTGCCCACGCAACGCGCCGCCATGGCTGCGCCGTTTAAACCACAGGGAAACGTAGCAGCGGCGGATAGCGGTAGCCGGGAATCGACGGAGTTCTCGAGCTGGCTGCTGGTTGCGTCGGGGCTATTGCTGGTATCGGCCACAATCCTCGTGTCTCGTCGGGACAATTAGAAACTCCCCTCGGGGTATTCGCCCGAGGGGAGTCGTGATCTGCAACTGCGATTTAGCGGAAGCGGTCTTCGTCCACCTTGATGACGCCCAGGAACTCACGGACTTTCTTTTCGAGTCGGTTCACGCGGAAGACGTTATCGACCACGAGCGACTTGTGCTGATCCTGCCCCATGCCGGGCTTGAAGATCAGCCGCCCGCTGCCGAACAGAAGGAACTCGAAGATGTCCGGGATCTCTTTCTCAACTCCCATGTTGATCGTCGCGTAGTGGCGTTCGTCGCCGAGAATGCCGTGCTTGTGCGTAAGCTGGTTCGGCGCCAGCACCCAATAGTTGAAGCGGGTGGTGATAAATGCCATCAGCATCAGCACAGCCAGAACAGCCGCCATCATTGCGTAGAAGTTCGGGTGCATGTTCAACTGCTGGTCACCGAAGAAGCTGTAGATTTTGCCGTAGACTTCAATATCCGATTGCAGGTCCCAGACCCATAACCCGAGGAAGCCGATACCCATCACCGCAATGGTCGCAATGAAGTTGGTGCGTCCGAAGTCGAAGGTGTGAACCAGCAGGTTGAAAAAGAAGATAACGATCCACCACCAGCCTAGGGCGGAGTTGTCGACCAGTGGGTTTTCAGATACGCCGCCGCCGAGGAAGTAGAACAACAGCGACGACAGCATCACCGGCCACAGCAACACAACCTTCGGGAATGGGTGGATGATGATGCGATCAATGGGGCGTTTGCCTTCGATCTGTTCTTTGGCTTTCGATACCGGCACATCAGCCGGCTCCGGCGCTGCTGCGGGCTTGGCGTTGGCTTCGTCGGTCATGTTCGTCTCCGTCAGTGCGAGAGGCAGCATAGTATTTGTGTAGCCTCTGAGGTACAGCCGTACTATTCCGGCAGTACAACCTGAGGCAGAGCGATCGGTACGATGGCCGCGATACCTCTTTTGGCTTCAGGCGTGGTGGCGTAGCTTTCGCTAAGCGCTTTCAGCGCGGTTAGCTGGGCACGACCGGCACGGATGACATCTCGACACTGCGTCAGGTTTGCCTCGATTTCGGATTTGGGTGTCAGTTGATCGGAGAGGGTGTTGAGCCAGTCATCGAACAGGAAGTCTGCTGCGTCGATTGTCTCCGAGCTCAGTCCTGACCTTGCTGTGACCCACTCGCGAAGCCTGGTCTTAGCTTCAGTAGTGTCGGCGACGTTAACTGGGTTGACCATGCCCATATTCGCGTTCAGGAACAGGCCTGCCGAGTAAAAGTCCGCGCCCACAATGCCGTCAATCTCTGCGGGCAATGCAGCTTCTTTTTGTTGCACTGTGCAGACCTTGAACATCTCGTCGTGGAACCACTCTTTCAATTCGGATTCGTCGAGGATTTTCTCAAGAGTCCAGGTTGAGTCGGTGTAGCCTCGCTGCAGTGCGTCCCACTTCTTGTCGTATTCGTCTCCGAGCTTTCCGAGTTGCTCGATCTGGTTTTCCGTCAGGGGCAGATCCGCAGCCTCAAGCTGGCCAGCCAAGGTGTTCACGAGGTTGGCCGGGTGGGTGAACTGTCCGTTGGGCCCCGAGTTGGTCGGCAGCTTGTTGAAGAAACTCACCAAGTGGTTTTGCAGCATCTTGTTGAGTTCGCCGAGTTGCTTCTGGCCTTCCGGATCAGGCTCGCGTCCGTCGCGGACGGCCTTCACCCGCTCTTTGACAATGGCTCCCATCTTGCTGTAGACGTCGCCGATCTCTTTCCAGTTGGCGTCGCGCAGACCATCGACGCTGTCCCATTTACCGAAATTGACGGGAAGGCGCTTGTCGGACACTTCCGGCTGTTTGCTGGCTTCGAGCTGTGTCTCAAGCTCAGTGATTCGTGCTTCGCGCGTGGATGCCTCGTCGCTCAGTTCCTTGTTGGCTTGCGCCAGCTCATCTCTCTCTTTCTTAACCTGGGCAAGTTCCTCGCGTGCTTCCTTCAAGAGCTTCGAATCACCGCGACTCTTCGATTCGTCGGTACGCTTTGCCGGCTCGCCTTCGGTTTCATCCTCCAGCGGTGTTGCGTTGTCGAGTGCTGCGCGTCCTGTCTGATTGGATTCAGGCGCTGTGGTGCCGTGGCTGCTTGAATCAGCCATGTACCAGCCGACTGCGCCACCTAATCCCAGCGCAACAATTGCGATGACTATCATTGGCAATGTGTTCTTCATGGATCAGTTTCCTTCAGTTTCGTTACTCGCGTCTTCGATTCGCTTTTGCTCGTCAAGCAGGCCTTGGTTTCGTGGTGCGTGGTCGAGACCGGCCTGCACTTTTGCCGCCGCCGCGTCAAGTTGCCCCTGCTTGCGATGCCACTGCGCGTAGGCCGTGTAGATGTCCGCAAAATGGTCTTCCCATGTCAGTGTCTTTTGCAGTTCCAGCGCCTTGTCGAGGTCTTTGTTGGCCCCCTTGAACTCGGGCGTGAAGGCCGGGTAGTTCACTTCGAGAATGGCGAGGAAGTGGACGGCCTCGTAGTAATCGGGGTCGGTTTCGAGCGCCTTCTCGGTTTCGGTCCTGATTTGACCGGCAAGTTCTCCCTGCTTCATGAACTTGCCTTCGAGGTCCTGGAAGCGCGTCGTGAGCGCACGGGCCAGGGTCAGTCGTGCGTATTTGTTGTTGGGTTCGTTCTTCACCCAGGTCTGAATTTCCGTGATGAAATCGTCGCGAGTCTGCTTGTCTGAGCCGTAGATGAGTTCCACGGCTTCATTCAACGCTTCGCGGTCGGTGCCCGTTTTCACCAGTGGCAGCAAATCGGTGAGGCGCTGCTTTACTTTCGGGTCCGGCGCCGGGGGTGTTGTCTCCGGCGTTTCTTCGGGAGTTTCTTCGGGAGTTTCGACGGTCGGCTCGGAAACTGGCGGCTCTTCGGGCGTAGTCGTTGTAGTGCGCGCTTCTGCACTTTCGAGCTTCGTCTTTAGCGCGTCGATCTCGTCGACGAGTTCTTCGTTCTTGCTCGAAAGCTTGCTCACCTTCAGTGCCAGCTCATCGGCGTCGCCGCGGCTGTCGCGGAGGTCACCATCAAGTTTGGTGACTTGGTCCTGCAAGGTCTCATTGCGCGCCTGTTCCTGTTCAAGTTCTGTTTCCAGCGACTTCACCTGGCCTTCAAGCGCGACAAGCCGGTCGTCAGGTTTCTGTCCGCAGCCTGCAAGCAATACTCCGCAGGCTAGTACACAAGTCATCAATTTCTTCACGTCTAAGCTCCTTGTCTCAAATTGCGTCCATTGCAGCCTAACTAACTGTGGTTGCAACGGGCTTTGCAAAGCGCCGGCTGCTTTGTAACCGTCTTTCGCGGGCCGTCCGCGCTGATAGCATGCGCCACACGAAGGGCGGCGATGGAAGCAAAACTCCACGGATACTTGGCAATCGGGCTGCTGTTATTGCTGCTGGTTGTGCTGGTGCTTGACCCGCGCGTGCCGGGCTATCGCTCAAGCTATGACCCGCCCGCCACGCGGCGCGAAGTCGAACAGTGGGCGCGCGACATAAAGCAGTGGCGGCGCTCTCCAACGTGGGAGCACTTCCGCGGTGATTCCGTACCGCCGTCAATCGGCGCACCTGACTTTGCCGCCAGCTATATCTTCGGCAAGTACGACTACCGCGTGGATGTTCAGATCCGTGGTGACAACATTCAGTACATCAGCTGGGGCAACGACGACCAGGAAGGTGGCGGCGCATGGTACGCCGTCGGTGAGGGGCGTCTGAACAACCAGGGTGAGTGGTTCAGCGTGTGGTCGTGCCTTGACCTTAGTCGCGCTGTCAGCAACGGCGGCGGGGCATGGTTTACGTTTTCGGATGATCGCACGCGCATCAACGTGCGCTATTACCACGACACGCTGCCCTTTGGCGATCACCCGCAGGAACTGGGCGAGGCCGTGCAGGTGAGCCTCGCCGCAGGGCAGGAGATGCCGGCTGATCGTGCGTCCGTCATTGTCGTCGATGACTGGAAAGACCGCCCTCTCGAAGGGCGTGTACGTGCCTACACCGAAGCCTATGAAGCGCCCGCAGACGACCCGTTTGTCCTGTGGGGACGCGTGGTCGATGAACAGGGCGAGGGGCTGGGCGGTGCCGCCGTAAAACGCCGTGCGGCCGGCAAAGTGGAGGCCCTGACGGATTCGCGCGGGTTCTTCAAGTTGGAGCTTGAGAAAGTGGAAGCGCTCACGCTGCTCGCAGCCGGTAAACTTGGCTACACAAACGGCATTGTCACGCTCGAGCAGGACACCGCGTTCTCGGCCATCGGCCCCAAGCGCGACCGGCAGAAGGTTGCCTTCGCGACCATCACACTGCGCCCGATTGATCGCACCGACTACACCAACTACGAATGGGTATCGCCCGAGTACACGCCACGTGCATCGTACGACGCAGAAGACCATCTCCAGTGCGGCAACTGCCACCGCCGCGAATGGGAAGCGTGGAGAACTTCGCGTCACGCGAGCATGGCGACGAATCAGTGGACGCGTGCTGCATTCCAGCAGGATGCGCGGCCACACGCGCTGGCAGCCGGCAGCAACACCGATGATTGCACGCCGTGCCACTCACCAAGCCTCGCCGCGAAGCTGCACAGCTACCATCTGGATAGTACGACGCTGCTGGATGCCAAGGGCGTGGACCTGCACGGCAACCACTGCGATTTCTGCCACAAGATTGAGCGCATCAGTGTGGTCGAGTCGCCGGGGATGAACGGATCGATCCGGTTGCTGCGACCCAATCCGCACGACGACACGGTGCCCGGAAACATCAAGCGCGTGTTCGGCCCGTTGCCGGATGTCAGCTTCCTCTACATGGGTGCCAGCTACAACCCGGTGTTCGAGATGGGCCTGCTGTGCGCGGGCTGTCACGAGCACCAGCTTGATGATCGGCGTGTCGCCGGCCAGAGCACATACAGTGAATGGAGGCAGACGCGGTACGCCCAGCCCGGTGAGGACTATAAAGAGTGCCAGTCGTGCCATATGCCGCAGTACGTTGCGGGCGAAGTGCGCATGGTTCCTGACCCGCGGCAGCCGGGCAAGATGATGCAGTTGAAGATGGGCGGAGACCTGAAGGCTTCGGAGGTTGCCAACAACGGGGCCGAGATTGCGCGCTATAGCACCCGCTATCGCCCTCTTAACGAATCGCACAAGCACAGCTTCGTCGGCACCGAAGACCCGGAGTTCCTGAAGGCGGCCATCAGCATGCAGGTAGAAACAGAAACCCTGACAGACGGGCTGCGTGTTCGCGTTACGCTTGAAAACACTGGTGCAGGGCACGCCGTCCCGACGGGCCATGGCTTGAAGCGATACCTGCTGGCAGTGACCGGGGCGGCGGGCGGCAAAACACTTGCACCTGCGTCTGACTTCCCGCCCGGAGAAAGAATCGGTGAAGCGGCGGATGCCACACAGGCGGTATTGATAGGTCGAAATTTCAAGGCCGGCGAGGGCGCTGACTGGTCGCTGCCATACTGGCGCGCGGAAGCAGAGGGCGAGGACAACCGGCTCTGGCCCGGCAAACCACAGGTGTTCGAGTTTGATCTGCCCGGTGCGGACGCGGCTGACATCAAGCTGATCCTGCGTCGCGGGTCGCCGACACTGTTGAAGTCACACGGCATGGATATCAGCCGGGGCAAAGTGGCCGGGGCAGACCTTGACGTGGTGGTACACAATTCAAAAGTGTCGCGATGAGTTCAGCCCGCTTGACCACCTTGATGACACCCCTAGACTGCCTCCCCTTCATAACCCGCTGAAAGAGGCCGCATGCGGCGCGGTGGCATGATCCTGTTGTTTCTGCTGGCGTTGCTGCCGCTGACCGCCCTTGAGGCGCAGGCGGGGGTGCCGCCATTGCGCACCGACTGGCAGTCGCGGTTTGCGATGGGCCAGACGGCGGATGACAGCAGGGATGGTGAAGGCACAGCGGCCGAAGACATGAAGTTTGACATAACGCGTCAGCCGTATACGCGCGAGCGTCATCCGAACGAGACAAAGCGTTTCCAGGAAGTGGGCGTGGGCGAGTTCGGGCTGGCCTGGAACGTCTACTACACGGCGCGTTCGTACAACATTTCAGACATACGCGGGCTCGATAACTCGCTGGCATCGAACTGGCTGTACTCGTTTGACCCTTGGGGTGTCGGTGTCCGTGCACACATCGAGTACCGGCTTTCGAATGAGTGGCGCCTGTCGTTCATGCCGCGAGCCGACGTTGCGTTCGGCATCCTGAATACGCAGTACTCGAACACACACGAAATCGAAGGGCTGCCATTTTCGCGCAACTATCGCGGCGCGAACGACGCACAAAAGCTTAGCGTGAACGTCGAGTTTGAGTTTGCCGCACGCTGGCGTTTCATGTGGTTCGTCCACAAAGTCAGCTCGTGGATGGTGTTCAGACGTCGCGTTGTTCGTGCGTTTGACAGTGTGTACCGCGACGACCAGCTTGGCACCCTCGGGCGCATCAAGGACCGGCAGCGTGTGGACTGGGAACAGGCCTACGTTTTCGGCACAGCGACAGGCGTCGGGTTTGAGTTCTTCTTCCTGCCCGAGAGCACGCGGTTCATTCTCTTCGCGTTGTGGCGTCCGTTCAACAACGTCAGTTTCCGCGACAAGGGCGGGCTTACAAACGGGCTCGAAATCATGGTCCGGTCAGCCGACTTCGAGCTGACGAACCAGATCGGGATTTTCTTCGAAGTGTCCGTTCAGATGTACCTGCCGACGGACGAGTTCAACGACGTTTATTACTCGCAACTCAGTATCGGCGTGAAGTTCCGATAAGCGCTACTCTTCGATTGTCTGTTTGTCCTGTGGTGGTGGTGGCTGGTCTTTGTCCAGCAGCCCGAGCGGCCCCATGGCGTGGAACGTGAGATAGCCGCACTTGTTGCAGGCCACGCAGACGCTTGGAATCAGGTTTCGTACCGTTTCGTCGTCCAGCTTTTCAACCATGCCGAAGACGGCGAACCCGTCAACAAGACTGAATGCCTCGCCGTTGCAGCGGGGGCAAGGGCGATTCACGCCTTTGTCGTGCAGGCGTTTGACGATGTCTTCGCGTTTCTCGGGTGTCCACTGATCCATTGTTTCCTCCGCCCGGTACACTACGAAGCGCGGATTGATTAACAAGTATGGTTCGCGTGGAAGGCGTTAACTCGACAGCGGGTCTTTCGTGAGCCCCGCGGGTTTCTCGATGATCACGCTGCCGCCCGCCATCGCGGCAGGCCCCTTGGGATAGTTGTTGTGCGGCTGCGGGTTGTTTCGGCTGCCCGCTTCCTGACGTGCGATGACGTTGTAGATCGGCGAGCGTTTGCGCGCGCGCACCTCTTCAAGCCCGCGTTCTGTGTACAGGTCTTTGCTGATGCGGCGCTGCAGCGCCACTTTGCCTTCCGGGTTACGCAGGAAGGTCAACTGGCGCAGCTCATCCTGCGAAGCGCCGATGAAATCTGCTTCGAAGATCCGCAGGTAGGCCGCAAGACTGTTGTTTGTGGGCCCAAACCCCTGCGCGAACAGGTACCGCTTCTCAAGTTCCATCAGGACTTCGATCATCCGCTGGAAGCGCTTTTCAACGTCGAAATCCAGCATCTTCATGACGATGTTCGACAGCTTCTCCGGGATGTCGGTGCAGATTTCGTTGGGCGGAATGATCGGGCGAGACTGCGCCTGTTTCACCCAGCGCACGTTTTCATCCCACGACCCGCGTGACAACGGCTTGAACAGGTTGATGCCCGTCAGCAACTCGTAGGCGACTACGCCGAGGCTGAAGATGTCGGCCCGTCCGTCAACGCGCTGACGCGCCAGTTGTTCGGGTGCCATGTAGTGCACCTTGCCTGCGAACTCTTCACCCGCGGCGCTCAGCGGCGCGGCAATGCCGAAGTCGGTCAGCCGCGGTACGCCTTCGCTGTTGATCAGGATGTTGCCCGGCGTCACGTCTTTATGAACGATCCATTGGTGGGCGTAGGCCAGCGCACGGGCGATGCGGCTGACCATGAACATCGACATCTGCATCGGCAGCAGCAGATGCAGCTTGAAGTGGTGTCGCGAAAGCATTGACAGGTCAACACCATCGACATAGTCCATCGCCATGAACAGCACGCGCGGGCTGGTGTCGATCGTTTTGGTGGCCTTCGGGTTCGGCATGCGTGCGGGCGCGAAGCCGGGTGTGCGTGATTTGCCGCCCTTGCGCGGGTCGGCAATGCGCCGCAGATGAAACGTCGGCAGTTGCAGGTCGCTGGTCTGCTTCGGGAGGTTGCGCACGTTCAGGTTTTTGCGGAATTGCTCGGGCATGTCGCTGAGCTTGCAGTACTCAAGCCCGTAGGTTTTTACGATGTTCTCGTGGCGCAAGAACGTCGCGATGTTCGCTTCGTTCCGGAGGCGTGCTTCCTGTTCTTCGTCGAGTGTTTTGAATGACTTGAAGACGACATAGTCGAGTACGCCGCCGCAGTTTTTCTCGACGAGATAGACTACGCCCATACCACCGCGACCGAGCTCCTCGACAATTGTGTAAGTCGAAGAGCTTGCGAAACTGAAACCTCGCAAAGCGAAGTCGTCCACAAGCGGCTCCCGAATGGGTGGGTAGGCGTGATGCTACATGGTTCATTATCCCACATAAGCCCATGAATGGCCAGCACTTGCGCCCGGCTTTACTGCATAAACTGCACAGAGGCGAACTGCTACGCGCCTGTGACGCGTCTGTGAATCCTGAACCCGAAAGAGGCGATAGAATCTGGGCGTACCCTGATTACCCCAGACAGTGAACGTACATCATGAGTCGCTTCATCTGGGCCTTTGCGGCCGGTTCTCTTGCTCTTGCAGCCGTGGTTGGGTTTACAGTGCTCAGCCCAACTGCTGAGCGTCCGAATAATCACAAACCTTCGGAACAGGCCAGCGGAGCTGCCGACAGGCCCTCACAGCAGGCATTTGATCGCAAGCCCGGCGACAGCTCGCCTTGAGCTAATAGACGTCGCCGTTCTGTTCAATCTTCATGTCTTCGTACGGCGCTGCAACGCGCCGGTACAACTCAAGCTTGGCGCACTCCAGCGCACCTACGAGTTCGTTGATGCGTGCGTAGTTCTTTTTCTCACGCAACACACCCGCGCAAAGGTTCGACACCACGTAGTTGACTTGGCCAGCAAAGTCTTCTGCAGGAAGCACTGCGCATAGCTGATCAATCAGTGCATCCAGCGGGGCGCGATCTTCAGGTTTGATGTACGGCATGAACGCGGGCCTTCTGGTTAGCGAACGAAATGCCCGGAAAGCCCGGCGTAGTAGGCCTGGTGATGCAGCTCTTCTTCGATGCGCAGCAACTGATTGTACTTGGCGACGCGGTCGGTGCGGCACAGGCTACCGGTTTTGATCTGCCCGGCGTTGGTGGCGACGGCGAGGTCGGCGATGAACGTATCTTCGGTTTCACCGCTGCGGTGGCTGATGACCGTCGTGTAGTTGTGCTCGTGCGCCATTCGGATGCATGACAGCGTTTCGGTCAGCGTACCGATCTGGTTCAGTTTGATCAGGATGCTGTTCGCTGCGTTCTTCTCAAAGCCTTGCTGCAGTCGCTTTACGTTGGTGACAAACAAGTCGTCGCCCACAAGCTGTGTGCTAGCACCCAGCTTCTCGACCAGCTTCGTCCAGCCTTCCCAGTCGTCTTCGGCCAGCCCGTCTTCCACACTGACTATGGGATACTTGCCACACAGGTCAGCGTAGTAGGCGATCATGTCTTCGCTGGTCTTGTCTGCGCCGCCGAACTTGTACTTACCGTCGCTGTAGAACTCGGTCGCGGCGACATCAAGCGCGAGACAGATCTGTTTGCCCGGTACGTAGCCGGCCGCCGTAATCGCGTCGTTCAGGAGTTCAAGCCCCTGTGCGTCACTCTCCAAGTTAGGAGCGAAGCCGCCTTCGTCGCCGACTGCGGTGCTGAGATTCTTGTCGTTCAAGAGCTTCTTGAGTGTGTGAAATGTTTCTGCACCGGCGCGGAGGGCCTCGCTAAAAGACTCGAATCCGTGGGGGACCAGCATGAACTCCTGGATGTCGAGGTTGTTGTCCGCGTGTGCGCCGCCGTTCAGAACGTTCATCATCGGCACGGGCAGTGTTGTTGCGTTCAGCCCGCCGAGATAGCGATACAGCGGCAGCCCCTCAAAGTCAGCGCCGGCTCGTGCACAGGCAAGCGAGACACCGAGGATGGCGTTGGCGCCGAGGCGTGACTTGTTTTCCGTGCCGTCGAGGTCGATCATCACTTCGTCGATCTCGCGTTGCTCCGTCACATCGGTGCCGGCAATCTCCGGGTCGATCATGGCCTCGACGTGGCGGGCGGCCTGCAGCACTCCTTTGCCGCCGTAGCGCGCGTCCTGGTCGCGCAGCTCATTGGCTTCGTGTGCGCCGGTACTCGCACCGGAGGGTACGATGGCGCGCCCCTTGGCTCCGCTGAGCGTTTCGACTTCCACTTCAACCGTCGGGTTGCCACGGCTGTCCAGCACTTCGCGAGCGGTGAGATGCGTAATCTGCGGCATGATCGGCCCCTGTATGTTCAATGAGACTGCCCGCCCGCACTTGTAGCGGCGCAGTCGATCAATCCAAAATCCAAAATCGAAAAACACGCATCAAGTTGTTAGACATATGCGCGGGAGATCAACATGGCGCAATTCTCATGCATCATCGTGGCAGGCGGCTCCGGCTCGCGCATGCAGGCGGACCGCAAGAAGGCGTTCATTGAGCTGGCCGATGAGCCATTGGT
>JAGQRE010000138.1 GCA_020425695.1 Planctomycetota bacterium
GGGCCGGCGTACGCATTGCGTGCGGGCTTGGCGGGGTCGTAGTCGAAGCAGACCCAGGCGGGGGTCATGGTGTCCGTGTTGATGTCGTCCAGCAGTTCCTCGGCGCGCAGGTCGGCCATGCGCGGCGCGAAGTAGAACTGAGTCAGCGCGCCACATAGCAGCATGACCAAGCCCGCGCCGCCCATGAGTTTCCACAACGCGCGCGTACGGGCTGTCATGAACCCCGTCGCCGGGGGCTTCTTTGCCGCATACAGGCAACCGACGGTCGCCACTACGGCTGCGACAAGCATCGGCCACCCCAAGCGGTCAAACATGCTGCCGGCCAAGGTGTTGGCGATGTGCTTTTCAAAGCCCTGCTCTCGCGAAACGCCAAAGATAACGCTGGCGGCGACGCTCGCGCCTACGGCCGCTCCGACGATCAGCCCAAGGCAGAGGTCGGTCATGGCATGGATCAGTCGTGCAGGCTTCATCTAAGGGATTGTGCCTGTTTGGGCGGGAAGGGCAAGCGAGATCGTGCTCGCAGCGAGAGGCTCTAAACGAGCTGGGTTGTTGTAATCGTCACGGTGGAGTTCACGAGGGACAATAAGGTTGTGACGGGAGGAAGCCATGACCGACAACTCAGCACAAAGCACTGAAAAGCAAGGACATACGTCAGTTTCTGATGTCACCGACGCGATCGGGGGCAGCATCATAGACGCAGCCATTGAGTTGATAGCCAAGCTTGCGTTGGAGGGGCCATAGTGGACAGTGAATCAAAGCCTGATGGACAGCATCAGCCACTACTGTCCGGCTGCATTGAACTCGGCTGCATCGGACTTGGCTGCCTGTTGCTTACCGTGGGCGGTATTCTGTTCGTCTGGCTAATCTAGGGAGTCGCTGGTGCTGGATTACGATGACTATCCGGACGATCTTGCTGACCGCATGATTGAGGGCGGCAACACCCGCATTGTCATGGTCGCCGTTGCCATGGCTATCATGGCGGCGGGATTGCTGGTTTTTCTGTTGGCCTAGTCGTGAGCCTGTTTTTGCGCCTCGGCGCGGGCGGCGTTGTTCGCCTGGATCACGTCGGCCTGTACCAGTGAGTTAGCCAACCCCTGACGCACGGCGTCTTCCGTGCGGTTCAGGAACCAGCCCGGCGCAACACCCAACAGGAAGATCAGGACAACCATCGGCATGGCAAATGTCATCTCGGTTGTTGTGACGTCCTTGAGCTTCTCGTTTTCCGGCTTGGTGACCTTGCCAAAGAACACACGCTGATAGCTCCACAGCATGTATACAGCGCCGAGCACCACGCCCGTGGCGGCCAGCACAGCCATGGTGCTGTGGAAGTTCCAGACCCAGCCTTCGCGCAGCCCGTTCATGTCGCCGCCGAAGGTGCCGATTAGAATCAGGAACTCGCCGACAAAGCCATTGGTGCCGGGCAGACCCACGCTGGCAAGCGTCGCGATCATGAACAGGATCGCGAACTTGGGCATGCTCTTGGCCAGCCCGCCGTATTCGTCAAACAGGCGTGTGTGGCGGCGCTCGTAAACGATGCCAATCAGAAGGAACAGCAGGCCTGTGGACAGCCCGTGGTTGATGCTCTGGATCAGCGCACCCTGGGTTGCGATCAGGTTGAAACTGAAGATGCCCAGCACAATGAAACCCATGTGCCCGACTGAGCTATAGGCGACCATGCGCTTCCAGTCACCGTTGCTGATGAGTTGGGCGATGGCCATCATTGAGCCGTAGATAATCCCGATCACCGCCAGAATGCAGATAGCAGGCCCCAGCGTAACAGCAGGCTCCGGGAACAGTGGAATCGCGAAGCGCAGCATGCCGTACGTGCCGAGTTTCAGCAGCACACCGGCGAGCACGACGGAACCGCCGGTTGGCGCTTCAGTGTGGGCGTCGGGCAGCCATGTATGGAAAGGAAACAGAGGCGTCTTGACCGCAAAACTCAGCATGAACGCCAGGAAGCACGCGTATTGCGCACCGCGCGTGAATTCACCGTCAGCGGCGAGCGCCGGCAGAATCTGCGTCAGCTCGCGGATATCGAAAGTGCCTGCGATGTTCGCTACGTACAGCACGGCCAGGAACATCAACAGCGAGCCGACAAGCGTGTAGACGAAGAACTTCATCGCGGCGGCGCGGCGCCCTTCCGGGTCGCTGCCCCAGACGCCGATCAGCAGGTACATCGGGATCAGCATCAACTCGAAGAACACATAGAACAGGAACAAGTCGAGCGCGCAGAAGCTGCCGATCACGCCCGTCTCAAGTACCAGCATGGCGATGAAGAACTCTTTGACGCGCTTGTGAATGTTGGTGCTGCACGAAAGCATGATGATCGGGCCAAGCAGCGTGGTGAGCAGTACGAGGAATAGGCTGATGCCGTCCACGCCCATCGAATAGTTGATGTTAAAGGCCGGAATCCAGCTGGTCGTTTCAACCATCTGGAAGCTGCTGTTGAGCTTGAACTCAAACAGGATCGGCAGGCTGGCCACGAAAGTAATGAGGCTGAAGAAGATTGCTGTGGCTTTGATTTCGCGGGAGCGTTTGCCGTTGATGAACGTGATGAACAACGCCCCAACCAACGGAAGGAACGTGATCACGCTGAGGTGATGCTTCAGGTTCTGCGGATCAAATGCCGCTGCCAGAAAGTCCATCGATTGCGCCTGCGTCAGGCACCCAACGGGTGCGCCGGAAATTCTACGAAGTCCGTTCGTCGCCGGATGTTAGAGGGGCTCACAAGGATGGCAAGGGCTTTCGCGGGCTGGCTAATTAGGCAATCCGTCACAGACTGGCTCGGCTGTCAGGGGCGTTGGATGCTGATGAAATAGTCAAAGGCCTGATCGGGACCGGGCTGCAGAAAGCGATCGTCGTAAAGCTCCAGATCGTGCCAGTTAGCGGGTGCGACGTAGCCCTGTTCGTCTACCCAGTGATGCAGTTGTTCAATTGTCTCTTTGAGTCCTTTCAGTGAGCCCCGGTGAGTCGTTTTCGCGTAGGTTTGGGCGGGTACGGCTCGACTGGTCATGCCTTCAGGCAGTGCGGGTACTTCGCTGAATGCGACGCCCGCAAGGTAATTCAGCTCTTCAGCGTCTGGGGTGTCCTCCCAGATGACACCCCATAACGGGCCACCCAGCGAGCCTGATAGGTCGCTAACGGCAGGTAGATCGAACGTCTTCTCCCAGAGTTCGCCAATGACGCGCGAGTTGTTTGCATTAGGCAAAAGACTCGACACGAAGCGGGCCTGCCAGCCGACAATCAGCATGGAGTCTCGCTCAACGATCTCAAACTCCATGGGCTAATCCCGTCTTGGATAACCTTCAGCGTCCTTCACACGCCCCGCCTGGGCGAGGTGTCTGTGCGTGTGCAGATGCATCATCTCGAAAGCTTGGCTGGCTGTTACGCGGCCAACCGGTGCGGCCGGCGTGGTGAACTTGATGCGACCCAGAGCGAGCCCGTCGCTTTGCTCGGCGATTTCAGCCAGGCGTGTGGCATGCGTCCTGAATTGCGCAGTGACATCGCTGAGCTTGTGTTCGCTTGTTTTCGGCTTGAACGCGCCGGGTGCCGGTACTTTCTTCGCCTTGGCCCCCTGGCGCAAATTGTTCAGGATGAAGCGTCCCAGAAGGGTCCCGCGTCCATAAGGTTCGGCACCGTTCAGCCCTTTGTCGCGGGCCTTCTGTAGATGTTGTTCAAGCTTGTCCGCGTAGAGGCGGTTTCCGATGTTGATGTGGTCAAGGCATTCATTGATCGACCACTTTTTCGGCCCGGGCTTGAAGTTGGCCTGCGCGTCGCCGAGCCCCTGCGTAAGCTCATTCATGCGCGAGATAGCTTCGCGCAGTTGCTCGGCACAGGTTCTAAGAGCCTTGCTTTGTATGGTAGCCGGCACGGAAATCTCCTTGGCTGATCTCCTATCCAACAACTAGATGGTTGTCATCGTTCCACGATTCAGGGCACGATTCTGGGCGCAACCTAGACGTCAAGCTCGCAGAGTACCGGCGTGTGGTCGCTGGGCTTCTCCCACGTGCGCGGCTCAAGGTCGATCCAGCCTTTTCGAACGCTGGGTTTGAGCGCGTCGCTGACCCAGATCTGGTCGATGCGCAGCCCGTGATCCTTGGCGAAGCCGCCACCGCGATAGTCCCACCAAGAGTGCAGCCCTGCTTTGTCATTCGTGAGGCGCAGGCTGTCGTGCAGCCCCCAGTCTGTGAAGTGCTTCAGCCATTGGTGCTCGGATGGATGGAATCCGATCGCATTCTTCATGGCTTCCGGGTCCCATACGTCACAGGCCTCGGGCGCGATGTTGAAGTCGCCGCACAGGGCCACAGGCTCGGTCGGTTTGCCGATGCCGTCGAGGTGTTCGCGCAGGGCGCCGTAGAAGCGTTCTTTGTATGCGAACTTGTCACTGTCCACCGCCTGTCCGTTGGGCGCGTAGACGCTGAAGATGTGCACACCCTCAATGACGGCTTCTATCAGGCGGGCCTGGCCTTCTTCGCCGGGGAAACCCTCAATAACTTCCTCAATGGGCAGGCGCGACAAGATGGCCACGCCGTTGTAGGTCTTCTGCCCATAGGCTGCGGCTTCATAGCCCGCGTCGCCGATTTCATCGAACGGGAACTTGTCGGTCTCCAGCTTCAATTCTTGCAGGCAAACGACATCGGGTTCGGCCTGTTTCAGCCAGTCCAGCAGGTGTTCAAGTCGTACGCGAAGCGAGTTTACGTTCCAGGAAGCTATCAGCATGGGCACGTGTCGGCAGATCACAATGGAAAGACGGTTCGGGCAACGCCCTGGTGCCAACCACTATCAACTATCGAGCACCAACCATCAACTAGAAGTAGTAGGTGTAGCCGACCAGCAGGCTGATTGAGAAGTAGCTGATGTCCGTGCGCTTGGTGCTTCCGGTGAGAAGACGGTCCTCGCGCGGAGTGTCGAAATTCACCGGCTGTTCAGTGCGCCCGGCGCCAAGCACAAACTGTAATCCGACCATCAGCTCATGTTTCTTGCTGCCGTCGTCCTGCCGGGTCGTGTAGGCGATGCCCGTGTCAAAGTGGAAAAGATCCCAGGTGCTGATTCCGAAGTGCACTTTATCGTCGAAGTCCAGATAGTCGGCTGCGGCGTCACGGCGCATGCTCCAGAAGCCGGACCAGTCGTCGCTGAACTCCGTTTCCAGTCCGATCGCGATGTTAAACGCGCCGCGCTTGCCGTCGTACACCGTCAACAACTCGCGACTGCTTCCGCTGCCAGGAATGCCGATGAAGAAGGCCTTGTCGCCGGACGGATTGGCCGGCGTGTAGCGCCCCACCGGTAGAAACCACTCGGCCGCGACCGCCAGAATGACCGGACCGAAGTCGTAGTCTACACCCGTAGCAAAGGACCATGGCGAGCGATACTCGCTGCTGACGCCGTCGCGTCGGTCATTTGCCTCCAACTCATTGCCGGTGCCATCGTTGTCGATGTCGAGGTCGTCGACGCTGATCTGTCGCCTGACGGTCGCGCCACCGAACAGATTGACGCTTTGGGTTGTGACCGTGAGGCCCATCTTCAAAGGTCCAAACTGTGCCGATACGCCGAGCTTCCAGAGCGTGCGCACATTCCACAGGTCAAAGCCGGCGATGTTGTCGGCACCAAAGGTCTGCCCGGAGCCGCCGACTGCGCGCGTCGTAATGTTGTAGCTTTGTTCTTCGAACCTGAGCGCGCCGAAGTGGGTGATGCCTACGCCTAGCCACTCGGTGATCGCCCAGCCGAAGCCGAGCCCGGCCCAGTACTCTTCAGTGTTGGTGTCGAATTGAAAGCTACCAATGTACTGCTCATTCCCGGCCGATCGCGCGTCGTCGATGACGTTCTTGAATTCTTCTCGCCGTGTGCTGACGCCTGCATTGAAGTACTGCCGCGCCATGATCTGAAACCCGAGGGCAATACCGGGTTCGCCGAACAGGAACACGCCGGAGCCAGCCAGTGGGATGATGTCGCCGTCGGTCGAGGTTAGGTTTTCGCCCTTCCCGGCTCCGTCGCGAATCGTGAGTGTGCTCAACTGGTAGCCATCAGCGCTGACTTTGAGCGAGTCATTCGTGAGCCATCCCAATCGCCCGGGGTTGTAGTAGACAGCGCTTGTGTCCGGATCGCCGCCGATAACGGCTCCGCCCATCAAGCTCGCACGAGTGCCGAAGTTGTGTGTCCAGTAGTGATTATCCTGGGCAAAAAGATGGCAGGAAACAGTCACACAAGCCAACAAAACGATCGGCAGCCAACGCAGCATCGGGCTCTCCATGGTGATGTATAACTGTGATGTGAGGCAAGGTTAAACAAGACACGACAGGTTGGCCATTGGCTAACCCCAGTGGAATGAAAATCGCGACCCGGAAGGGTCGCGATTGTTTTCAATGATTGGAGCGTTTCTAGATGTGGTGATGGACCGATTCTTCGAAGTACGGGTCCTTCTTCGCGAGTAACGGTGCCTTCTCAAGGGCCTTCAGCGTCACCAGCAGGAAGAATCCGATCAGGCCGACCACGATCAGAATCTGCCAGAACATCGCCTGTGGCAACAAGTGTGCTTCGGGAACGCCTTCGGCGTTGTTGTGCGGTGTCGGCGTGACGAACTGCCAAAGATCGATGAATCGTCCAATCAGCGCAGAGACGGCCGCAATCGCCAGGATCTTCGGGTTGCGTTTGTTCGGGCGTGGCAGCAGCAGGAAGAAGATCACCACCCAGTTCACAATCGGGTTCAGGGCAAAACTGACCCAGAACCAAGGGCCATTCCAGCGCGCCACAAAGTGCGCGGTTTCTTCCGGAATGTTTGAGTACCAGATCAACATGAATTGGCTGAACCAAATGTAGGCCCAGAAGGTAGCCGACGCGAACAACCAGATACCAAGATTATGGAAGTGGTTTACGTTCACTGCGGACTTGAAATAGCCGAGCTTGCGCAGCAGCAGCAGCAGCAGAATCAGCATCGCGAATCCGCTTTCGATGATGCCTGCAAACTGATACACGCCGAACATCGTGCTGAACCAGGTCGGTTCAACGCTTTTGATAAAGTCGATACTGGCGAACGTGACGGAAAGCCCGAATACGATACTGAACACTGCCGCCAGCTTGCGAGCCGTGAACGTGTGCTTGTAGTCGCCGTCCTCGTCCTGTTTGCGTGACACCCGAACAATGGCCCACGCGAAGGCTGTCCAAAGTCCGAAATAGATACCCGTACGAATGAGGAAGAATGGGACGTTTAGCCAACCGGCCTTCTTCTGAATCAATTCAGTGTGCGCGTCGTGATGGTCTGGGTTCAAATGGGCCCAGCCGTACAACTGGTGATCGCCAGTCGAAAGGAAGCTCAGGCACAGAACGGCAAATGTCAGCAGCCCCGGCAGAAAGTATGTGGTCATCGCCTCGGGAACGCGCTTGAGAGTGACGTGCCACCCGGCATTCGCCAGGTGATTGATGCTGAGAAAGAACATCGCAAACAGCGGAAACCCGACGACGTACCACGAAGCAATTGCCCAGCCACCGAAAGCGACATCTGAGCCGCCGATGAAAGACAACCCGAACGTAATCAGGCCTACGGCAATTGCCGCAAAGCAGCCCAACTTCACCATGGTCGGGAAGCTGAATTTTTCGGGCTCGTCAATAATCGTTGCGCTCATGTCCTACTTGCCCTTCTGCAGCTCACGCAGATAGCGGATCACTATCCAGCGGTCGTCGTAGTTCACTCGGTTTGCGTGCGCCGGCATTGTGTTGATGCCGTAGGTGATGATGTGGAAGAACTCGCCGTCTCGGTACTTCTGGCTGACCGTCTGGTTCGCGAGTTGAGGCGCACCGATGCCGTATTTCGTGACGGGTGCATTGCCTACCCCGTCCACGCCATGGCAGCCCTGGCAATTCATCCTGAACAGCGCCTTGCCGCGCTTAAGAACCTCGTCAAGGTCCTTGCCGCTGGCATTCGCGTACGGGTTAGTCAACTCACGACCCGCCTGTGCTCGGCCTTCATCACCTGACGGGATATCAAGCTTCTGCTGCCCGCGATAAATCGTGCCGGGTGGCGGTGGCATTTCTGCGGTGCCCCAAGCTGCAACATAGGGCGGAAGCTCCGGCGTGTACTTGGCGTAGTCTTCGCGGTAGTCGTTCTTGAGCTGGCTTTCCCACGCCTCGCTATAGCCCATGTCCGGCATGTACTCGATGTTGCGCTTACCGTAGTCACGCAGCAGATACCCGGCCACGAGAGCGCAGCCGATGGCGCCAAGCAACGCGCCGAGCCCGATCCACGCCCGCGCGGGGTATGTTTCGTGAGCCTCGACCAAGATGTCCTTGGTCTTGTCGGCCATCTTGACCTGCTGGTCGATTACGGCATTGAGTTTCTTGTCAATCATGCCGAACCCCCTTCCGGCGAAGCTTCGTAGTCAGGGTCGACTTCCTTCATTTCTTCGACATTGTGCTTGGTGAATATCTCGCGGCACTTGGCTTCGTCGAAATCTTCGTCGATCTCAATGGCAATAACAAACCGGTCGTCCGTGATGCGTGGGTGGAACAGGCGTGCTTTCTTGCCCGGGAACAACCGGCACAGGGCGAACAGCCCCAGCATTGTGCAGACACCGCCGATCAGCACTGTCAGCTCAAACATGATCGGGATCATGGCCGGGAACGGGAATGGAGCCTTACCACCGATGTTCAAGGGCCAATCCCAGGCAGCAATGTATGACATGCCAAAGAAAGCAATCATTGTTCCCATGGCGCCGCACAAGAACGTAACCCAGGTGATCTTGCTGAAGGGCAGGCCCATGGCGCGGTCCAGCCCGTGAACGGCGTAAGGCGAGAACACATCGTAGAAGTTGAAGTCCGCCTCGCGGCAGGCCTTGGTGGCCTCCAGCGTGTCGTCTTCATGCGTGAACACACCGAGGAACAGATTGTCCCTCTCGTCCTTGGCTTGACCGGTCAGATGGCTGAGCAGCTTCTCAAGCATGGCTCACCTCCGGCTCTGGGCTGTGTTCTTTGCTTTGCTCAGCGATCTGCCTGATTTCTTCCATTGTGGGCTCGGTGGCGTCGTCACCGCCGCCGTCCTTCTGCGCGAACGGGTGCTTCTTGCCCATGTTCATGACGCCCTTCACTTCGCCGAAGGCTACGGCCGGAAGCACACGAATGAACAGAAAGAACAGGAAGAAGAACAGCCCGAAGCTGCCGATCAGCGTGCCCAGTTCAATCCAGGTCGGGTAGTAATACGACCATGAACTCGGCAGGTAGTCGCGGTGCAGCGACGTAACGATAATCACGAAGCGCTCGAACCACATACCGATGTTCACAAAGATCGACATCACAAACAGGAACATCGGGCTACGCCGCAGCTTCTTGAACCAAAGCGTCTGCGGACTGATGACGTTGCAGCTGACCATGATCCAGTACGACCAGGCGAACGGCCCGGTTGCGCGGTTGATGAACGCGAATGTTTCGTATGTGCTGCCACTGTACCACGCAATGAAGAACTCAGTGCCGTAGGCCAGCCCCACCATTGAGCCGGTCAGAATAATGACCTTGCCCATGTTCTCGAGGTGATCCTTGGTGATGTAATTCTCGAGGCGCATGGTCTTACGCGTGATCAGCAGCAGCGTCAGTACCATACCGAATCCCGAGAACACAGCACCGGCAACGAAGTACGGCGGGAAGATCGTTGTGTGCCAGCCGGGAATCACCGATGTCGCAAAGTCCATCGACACGATTGAGTGAACGCTGAACACAAGCGGCGTCGCCAAGCCCGCGAAAATCATGTACGCAGTCTCGTAGTGATTCCACTTGCGCACGCTGCCGTTCCAGCCGAGCGAAAGGGTTCCGTACACCAGCTTGCGTAGCCAGTGCTTGGCGCGGTCACGTACAGTGGCAACGTCGGGGATCAGCCCGATGTACCAGAACACGGCCGAGATTGTCAGGTATGTCGAGATCGCAAACACGTCCCAAAGCAGCGGGCTGCGAATGTTTACCCAAAGCGGGCCGCGCAGGTTCGGGTAGGGGGCGACCCACAAGAAACCGATCCACAGACGCCCCATGTGGATCAACGGGAATGAGCCGGCGCAAACGACGGCAAACAAAGTCATCGCCTCGGCCGAGCGGTTGATACTCGTGCGCCATTTCTGACGGAACAGGAACAACACGGCTGAGATTAGCGTACCAGCGTGACCGATACCGACCCAGAACACGAAGTTGGTAATGTCAAAGCCCCAGCCCACGGTCTTGTTGAGACCCCAGACGCCGACACCCTCATACAACAGCCAGCCGACTTCGCCGCCAAACAACACGGCTGTCGCAAGAGCCGACACGAGGAAGCCGTACCACCAGAGCGATGACGGTTTGCCCTCAATGGAACTACACACGTCATGCGTGATGTCGTGCATGGACTTGCCGCCATGTACGAGTGGTCTACGCAGTGGTGAATAAACGTGTCCCATAGTCCTTGCCTACATTCCTCTAGTGGCCGTGTCCGTCGTGTCCGCCCTCAGTTTCCATCGCGAGTTCGGACTTCTTTGGTGCACGGTTGCGAACCTTGGTCAGGTACGTAACCGCCGGGCGCGTATTGATTTCTGCCAACACCGCGTAGTTACGCGGGTCTTTCAACAACTGGGCAACGCGAGTGTCTTCGTCGTTCTGGTCGCCCATCACAATGGCGTGTGTTGGGCAAGTCTGCGCGCATGCCGGCGTGATGTCGCCGTCATTGACTTCCGTCTCGTGAAGTGCCGCGTTGCGCTTGCCTTCATAAATACGCTGGGCGCACATGCTGCATTTTTCCATCACGCCGCGGCTGCGGACAACCACATCCGGGTTGATCGCGAGGTTCATCGTCAGGTTGTGATGCTCGTAGCGGAACCAGTTGAAACGACGAACCTTGTACGGGCAGTTGTTGG
>JAGQRE010000139.1 GCA_020425695.1 Planctomycetota bacterium
CACCCGCCGGGGCAATCTTCAGCACCTCGTACAACGGCAAGGCAAACCATTCAGGACGCGCGGCGGCATAGGGCTCGCTAAGGTTGCCTTGCAAACCAAGGGGCGCGGCCACCAGCACTGCCACTACAATGACAAGCCCGGCGACGGCCGAAGCGACACCAAAGTGAGGCGCCAGTGACTTCTCACTTTCGCCGTCCTTCCAGAGCCAGCGCAGCAAAATCAGCGTCAGGGCAGGAAGTACGATCACATGAATAGAAAGAAAGCGCGCCAATGTGGAGTTACCGATACTGTCTCCACCCAGCACTTGTTCGCGGAGGAACTCACCCAGCACCGGCAACTCTGCCAGATAGCTGAGTCGTATCGCCGTGCCGTGCAAGGCTGCCTGATCGGCCGGGAGAGTCTGCCCGGTCAGACTGAAACCCAACACCAGTAACAGCAGCAACGCCGCACGCCACCAACGCCATTGCTCGGGGCGTCGGAACAGCCCTCTCCATGCAAGGTAGCCAAGATACGCGCCGCTAAGCACGACCAACAAATTGGACGCATGAAAATGAACCGCACGAACGATCACGCCAAGCGCCCCTGCCTGGAACCAATCCGTCGAGGCCGTCGCGTCTTCAAGTGTCGGGACGTACACGAGGCTCATCGCAATGCCGCTACCGGCCAGCAACGCAAGGCAGGTCAGGATCGCCGTGATTGCGAAAGTCGCGATTGTGTCGTGCGTCGGCTCCGGCTTCCGCACGATCTGCGACGTGCCGCGAAGCTCAAGCTCCTTCTTCACCTCGGCCAGCAGTTCGTCGTGAATCTGTGAGGTTGTTCCCATCCCGGCGCCGCTCATGCGCTACTCCCCGGGATGCGCTCTTCGGTGCCAAGGGCGAATTCCTGCCAGTCGACGTAGAGCCAGGGCGCGCCTTGGTACTCAGCGATGCTGACCGGCAACGGGTCCATGTCGCGCGGGGCTGGCCCTTTGGTGACCTTACCGCTGAGCTCAAACTCGGCGCCGTGGCAGGGGCAGACGAATTTGTCCTCACGATGCTCAATCGTGCAGCCTGCGTGGGAACAGATCGAACTCAGCGCCGTGAAATCCGCCGCGCCTTCACCGTCCCCAGTACGGAGGACGTAAACCGTCTGGGTCCGATTCCGAACGCGCCAGCCGTCCCGCACGGATAGGGTCAGTTGCAGGGTCAGCGGCTTGTCGGCAGCCAGTGCACCCAGCTTGATCATCGGCACAAGTGGCTTGGGGCCGGGCGCGGCGCTGTCGCCAATTGAGGGTGGTATGAATACCGACGCACTGCCTGCACCGGCCGCGATCATCCCGATGCCGCCGATGACAGCGATCCGAATGAAGTTACGCCGGTCTTCTGATTCTGGCCCGTCTGCCATGGTTGCCCCGGTGACCGCAAAAGCCCCGTTCGCTACGCCCTGACACCCTGACCCCAGCAGGACGCGCAGATACCGTAGATCTTCTGGCTGTGGTGGGTCGGGTGAAAGCCGCTGCCCTTGGCAACTTTGTCCTGGAGTTTTTCCATCTCTTCGTTGAAGAACTCAAGGATCTTGCCGCAGTTCGTGCAAATCAGGTGATCGTGATGTGGGCGGCCCTCGGACAGTTCATAGACCTTGTATGAATCGCCGAACTGGTGTTCCTCCAGAATGCCGGACTCAACCAGCACAGACAGCGTCCGATAGACCGTAGCCTTGCTTACGCGCGGACGTTCATCCCGGAACTGATCGACCAGGTCGTCAGCGGTGAAGTGGGTCTTGTCCATGTCGAGGATCTTCTCAAGAATCTGCCGTCGCTGGGACGTCAGCTTGAGTGACTTCTTCTGGAGGAAGCCCTCGAACTTGTCGAGCAATCCGTCGATGTCGATGGACGGCGCCTTGCGAATGGTTGATCGCGCCATGCCGTATCCCGGGCCCGTGTGCTATTCGTCGCTGACGTCGTCGTCAGCCTCTCGCCCTCTAGCGTCTGCCTCTAACGCCTCATCAATGAGCTTAGAGACCTCAACGCCCTTTGCAATCGAGTCATCAAGGATGAATTCGAGGTGCGGGAACGTGCGAATCTCCAGCTCACTGGCCACACGCTTCTGAATGAAGCCCCTGGCGCCTTCAATGAAGCGCGCAGCGGTGCGCCGGTCAGACTCGCCGCCCAGCACCGACCAATAAACTCGCGCATGGGAAAGGTCTTTGCTGACCTTGACCTGCGTGATGGATATAAGACCCTTCATGCGGGGGTCTTTCAGCTCGGTCAGAAACAATGAAGCAATATCTTGCCTCAAACGGCTCTGAATTCGTTGAATACGACGTGGATCAGCCATAAACCCCTACTTGAGCGGACCGTTCTTTGAAACGGCCCGGGATAGCAGTACAAGTGGCGCAGAAGGCACAGCAAACCAAACGCTGGCCCGCACGCCAGAGGTAGCCAACCATGTGGATCAAACGCTCACTCATGATCGTACCCGTTGCGCTGTTTGCGTTTCTGGCGCAATCGGTGTTCTGGGTACCCGGGACAGCCAGCGTAAGCAACAACGAAAGCCGGCTGAACCGGATCATCCTATACATGGGGGGCAACCCGGAAGACATGAACCCTTGGACTTCGACCAAGACCACGGATAGCACCATCAGTGACTACTTTTTTGAAGGCGTCATCCGCTACAACAACATGTACGAGCTTGAGCCATGGCTGGCTGACACCGTCGTAGTCCGTCATGAGCTAACCACGATTGTCCCTGCAGGGATGTCTCCTGAGCAGTATGAGGCCGCAGTTCGCGAGGAATTCGGCGGTTTGGTAGCCGAAGTCAAATTTATTGATGACAAGAAACTGGCTGTCAGTGACGACCTCGCCAAGGAAGTAAAAGAAGCCGGCATAGATCGGCCTCTGCGTTCATACATCGAAACACATTCAACCGCAAAGATGATGCTGGTGACCTTTGCCAGCAAGCCGGTAAAGGGAAAGATTGTCAGCGCGGTCCAGCCAGATTTCCGCGCACGCATGGAAGCACGACTCGGACATGACCTTTACCCTGATATCAAATCTGCTGCAGAAGCTGCCTGGAGCGAACTTCCTGAGGATAAACGCAAAGGCAGCGCAGATGACTTCCGAGAGCAGTTCGAAGGTGTCATCGGCCAAACAGGGGCCCCAACAATTGAGCATCACCCAGTAGTCGACTGTGTTCTGCACAAGGGAATCTACTGGACGGACGGCCCGTTCTTCAGCGCGCCCGAGAAGACTTGGCAGACCATCGTTGACGGTGATGAAGCCGGCAATGTAGTCGCGGACTCCCGAGAAGAAGCGATCCGCATTATCCGCGAACGTCTTGAACCAGGCGAATCGGCCAAAGTTGACGCGATTAACTATGAAAAGCGTTTCGGCGATGAATCGAACGGACCGTGGTGGGGACGCGGCCCTGAGCTAGGTTCCCGCGACGTCAAACTGAACTTTGAGCATCTCAAGAACGCAGACTACGGCAGCCCACGCCGCTCAAGCTACCTGAGCATCCTTGATATCCGCCAGTTCAATGAAGACCGATATCGCTTCCAGTTCGTACTGGACGAACTTTATTCGCCTGCACTGGCCGACCTTTCCGGAGCCATCCTTCCCTATCATGTTTGGAACCTGAAGGCATGGGAACACGAAGCAGTTCGACGTGGGCTTGGCCCGAAGGACATGGGGATTGATCGAGCCAACTACAACCCGATGCGTGCTCTGCGATCACGTGATCGGGATTTCGCTCTAGCCCCGTCGTACCTGGGTTCCATGCTGCTTGAGCCAATGAACGGCGACAGCAAACCCTACTGGGAGAACAACCTGCGCGTGCGGCTTCGCCGAAACGAGTTCTACTGGAACCGCAAGACGGAGTATGAATTCGTCGACTGGTTTGTATTCGACCCTGCACTGGGCAGCGAAACTTCCGAAGTCGTGTTCCTTGGCGGCGGCATGGACATCTATAGCGCCAAGGACTACCAGGTTCAGCGCTACGAAGAGATGGAAGACAAGTACTACGTCATCAAGCGACAGCCGACCCAGTATGAGTACATCGGCTTCAACATGACGCGTGAGCAATTGAAAGACAAACGCGTGCGCATGGCCCTATCCATGGCCATCAACGTTGATGACATCCTGAAGTACGTAGTCTTTGAGCAAGGCCAACGCGTCTCAGGTCCGGGTTACCCAGTGCTTCCCTGGTACAACCCTGAGTACCGCATCGAACACACCTGGCGTACAGGCCCGAAGAAGGGCCAGACCGAGAAGATGGCGTTTCTTCCATTTGATATGGACGAGGCCAAGGCGCTGTTGCTTGAAGCCGGGTACCGTGAACAAGGCGGAAAGCTGTTCAAGGATGGGCAGCCTCTCAAGCTCCAGTTCATCAACACAACCGGCCAGGGTTCCCGTCAGAAGTCGGCGGTATTGGCCAAGGAACGTTGGGAGCAACTGGGGGTTGAGGTCGACTACAAGATGTACGAGTGGAACGACTACATCCAACGGTTCATCATGGCGATGAACTTTGACGTTTGCGTTCTGGGCTGGTCCGGCGGTCTGGATTTCGACAAGCGACAGCTTTGGGGTAGCGAGTTCACACCACCAAACGGACTCAATTTTGTCGGCTACAACAATCCAGAAGTCGACGAAATGATGGACAAGATCCTGAAAGTCTACGACTACGATGAGCAGGTAAAACTGAGTCACGAGATCTTTGACAAGATCGCATCGGACTTTCCTTACATATTCCTGTTTTCGCCTTACACCACTACCATCGCCGACAGGCATCTGGTCTGGCGCAAGGAAGTCGGGAAAGATGCTGAAGGAAAGCCCATATACGAAGACCGCCCGCTGGACCACGATTACATCAAGGACTCAAGAGCGTCGTGGCGGTTCTTTGAACCTGAGTTGATCAGACGCGAAGAAATCCCCGAGTTCACGGACGAAGATAAGAGAAGGTAGCTGAATGATTTCGTACATCGTCCGCCGCATCTTTCAGATGGGAATCACGCTGGTACTCATCAGTGTGTTCAGCTTCCTGATTGTGGCGCTGGCGCCAGGCGACCCATTCGCCAGCCAGCTTGACCCCAAGGCCAAACCCAGCGACATCGAGCGCCAGCGTGACCAGATGGGGTACGACGACCCCGTCGTGCAAAAGTACATCAAGTTCTACTCGCAGTTCTTCAGCGATCTTGGTGCCGTTATCACCGGCAACGATGCTCACGAATGGAAACTCCGCAGTGCGCGCACGAAAGAAAACGTACTGCCGACCATGTGGAACAAGATGCTGATTACGTTGCCCCTTGTTCTGTTGACAACACTGATTACGTGGACACTAAGTTTCCCTGTCGGAATCGGCTCTGCGCTAAGGCGAGGCAAGGTGCCTGACAAAGTAGCCACCTTCTTCAGTTACGCGCTTATCTCGTTTCCGGGCTTCTGGCTGGCGATTCTGGTCATCAAGTTTGTGAACGGCACAATGGGCATTCCCGTTGTGTCGCCATACACCTTGGGTGTAGAGCTGGACGGACCTCGCGCCTTCATGGATGCGACCTGGCACGTGGCTGTGCCGGCCATCATCGGCAGCTTTGCCGGCGTGGCGGTTCTATCGCGCTACGTAAAAGGCCAGATGCTTGAGGTAATGGATTCGGACTACATTCGGACAGCCAAAGCCAAAGGCCTCGACTCGGATTCGGTTTACTACCGCCACGCCCTGCGCAATGCGAGCCTGCCGTTTATCACGATGCTGGCGGGCCTTTTACCCAGCTTGTTTGGCGGCTCCATCGTGTTTGAAGCTATCTATGCCTGGCCGGGCTTAGGCAGGTGGTTCTTTGAGGCCGTACTCAGCAAGGACTTGTTCATCGTCATCACAAGTCTGTTCGTCGGTTCCGGACTTACGCTGATCGGCATTTTGATTTCGGACCTCCTTTACAGCGTGGCAGACCCACGCGTAAAGCTTGCCTAAGGAGATGATCCATGAGCAATCCAGTCTCCAACCGCAAGCCCACCTCGCCGCTCCGTGACGCGATGCGTTTGTTTTTGCGCAACAAGCCTGCAGTGTTTGCGCTCGTCATGATTCTTGCATTGGCTCTAGCGGCCGGCTCCGGACAGTTGCTTGTAGGCAAGAAGCCAACTGAAGGACAACTCGCCCTGATGGAGAAGGCTGCCATCACAGGCGACACACTTGACCTTGAGGTCAACTCCAACGCCGTTGCCGATCACACGAAGACCGAGCTCAAAGACACCTTCCTTCCGCCCTTCTCCGAAAGCCGTGCGACACCGGGCAAAATTTACTACCTCGGCACCGACGACCTTGGGCGAGACGTGCTGGCCCGCCTCTGGAACGGCAGCAGCATCAGCCTGACAATCGGCTTCCTCGCGGTCGGTATCTCTGTTTTTCTGGGCATTGCATTGGGTGGCATTGCCGGTTTCTTTGGTCGATCGCGAGTTCGCCTGCCCCTAATGGCCATGTTGCTGTTCTCTGCCACCGCCGGAGTACTTTGGGCCGCTGAGCTTGAGTATGCCGCGCTGCCACTGCTGATAGCCGCGGGCGCATGCCTTTTGATCCAGCTTGCAATGGCGTTGATTGGTGGACGCTACAAGTCAGCGATCGCCTTCGGTGTTGTAGTGCTAATTATGGTTGGCACACAACTGTATGTGCACGGAATTGAGAGTGGTACGCCCGAAGGGCGCACGTATCAGCACGCGACGCATGTCGCCGACCAGAGCTATGAATTGGTGCGGGCAATTCGCGACTTAGGCGCTGAAGTCAAGCTAATTGAAGACAGTGCACCGGACGCACCGGACGAAGCCACCCGCAGAGCTGACCAGTTGGCGGTAGAGCACAAACAGGCCGAGCTTGATCTGCTGCTAGCCAAACATGATTTGGTAATTCACGAAGCTCAGGTTGAGATTGTCGAACGCAGCATCCCCGAGCGCGAGGAACGCATCGCACACCTGGAGTCGCTTGGACTCGATGAGGACGTCAAGGTCGAACAAGGCGTCCTCGAAGGCGACACGAAGCGCCTTGAGGAACTAAAGACAAAGACACCTGAACTTGAGGAAGCCCTCAAGGAAGCCGAGACTGCACACGAAAAGGCCATGGAGTTGACCGAGGACAAGGTCGAACTGCAAGGCAGCAATGCGCTGCTTGAACGCCGGGCAACGCTTCGCAAGGCGGTCGTGGACCGATTCCGGGCCGAACGCGACAATCGATTCGAATCTCTGGTGAAGGGGAAGCTGCTAAACGGGGAAACGCGCTACGGACTGTACCGCGTCCTTCGCCACTTCATCACCGCAGTCATTCTGTACTTGCTGCTCATCGTCACTTGCCTGCTGGTCGCGGCTGAAGGGCAGGCTTCTGCTGGCGAATCCAAGAACCCGCTAAGCAAAGTGTTCTTGCCCACAATCAGCGTAGACGATCTGGTTATGCGCTTCACAGAGATCATGATGACCATCCCGGTTCTGTTCCTGATCCTCATGGTGCTGGCGTTGTTTGAGCGCGACGTCTACATCGTTATGGCCGTGATCGGTCTGACAAGCTGGATGGGCACAACACGCTTTGTCCGCGCCGAGATTCTTTCTCTGCGCGAACAGGACTTCATCCAGGCCGCACGCGCACTGGGCATCTCGGACTTCCGAATCATTTGGCGCCACCTGGTTCCTAATGCAATCAGCCCTGTGCTTGTCAGTGCAACCATCGGCGTGGCTGGCGCTGTGCTGGCAGAGAGTACGCTCAGCTTCCTCGGCATTGGCGCCGGTCCTGATCAGGATACGTGGGGCAAGATTCTGGCCGACGGTCGACTTTTCCTGCAGGACGCCGCCTGGCTTACGTGGATTCCGGGTATTGCCATTCTGATTACTGTGCTTTCTTTCAACCTGCTCGGTGAAGGGCTTCGTGAAGCCTTCAATCCGAAGCTGCGCGGAAGGTAAACTCGTGTATTGTGGTTCTCGGGTCGTCGCCACCGGCGGCGGCCCGGTTCACGACCCGCGATCCACGGAACACCAACATGAAGATCCTGCTAGCTGACGACGAACGCGGCATCCGCCTGACACTCTCCGAAGACCTCGAAGAGGCCGGTCACGAAGTAGTCGCCGTCGAAGACGGCGAGCTCGCCATGAAAGAGCTCGGGCGCCAGCACTTCGACTGCATGATCAGCGACGTCGTCATGCCCAAGATGGACGGCATGAGCCTGCTGCGTTTCGCACGCGAAAAGGTTCCCGACATCATCGCCATCATGATCACCGGCAACGCGACCGTTGAGCGCGCTCTTGAGGCCATGCGCCTCGGTGCCAAGGACTTCGTTGAGAAGCCCTTCAACAACGAGAAGATCGTCCTGCTGGTCAACGGATACGGCGAAAGCCAGCAGACAGGGCGCAACTACAAGCAACTCGTCGAAGAAGTCAAAGCCGAGTTCAAGATCGACCAGATGGTGGGCACCAGCCCGCAGATGAAGAAGCTGTACGAAAACATCATCACCGTCGCCGAGTCCGACTTCAGCGTGCTGATCCAGGGCGAGAACGGCACGGGCAAGGAAGTCATCGCCACCGTGCTGCATCAGCACAGCGCCCGCTGCAAAGGCCCGCTGATCAAGGTCGGCTGTCACATCAGCAACGCCAATCTGCTTGAGGACGAGCTCTTCGGGCACGAATCCGGCGCCTTCACCGGTGCAAGCTCACGTCGAATCGGTCGCTTCGAGCAGGCCGACGGCGGTACGATCTATCTGGACGACATCGACGACATGCCGATCGACACGCAGGCGAAGCTGCTACGAGTGCTGCAGGAACGCGAGATCGAACGCCTCGGCGCTGACAAGCCGCTGAAGGTGAACATCCGCGTAATCGCCAGCACCAAAGTTGACCTGAATGAACTGGTCAAAGAAGGCAAGTTCCGTCAGGACCTTTACCATCGCATCAACGTCATCGACTTGAATGTACCGCCGCTGCGCAACCGGGACGGCGACATCCCGATCCTGGTCGAGCATTTCGTGAAACGCTACGCACCCGAAACGGAACTCAGCATTGAACCCGAGGCGATGGGCGCGCTCGTTTCTTATCCATGGCCGGGCAACGTTCGCGAACTGCAGCACAGTGTCCAGCGCGCTATCGCGTTTGGCAAGGCAAGTGGCGTTCTGAAGAAAGAACACTTCCTGCGCGACTACAGCGCAGAGATGCCGGAAGGCGCTGAAGGTGGCACACCGGGCGACGACCGTCGTACGCTCAAAGACGTCGTGGCCGCCGCCGAGAAGGCCCATATCAAGAACATTCTGCGTATGACCGGCGGCAAGATTGAAGAGGCCGCACAGGTACTGGGAATCAGCCGCAAGAACCTGTGGGAAAAGCGCAAGCAGTACGGGCTTCTCGACGACTAGTGGGTCCATGGCCGAGTCCGCAACCACACCTTCTTTCTTCCGTGCCGTCGGCGTGCTGTTCGCTCGGGAGATCCGTGTTGAGCTTCGCACCAAGTCTCTGCTTACGAGCATGGGGTTGTTCGCGCTGCTCTGTATCGTGATCGTCGGGCTGGGCGTGCGCGGGCTCAGCAGCAACGAGACGTACCACCGGTTTGTGCTGGCGATGCTGTGGGTGTGTACGATGTTCGCCGCAGTCGTCGGGCTGAACCGCAGTGCCAGCGCCGACCGCCGCAAAGACCTCTTCCAGGCGCTGATGCTGCTGCCGCATGACCCTGCGTTGGTCTACATCGTGCGTCTTGTTTCAACGTTGTTGTTTCTGCTGCTTACTCAATTGGTGATGGTGATCGTCAGCGTCCCGCTGCTGAAGTTCGACTTCTTCAATGCGCCGCTGATGCTGCTGGTTGTCCCGCTCGCGGACCTTGGAATTCTCGCGCCCGGCGTACTGCTCTCGTCCGGCACAAGCCGCGTTCGCGGTGGTGAGGCTTTGCTCACGATTGCGCTGCTGCCGGTCGCCGTGCCGGTCTTTCTCGGCGCGACTGGCGTCACGGACTCGTTGCAGGCCGGTCTTGGCTCGCAGGCCGCCACGCCGTACTTGTTGCTGCTTGGTATCTGCTGCGCTATGTTCACGGGCCTCGGGCTGCTGTTGTACGGGCGCCTGAACGAAGGATAGCCATGCCTGCCGCATCCAAAACCTCGAACGCCTGGCTGGTCACGGTTGTCTTTGGCGTGCTCGGTTTGATCGGCGCCGAAGTTGTCCTGTACATGAGCTACTACTATACGCCCGTGCAGGTATCACCCGGTACGCTCTGGGTGGTCACGCCGGACGGCGGCTCGCCGATCAACCTGTATGAGTCCTACCGCATCTTCTTCATCCACCTGCCGGCCGCATACTCCACGGCACTCTGCTGCGGAATCTGCCTCGTCGGCGGCGTCATGTGGCTGCTGAGCAAGAAGGACAAGTGGGAAGCGTTGACCGTGGCCGCAGCCGAGACCGGTCTGGTCACAGGGGCCATGGTGCTGCTGACCGGCACGCTCTGGGCCGACTACGCTTGGGGCAGCGGACGCA
>JAGQRE010000013.1:0-13322 GCA_020425695.1 Planctomycetota bacterium
TTAACTGGTTTGTAATCTTCGGACTTGCCGCGGGCGATGCTTAGTGTCTGCCAACGATCACCAAGTTGTTCACGCGCGAGCGTTACCATCTGGCCTACATGATAGCTGTAGTGCGCAAGTTGACGCAGGATGGCGTCCATCACCGTCAAAGGCTGCCCGCGGATCTGTACTTCGCACAGGACTTCGTCAGGCTGCAAAGACGTCAGGGCGTTCAGCGTGCAGTCCCAGCCCTGCTGCCACAACTCGTTGATCTGCCCAGGCGATGACTGCGGTTGCTCGAAGTCAAGGTCGCGGGTGCGCGATGATTTCTCACCGTCGGTCTTCAGGAAGTCTGTCCAGCGCGACAACATGTTGCCGTGCAGATGGCGAACGATGATTGCGACACTGTTGCCTTCGACATCTGTTCGGTGAAACAACTGCTCAGCGCTGACTTGGCGCAGCACTCCATCACCGAGCGCTTTGACGCCCTTCATACGGGCTGTAACGCCGGCCAGAAAACTCTCGGCAACATCAGTCATTGCTGGGAATCGACTCGCGCAAGGGCGACTGTCTTCCGGCGTCGGAACCACAGCGCACCACCGGCGAAAAGCCCGATCAAAGCCAGCGGCCAACTACCCGCGCCACTTTGGACTGTGCAGTCGTAGTGGTCAGAGTCGTCACCGGATTCGTGATCGAAGTAGTACTTGTCGAAGAAGACATCCGCGTCCGCGCCGTTTCCATCTTCGGCGTACACGAAAATCGTGACCTCGAAGTCGCCTTCGTCCAATGGGCGTGCGCTGTCAACTTCAACGTAGTAGCGAGTGATGGGGGCGTGGGCGGTGATGCTGGGGCTGATCGTCCAGTCGCCGTCGGTGTCCCGCGTCTCTTTGATTTCCTTGTGGTTGTCGTCGAGAATGCGGACTCGCGGTGGCGAAATGAAGCCGCGAACCAGTACCTCAATGCTCGCGTCGGTTCCGCTGCCATAGTCGAGATCGACGGCATACCGCACGGTCTCGTGATCGCGCAGGTAGACGTCGTCCTGATACTCGATAATCGTTTCGGCGTTCAGTGGCGCGGCGCCTGAAATCATGACGCCAGCCAGCACCAGTAGTATCCAGCGTGCCATGGCTCAATCCTTCCCGGAGTCGGTAATGCAGTGAGCGACCCACAAACAACTATACCACGTCATCCGATCCGTTAGAAATAACGCTTCGGAGCGCAGACCTCATCCATTAGTTCTGATTACTGCCGCGGGACTTCCGGCTTGACGCAGTCGTCGCAAGTCCTGTCATCGCAGGACTTGCAGTCTGGCTCGGGTTTTGTGGCTTCTACGCCCATCAGAGACTGGATCGCTTGTTCCGGCGTCCCCGTGGCCAGCCCGACCATTTCGCCATTCACGAATTTCGCAACGAACTGCCTTGCCGTGAATCCAGCCGGCAGGGCGTCGTTGACTTCGTCCGGAATCCAGCCCGTGTAGGCACAGGCGACGACAATCCGGTTTGCTTCAACTGCGGCTTTGACGGGCGCTGTCTTCTCCATTCGCTGAACCAGCGACGGGCAAGACCATCAGTGGGGGGAGACGTCGACGGCCACGTACAGGGGGATACCGCCCTCAGTGGCCAACTCGCGGGCAGATTCATATTCACCGGTGATCCGTCCTTCGGCCTGTGGAAGCTCGCGGAACCAGAGCGCATACACGGCCACACCGACCAGCAGAAGTGCCGGCAGGATGAAAGGCAGATTGTTGACCAGTCGCTTCATGCCCACTGGAACAGCCCTTGGTGCCTGTTTATTCGCAGAATTCTAACCCTTGCGGCTCTTGGCAGGCTCGAGTGTGTTGACGTGCGTGTAGCTGGCATCAACCCAGCGCGACAGTTGCTTCGCTGTTTTCAGCGCGTCCATGCTGACCTTTACCCAGCCTGGCTGCTCTTTACCGCCGTGCTCAAAAGGCGTGCAGTGCTTGAGTTCGAGGTGCTTTTTCAGGGCTTCCTCATTGCAGAGGGCGATCAGCCCGCCATCAACGGCACCGATGAACGGACGCCCTTTTACGACGCAAACGCGCCCGCCAAACTGGTTCTTTTCAGACCAACCCTCTTTGCGTTCAAGGGCGTCAAGCATGCGTTCAAATAGTCGCTCGTCATACCCCATTGAGGTCTCCGGCAGGGCTATCGATAGGGGTTTCCCGGTCGATTTTGGTTGGTGTCAAATGGTGGGAACTGCTCACCCTCAGGCTCAGGGTTGCCACCGAGGAAGGGCGCGTCTTTCTTCGGCTCATGAAATTCGGTACCCGAGCCAAACGCCGTGCCTGCCCCGTAGGCGTTGCCGCCGCCAACATCAGGTTGTTGCCCGTATTGCTGCACAGGCGGCGGTGCATTGTAACCGAGAGTCTGCGGCGCATTCGGGGCGTTGAGGTAACCCTGCTGTCCGCCCGCGGGCGGTGGCATGTTTGGTTGCTGCGGAGGCGGCGCACCATAAGGGCCGGGCGGTTGTCCCGGTGCTGGCCCCTGAGGTTGAGGCGGCCCCGGGGGCTGTTGCCACATCATCTGGACATGTTTCGGAGTCTTGTCGCGTGTGCTCCAGACGAACCATCCCATGGCACCCGCGAACAGTAGCCCCGGCAGAACAATCGCCCAAACCCACCAGTTCGATTCCGCACCTTGCGAAGCACTTCCCGGACTGGAAGTAACCGCTGCGCCGCTGAGAGCCGCATCGATGGACTGTCCGGTAAGCTGGCCGGGGTGTCCTTCCCAGACGACAATTCCGCTTGCATCGATCAGCCATGCACTGGGTATCGTGCGTCGCCCATATTTGCCGAGAACGCCGCGAGCCTGCGCGACCGGGTAGTCCATGTTGTTGTTCTTGATGAACGGCTCAATCGTGCCCGCGCCTTCGTCACTGACGGAGATGATCTGGAGCCCCTTCGGTCCGTAGGAGTCACGGATCTGCCGCATATGCGGAATGACTTGTTTGCAAGGGCCGCACCACGTTGCCCAGCACTCAAGCAGCACGACCGAACCGCGGTAGTCGCTCAGCTTGGTCTTGCCACCTGGGGCGTTCCACGTCTTCGAGAACGAGAAGTCAGGCGCAGGTTGACCAATAGGGATGGAATGCGCCGTGCTGGACAGACACACGAACAACAGAGTCAGGACTGTAAGGCGGGAAAAACGCATCGCACCGTTCTCAATCAAACCATCAAGTATCAACGCGACTAGTATAACACGGATTCCGGGTTGTGTGGGCAACAGGTGCTATTGCTCCCATGGCGGGATGTCCTTCTTGGGTGCTGGCGGTGGGGGATCGAACGTCGGAGGTGCGTTCGGTGGTTGTTGGTACACCGATGAGGCTGGACCTTCCTTACCGCCCGAGCGTTTCACGATGAAGATGACGCCCCCAACGAGAACCAGCCCCAGAGCGCCAAGAACCACCAGCAGCTTGACGTTGGTTTCTGCACCTTCGGTGGTCTCCGAGCTGAGTACATCGGTTTTGGCCGAGCCGGGTACGACAGCGGCCAGTATCTCCTTTACCAACACGCGCAGCTGTTGAATGTCGGTCGGGTTGCCGACAAGGGTCACGCGAATCGACATAGGACGAATTGGCAAATAGCCTATCGCTACGAAGTCGTAGGTGTTCGCCAGACGCCCGAAGCGATCTATGCCGGCCTCACCGCGGACCAGCCCTTCGACAACCGCAATGCTGGTATCCTGCCAGTCCATGACCCAGCGGTCGCCGACCTCCAGGTCAGGATCGAAAACCATCATTTTCCTGGGGTCATCGATGCGGTCGGGCAGGTTGATATCAAGCTTCTCGAACAACACCAACCGTCGCTGTTGGGGATCATCTGCGTTGTTGTGGTAAACGCAGATGGCGTTCGTGGCAGCTTCGGCTTCACTGGATCGCGTATAGCCCGCTGGAGGTGAGAACCGAAAGTTCGGATGAACGAACTCTTGCGCACTCAACGCACCGGCGAGTAAGCCCAGCACTAATAGAGAAAGTGTGCGCATGTCCTCCTCTTGAGCCTTGGTTGCTCGCCGTTTTCAGGGCTGCAGCGTGACTGGTCCGAACTCACGGAAGCTGGGCGCCGTCTCGAAGGCCTGGCTGTATCCATTCCGGAACGCGAACCAATCCTCACGGTAATCTGGCAACGGTCATTGCTCCCACGGTGCGCGCTCGGGTTTTTCGAGTGGTGCGTCGTCTGGCTGAGTGCCGGGTGCCATATCGCGATATGCGTTCGGCGGCGGAGTGTACGCGGGGGCTGGCGGTTGTCTGTTTGCCCGCAGCACAAAGAACACGGCTGCACCACCGCCGACCACAACCAGCAATGGCACGATGATGAACAGAACGTTCATGCCACCTTGGGATGCTTCAGGTTGTGCTTGAGGACTTATCGGCTGCGTGCCCGGACCATCAGCAACCACGGAGCCAACCAGTTGTTGAAGCAACGCTGCCAGTTCGCTCTGCTGACCGTATAGTCCGTAGACAACGAGACTCAGAGGCTCCGGACTTGCGGGCAGAAACGCAACGTAGGCCAAGTACGGTTCTGATACGTTGCCGTAGAGGGTATCCCGAAGTTCCACTACATAGGTGGCAACAGAAGTACCGTTCCAACCCATCGTCGACTTGGACAGGACTTTGAATATCGAAGAGCCACTAAAGCCGGGCAGGTCGGGTGCCACTGTTACATTCGGTGGTACCTTGAAGTGCGGATTGCTCACCGCAACGATGATGTCGTTGACGCCCTCGTGGTGGTTCTTGCCGAACACGCAGTGCGCGTCTGCCATACCTTGCGGGCGTGAGAGACGTAGGTAGCCATCCGGGATTGTGATTTGAAATTTGGGGTTCGGGTGCGAGTAAACTTCACCAAAGGCAGGCGCCGACAGCAGCAACAACACAAGAACCCAAAGAACACGCATGAGACCTCGACACTCGGAAGATGTCGAGATTCTAGAAGTCAGTCTCGCAGTATCGAGCAATAAAACTGCGTTGCCGGTTAGGTTTGCAGGACACCTGTCTTGAACTCCGGCAGGTCGGCGTTGTTGGCGGACATTTCGATGGCCTGGATCAGGGCGTCACGGGTTTCGTTTGGCTCGATGATGGCGTCCAGCCACAGTCGCGCCGCGCCGTATGCCGGGTGCATGGCATCGGTGTAGCGTTTTTTGATGTCATCCAGCAGTGTTTTCGCCTCTTCGTCGCTGACTTCCTTCCCCTGCGCCTTCATCTTACTGATCTGCAACGTCAGCAGTGTGTTCGAGGCCGCGTCGCCGCCCATCACGGCATAGCGCGCGTTCGGCCATGCGGCGATGTAGCGGGGGCGGTAGGCCCGTCCGCACATGGCGTAGTGGCCCGCGCCGAAGCTGCCGCCGACAATGATGCTGAATTTAGGCACGACCGAATTCGACATGGCATTCACCATCTTCGCGCCCTTGCGGATGATGCCATTGTGTTCGCTTTCCGGGCCGACCATGAAGCCGTTGACGTCGTGCAGGAACACGAGCGGCACGCCAAGCTGGTTGCAATCCATGATGAAGCGTGCGGCCTTGTCGGCGGCGTCGTGATAGATCACACCGCCCGTTTCCCAGGGCTTGTCTTTGTGGCGGATCGTGTCTTTCTGGTTCGCGACAATGCCGACGGCCCAGCCGCCGATGCGCGAATAACCGCACAGCAGCGTCTTGCCATAGTCCGGCTTGTACTCGTTGAATATTGAATCATCCACGATGCGCGCAATGATGTCGCGCATCTCGTAGCCGGCGTATGGATTGGAAGGGATGATGCCTGCAAGGTCAGCAACGTCGTACACCGGCGGCTTCGCTTCCTCGTGATTGAACGGCGCCTTGGGCGTGTCTTTGAACATGCCGACGATGCTGCGGATTTTCTCGATGCATTCGACGTCGTTCTTGCACACGTAATCGGCGGTGCCTGACTTCTCGGCGTGCACGCGCGCGCCGCCAATTTCATCGTTCGTTACGTCGCCTGCCGTTGTCTTTGCAGCCTTGGCAAGTGCGGCGGCCGCCAGATACATACCGCTGCCTTCGGTCATCAGTACGTGGTCGCAAAGCACGGGCAGGTACGCGCCGCCTGCGACACATAGACCCATGACCGCGCTGATCTGCGGGATACCCATCGCGCTGATGCGTGCGGCATAGTCGAAGACCTTGCCGAAGTCGTCTTTGTCCGGGAACACTTCATCCTGCAGCGGTAAGAACACGCCGGCGCTGTCTACCAGATAGATCAGCGGCAGGTGATTTTCCATCGCCACGCGCTGGGCGCGCAGAACCTTCTTGCTGGTCATCGGGCAGAACGCGCCGGCTTTGATTGTGCCGTCGTTCGCAACGACCATCACGTCGCGCCCCTGCACCTTGCCGACGCCCGTAATCACGTTCGCGCTGGGGATGCCCCATTCGTCGTACATGCCGAGCCCGGCGTACAGCCCGTACTCAAGGAAAGGGGTGCCTTCGTCGAGCAGCGCTTTTACACGCTCGCGGGGCGGAAGCTGGCCTTTGGATTCCTTCTTGGCGATGGCTTTCGCGCCGCCACCAAGCCGGAGTTGTTCTGCGGCCGTGCGATGCTTCTGAATCAGAGCATTCATGGCCTCGACGTTCTTCGCCCATTCGTCAGAGTCCATGCGCACTTTGCTGACCTTGTTCGGTATCCGGTCAGCGGGCAGCTCAAAACGCTTCGCCTTATCTGCCTGCTTTTCCGCCTTTGCCATGATGTCCCTTCCCAAGCCGCGCAAACTATAGCGACCTCACACAAGCAGGCAACGCATGCTCGGTATGGATGAAGCGCTACGGACTCAAGGCTGCAACGAGTGACGCCATGAGCAACATGCAAATAACTTGCAACAGGATCTTGATTTTAGATGCATATTGATTGCATATGAGTGCACTGCGATTCAGGAGAGTGTAAATGAAAATGTATCTGGCGATGTTCCTGTTGATTGGGACTGCTTCGTTGAGTGCCCAGACTGACTTCGACAAAAAACTGGCGGAGCGAGATGCGCGCATCAGCGAACTTGAGGCGCGTCTCGGGAAGTTGGAAGAGCAGAAGGGCGATCCGCTCGATGAAGCCGTCAAAGAGGCCGAGGAGACCGCAAAGCAGGACAGCAAAGACGAAGAGAAGTTCGGTGACGACATCTGGTTTCATCGCACCGGGCCCGTCACCTTCCGTCTAATCGATATCAGCGTCGATGGGTTGTTTTCTGTGGGGTACTCCAGTCGGCCGAACCACGAAACCAACGCTCTGCAAGGAGGCGGTCACGACCCAAGGCGGCGTGGTTTTACGCTGAATCAAGTTGAACTCAGCTTCGCCGGCGCTGTCGATCCAATCTTACGCGCCGAAGCCCACATGGTAGTCAGCGAAGAAGGGCTCGAACTCGAGGAGGCGTTCTTCCAGACGATTGCTCTGCCCGCCGGATTTCAGGTTGAGGGCGGGTACTTCCTTACTGAATTCGGACGGATCAACCCAACTCACCCACACGCTTGGGACTTCGTGGACCAGCCGGTGGCAGTAACACGAATCATGGGGCCGGAGGGGATGCGTGGTGCCGGCGCACGGCTCGGTTGGTTGCTGCCGACTCCGTGGTTTTTCGAGTTACATTTCGGTGTCCAGAACGGGAACGACGGCAGCATGGTCAGCTTCCTCGGTGAGGGGCACGAGCACGGACATGGCCATGAAGACGAAGAGGAGGAGCACGAAGAGTCCATTGGAGGCTATGGAGCGGTCGAGCGCGACATTGAGAGCTTCCATGAGTTTGTCTATCTGTTTCGAATGCACCATCACGTAGATGCGGGTCCTTTCGGTGTAAGTCTGGGGATCAGCGGCCTGTACGGTGGCAACCGCAGCGGCGACAGTGGAAAGACCTGGATTGGCGGCGTCGATATGACGACGAAGTGGGCACCGGAAGGTACCTCGAAGGGCACTCTGTTCGTGAAAACCCAAGCGGAGTTCCTGTATCGCTATTACCAGGCGGACGCTTTCGTGCATGAGGGAGATCCCTCAGATCCCCTTGACGATGAGGCTTTTGACTCCACGGTGTTAGGTGACTGGGGCGGATACCTGTACGTGATGCTTGGCTGGCACCATGGCTGGCAGTTCGGATTACGAGGGGAGTTCGCAGACGCCTTCCGAGAGGGCGAACTGCGCAGGCAGGACGATCCGCTGCGCGACCGTCGTTATCGTGGAAGCGCGTTGGTTGAATGGGAGGCCACAGAGTTCTCGCGCTTCCGCCTGCAGTACAACTTCGACCACATGGAACACCTGAAGGACAGCACCGCGCACTCGGTATGGTTCAGCGTCGAGATCCTGTTCGGTAAGCACCCCGCCCACAACTGGGCACAGTAAAGGAAACGCATGAAACGATTCATCTTCGCGTTGCTTGTGTTGGTTGTTCTCGCGAGCGTACAGCGGCCGGTATTGGCGGAAGACGACAAACTGTTGCAGGTATGCGCCACATTGCCCGACCTCGGGAAGCTGGTCGAGGCCGTTGGCGGTGAACACGTTGAAGTCACGTCATTCGCCAAGGGTAGTGATGACCCGCACCATCTAGAGGCAAAGCCGAGCTTTATCACCGAGCTCGCCGATGCGGATGTTCTCGTTCTCAACGGTATGGAACTCGAGGAAGGCTGGTTGCCTGTGTTGTTGCGTCAATGCCGCAACGGTTGGGTACAAAAGGGGGCGGATGGGTACATAGACGCGTCCAGCGTAATCACGCCGCTTGATACTCCGATTGGGGACATTGATCGCAGTCAAGGCGATGTGCACGCCGCGGGAAACCCTCACTATCTTGCCGACCCACTAAACGGGTTGAAGGTAGCGGAGCTGTTGAGAGATCGATTCGCGAAGTTGTTGCCGAAACACAAGGAGGACTTCGAAGACAACTTCAAGACCTTCAAAGCCGAGCTGGGAAAACGCCTCGTAGGTGAGAAGCTGGCCGAGAAGTATGACTTCACGAAACTTGCCCGGTTGTTCGAGTTCAACAAGCTCACGAAGTTTCTCGATCAACAGGGCGAAGCTTCGCTGTTAGAGGGGTGGTTGAAAGACCTCCAGCCCAACTGGGGCACAAAAGTTGTTACGGACCACAAGCTGTGGAGTTACTTTTCGAAACGCTTTGGCATCGAGGTTTGTGCGGAACTTGAACCGCTGCCCGGGGCAGAGCCGACCTCTGGTCACTTGAAGAAAGTGATTGAGATCGTGAAGGAGAAGGGCGTCAAGCTGATCCTCACGGTTAGCTATTTCAATGAAAAGCATGCCAAATTCGTCAGCGACAGGACCGACGCACGCCAGGTCCGCCTTGCTCATCTTGTCGGAGCCACCGATGGAGACGACGATGATTATCTCGACATGGTTGGCTACAACGTAAAGCAAGTCGTGGATGCCCTGAAAAAGTGACGCAGCAACCAATAGTGCACGTCGCCGACAGCGTGCTCGGCTACCTCGGGCGTTCGGTGCTTACGGTGTCGAACTTTCGTGCATTTGATGGCGAGATGGTTGCCGTGCTCGGCGAAAATGGATCCGGAAAGTCGACACTCTTGTTGGCGCTGTCCGGTGCCCTGAAACCCATACGGGGTCGCATTGCACGTGATGTAAGCAGGCACGAGGTCGGATATCTGCCCCAATCTGCCGAGATCGGCTCGCTGCTGCCCATGACCGTTGCGGAGTACGTTTCTCTCGGACTGACAACCGGTCAGCGCGCGTCGGCATCCAAGCTTAAGAGTGCACTTTCCGCCGCCGATATCCAGGACCTTGCAGACGCACAGGCCAGTGCACTGTCAGGCGGTCAACGACGGCGCATGATGCTGGCGCGGGCGTTGGTCCGTTCACCGCGCCTGCTGCTGATCGACGAGCCCGAGGCCGGCATTGATACCAAGACCCGCGACTTCATACTTGTTCAGCTGCAGGAACTCGCACAGCGGGGAGCTTGCGTGGTCATGGCTACTCACGACCAGGCTTGGGCCGGTCTTGCACAGCGTCGGTACTTGCTGGCTGACGGCGTGGTCCGCGGGGAGAGCACTTGATTGACAGCTGGTACCTGTTCTGGCCGGGCTGGGTTTCGGCATGGTTGATCGCCGGGCTACTGCCGCTGGTAGGAATTCCACTTCTGGCGCGCCGTCAAGTGTTCCTTGGCGTGACTGTGGCCCAGACGGCTGGTTTGGGGGTCGTGCTGGCGTTGTCGATAGGCGCGGCACTGGCAACTACGCCGGAAGTGCAAGAGTTGCCGCGTAGGACAGAACCGGCGACCAACGCCGCCGATCCGCTGGACGCTTTCATGCGAGAGGAAGGCATTGAACCCGAGACTCCCCTGCCGGAAACGGCATACCAACATTCGCATCAACCAGCTTGGGCCGAGAGCAACTGGTTCCGCCTGATTGCGGCGATGGCGCTTGCGCTGATAGCAGCAGTCGCCACCGGTTGCTGCAGAGGTGATGCAGTGTTGGGTTGGTTGTTCGTGGGCGCGTCGGCCGGCTCTGTCTTGCTGGCCGCGCAGTCCCCGCACGGCATGCAGGAAGTGGAGCGCTTGCTGGGATCGACTCTCATAACAGCAACGCCGGGTGACGCGGTGTTGTTGAGTGCGCTTAGCTGTGCGGCGGTGGTTGGTTGGGTTGCTTTACGGCGTCAACTGTTGTTGTGGACGCTGGAGCCGGTGGTTGCATCCGCCTTTGGTATGCGTCCGAGGCTGACGGGTACTGGCTACTATGCGTTTGCGGGAATCGCACTTGGTGCGTCAATGTATGCGAGTGGACTGACGTATACGTTTGCCGCGCTGTTGTTGCCGTTGTTGGCTGCGAACAACCTGGTGCGTCGAATCCGCACATTGCTCATTCTTGCGCCAGTTGTCGGCGTGACTACATCACTGTTCGCCACTTTGGTTGCTCATCAGTATGACTTGCCTCCGGGGCCTGTGTTCGCACTACTTGCTGCCGGACTGGCAATGCTGACGGTTCCTGTACGTCACTTCCGAGCGTAGTCCATTATCAAGTCGGAGTGTCGCACACCCAAGGACGGGTGTGGATCAACGCACGAAAAACCAGCCGGTGCCGCCCCTGCTAAATGAACCGTGGTGGAGTATTCTGTTGGGGCGAGCGAGGAGAACTCATGCAGAGCGAAGAGACTTGGAAACAGGTAGGAAGCGCACTCATTGAGCAAGACGCGGAGTACCTGGTCGAGTTGCTGGCTCGGCATCATGTTGGCGCGCGGATTGAGCGTGTAGCGAACCCAGACGACATCGATGACGGACGTACTTGGATTGTCACCGCCAAAGGAATTCATGCCGGGCTTGCAATGAGAATCCGGCGGAACGAGTTCCCTGAGTCCGCCGCTGCCGTTGAGCCAGAGCCGGAAGATCTGGACTCGCGCAAGCCAAAGCGTCACTGGGGGCGTGCGCTCTTTGTCAGCGGTGCAGGCATCATGATCGGGCTGCGAGTTGGCGTAAAACTGCGAGGTGGACCTGTCCTGACTCTTTTGGTGGGCGGTGCGCTCGGATTGCTGGCGGCCGGGGCTAGCATGCTGTTCACGGGGAGTACGAAAACAGCGACGAAGGACAGCGCACCCACTGAGACTTCCACCGAAGAAGGCGACGAGAGAAGTGGAACATCCGCGAAGGCGGACGAGAAGACCAGCGAAAGCGGGGAGGCGACATGAACTTGTCCATCGGCGAAATTCTCGCGATCATCGTGATCGGGCTCGTGCTTTTCGGTGGCAAACTGCCGGACGTCGCCCGAAACCTCGGCGTGACGCTGAAAGAGTTCAAGCAAGGCATGCACGAGCCGGCCGAGCCAGAAGATGAGCAAGAGCGAATCGCCGATCGAACTGAGTCGAGCTCAGAAGCCGAAACCGACTAAGCTGCGGGCATTTTCTCTCGCCGGATGACCCGGGTTTCGTGGAACGCCTTCATTGTGGACGGGTAGATTTCGGTCAGTGAAACGCGCCTTCCCGGCTCAACAATCATGCTCATGTGGTGACGCAGGATTTCGCGCGGATGTGTTACACCGAGCGCTCGTGCGATCATCATGACGTCGTGGTGGATCGCCTCCATGTAGTTTGCGACGCGCACGTCTTTTGAGCTTGGTACCAATCCGCGTACCAGCCATTTGTTGTTGGTCGCGACACCCGTCGGGCAGTGGTTGCTGTCGCACTGCAACGCCTGGATGCACCCCAGCGCAAGCATGAAGCCACGCGCGATATGAACCAGGTCAGCGCCCAGCCCCAGCGCGATCGCGACTTCGGCACCCGTGATGCACCGTCCCGAGCCGATCACGACGACTTTGTTTCGCGCGCCGGCCTCGCGCAGGTGGTTGTCGGTGATCACCAGCGCTTCTTGCAGTGAGATGCCCATGTGGTCAGACAAGGACATCGGAGCGGCGCCGGTGCCGCCTTCGGCACCGTCGATCGTTATGAAGTCGGGGCCGTCATCGTGTTCGGCGATGTAGCGAGCGACATCGCGAATGAATTCCTCGCCGCCCAGAACGGTTTTGAAGCCTACCGGCTTGCCGCCCGAGAGTTCGCGCAGCTTGTCCACGTACTCCATCAGCGAGTCGATGTCGTTGATCTCCTCGTGGCGGTTGGGCGAATGACAGTCTTTGCCCATGGGCACGCCGCGGATGTCAGAGATCTCCTTGCTGATTTTCTCTTTGGGCAGCACTCCGCCCTTGCCCGGTTTGGCACCCTGGGACAGCTTCACTTCGATGGCTCTGATCTGCGGGTTCTCGCACAGCTTCTTGAACTTCTCGGGGTCGAACTTGCCCTCAGAAGTTCGGCAGCCGAACTTGGCAGGGCCTAACTGAAACATGAGGTCGCCACCGCCTTCAAGGTGGTACGGGCTGCAACCGCCTTCACCGGTGTTCATGTAGCCGCCGGCGATCTTTACGCCGCGGCTCAGCGCCAGCACGGCATTCTTGCTTAGTGAGCCGTAACTCATACCGGATACGTTGGCGACGTGCTTCACGTGGAATGGCTGGTCGCGTTTGGCGCCCAGTGTGATCGGCTCGCAGTCGTCCGTTGCGCCGACATCATATGTGGGGAAGGCGGACGGGTTGAATTTGATGATGCCTGGGGCATCAAGGTCGAGCTGCGTGCCGAAGGGCATTGAGTTCAATTCACCTTTCGCGGCGCGATAGGCCCAGTTTCGTTGCAAGCGGTTGAACGGACGCTCAATCAGGTCGCTGGTGACAATGTACTGGCGTAGCGGCGGACCGAGAGCTTCGAAGAGATACCGGAAGCGCCCGAAGAACGGGTAGTTGCGCATGATGGAGTGTTTGCGCTGCACCAGATCGATCACTGACGTCAGCACCACATAGGCGCCCACAACGATCAAAACCCAGCCCCACCATGGCAGCATGTTCAACTCCCCG
>JAGQRE010000013.1:13420-45754 GCA_020425695.1 Planctomycetota bacterium
GTATCGACGCCTATGTTCTTAACAGATAAGCCCGCGCCTTGAAACAGCGCGGGGGTAAAGAGGCTGCTGCGTATGCGTTACTATTTTGATTCGTCGTTGCGTACTCGTTGGGCTTCTTCGGCGATAGCTGCGCTTACGAGTTTCGTGAACTCTTCCGGCGAAAACGGGCGGGCGAGAAAGGCATAGATACCCATCATCACTGCACGCTCCAACTCGTTGGGGTGAATCTCGCCCGTAAGCAAAAGGATGGGCGTGTTGCGGTGTTCGGGAGCCTGACGGATGAGACTGATGAGGTCGATGCCTGAGCCATCGGGCAGACTGTAGTCGACAATCACGACGTCAGGAGCGTTCTGAACAAGCACCGACTCGGCGTCTTCGAGGGTTGATACCCGATAGCAAGTGGCACCCAGGGCTTCGACCAGTGGTGTACATTGCGAGGTGGACTCGGAGTCGTCTTCAATAACCAGGACGACGCTTTGTCTGGCGGATTCATTCATTGAACTGGCTCCCACACGAGCACCTTCGTGGGCAATGTTGTCAAAGTGTCCGGTTAAGTCCAGCGCCAGTTGTTCGTCTTCGAATGAGTGACTTACATCGAAAACACCTGTTACTGCCTTTGGTAGTTGTAACACCGGGCACTGTGCACAATCTGCTGAAGAATAGCATACCCCGCGAACCGGATGAAAACCAATCATCACGTAAGAAAACTTGCGGCAATCGAAATCGAACAACGGGGAGAGGACCAACCCCCTCCCCGTTGCAGTTGCGAGACAGTAAACGTCTGCTAATAGCGAGTTCGCACAAGTTGCAACTCATCGGTGATTCCTCGTAGCTGACTCGGACTCAAGGCCTGGCGTTTGTCGCAGAGTGCGTTTTCACGACATGGATGCATCTCGACAATCAACCCGTCTGCACCAACGGCGTGGGCAGCCCGGCACAATGGAGCGATCAACTCATCACGCCCGGCAGCGTGGCTGGGGTCAACAATGACCGGCAAATGGGTCAACTCGCGAAGCGCAGCGACACTTGACAGGTCAAGTGTATTGCGCGTCTCGCGCTCGAACGTCCGCAACCCGCGTTCGCACAGGATGACGTTCGGGTTGCCCGCGAGCAGAATGTACTCGGCTGCGCACAGCCATTCCCGAATGGTAGCGCCAGGACCGCGCTTCAGCAGGATGGGTCGGCCGGTGCGTGCGCATGCCCGAAGCAACGGCACGTTCTGCATGTTGCGAGCCCCGATCTGAAGCAGGTCGGCGCGGCACGCAATGTCATCGGCATGCGCGGGGGCGAGGACTTCAGTTACCGTACTCATGCCCCGCGAATGGGCTGCATCAGCCAGCCATTCGAGCGCTCGAAGCCCGTGGCCCTGGAAGTCGTACGGGCTTGTCCGTGGTTTGAACGCGCCGCCTCGCAGGATGCGGACGCCAGCTGCACGCGCATGGTCAGCGGCTTCGTTTATCTGTGCTTCCGACTCGACGGCACAGGGGCCGCCAATCACTTCAAACAGCCCGCCGCCGAATTGCGCTTCGCCAACATTCACAACGGTTACGGACCGTCCGAGCTCCCAGCGAGCGAGGCGGAAGGCATCTGAATCAGGCGGCGTGACACGCTGCGTTTTGTCGTTCGGTACTTCGATCTGTCGCTCAAACGCCAGACGTGCGAGTACCTGAAACAACTCGCGGATGGTTCGCGCGGAAAGTCCGAGAGTTTCACCGAGACGGCGAAGCTCCTCGGCATGGTGCTGTTCTCTTTCGGCGTCATGCACCGTCTTTTCGGCAATGCGCTTGGCGAGCCCGATGTCTTTCGCAACCCTTGCGCGCTCGGCCAGTAGTTGAAGTAGTCGTTCATCGATTCGGTTGATCGAGGCGCGCAGTGCACCGAAGACGAGAAAATCGTCTCCAGCGACCGGGGCCCCAGCAGTAATGGTTTTGGTTGTCATTTCAGTTCTTTCTACTTACTGGCACAGGCGTTCTTGCCTGTGGTCGCAACGCATGCGTCGCGACGATTGTCTTGGTTGAGGGCTGCCTCAGCGGTTTTCCGCGCGAGCAGCCTGAATGTCGTGCGGTTGTCCGCACGATCCTGCACCGGGCCTTCGATCGGGTACAAACCGGTCGCGCTACCGATACGTATCGGCCCCAGCACGCCAACGTGGCGGAGCCGACTGCCCAGAAAATCCGGTGCGGCACGTGCACCGTCGTCAACGATTCGTACTTCAAGCCCGGACCTCTCGATCCACTTTTCACATTGGTCCGCCACCTGCGGGTGCGCCCACGCGACGCGTAACTCGGCACGGAGTACGCCCGGCACCGCCAGCAGGTAGTGCTCAACGGGCAGCGTGATTTCGCCGAGACTGTCGAAGTCCCTGCAAGCATCCAGTGCGTCGTGAATATCGCCCGTGGTCGAGTTGTGGATCGGCAGAAGCAACAAGTCCGCCTGGGCGTTTGCGAGTGCCGCCGCGGCTTCGGCGAAACTTGCAAACGGCCAGCCGATAAATCGCTCAGCCAACAATCTCAACCCTGCACGTTCAGAGTGGCACCCCGGGCCACCCTGGTAGGCAACCCTCACGGTTCGTCGTGATTCCAATGTCGGCATGTCGGTATCTCCCTGGTTCAGTTCAAAAGAAAAGGCCCGCTCGTTTGAGCGGGCCTTGCGTCGGTCAGGTATGAATCCTGTTTAGCCGCACGCACGCCCGCACCCACCAAAGTAGGCATAAGCGAGCGCGAAAATGTTGCGTGTACGGTTCATGATTTCTCTCAGGGCAGGAACGATAGCGAGTTGCATTGACGGGTCAAGTGGCATTGCCAGATATCGGAACTGAGGCGTCAGAAAGTCGTTGAGGCTTCAAACACTATTCAAGCTCACTTCGTAATCTTGAATTCGCTGTCCTCGACGTCGCTGTCGAGCTTCGTGTCCTTGAACTCGTACAGCGTGTAGCCGGCTTCTTCATCGCCCTCGGCCAATGGCTCGACGATCTTCACGGACGCGATCTCTGCTTCTTTCTTGCCGAACTTCACTTCGATGCTCGCGATGAACTTTTTGACGATCTCCTTCTTCGGAACCATCTTCAGCTTTACCGGATCGCGTGCTTCGATGGTGACCGTGTAGTCGTCCTTCAGCTTCGTGAACTCGCCCTTGAACCAGGTGAACAGTTGTTTCACGACGGCATCCAGCCCGCGGTCGTCACCAAGCTTGAAGTTCTCGACACGGTTTGTGCTTTCGGACCACTTCTTGCCGTTGTCGCCGGTGACCACGAGAATCGACTTGTGCGGCTTCGTGTACTCCCATCGCACGTGGTCCGGCTTTTTGAAAACGAACTTTCCGTTCGACTTGATCTCGTCGCCGAAGAGGGGCAGGTACTTTGTCTGTTCGAAGTTGCCCTTGAAGTCCTTGTGTTCTTTGTGGGACTTCTCAATGCGCTTGAGTAGGTCGTCCAGCGTCTCCGGCTTTTTGTCGTCCGTGTTCTCTTCGGACTTGGCTTCGGTCTTCGCCTCTTTGGCCGACGTGTCTTCTTGTGCACGTACCAAGGAACTTGTCGTGAGTAGCAAGAGCAGAGCAATCATCCAGTAGCGCATTTGGTACTCCTTCCGGCTTGGATCATATCGCAGATTGAGCGCTCGGGCGCGTGCCGAAATTCTGGCAGCAGGCTATCGTTTCATCTCGCCGTCTGTGGGCACGGGGTCCTTGTACGGCGGGATCTTCAGCAATTCGTCGAGGCGAAGAATCTCGAAGCCTCGGGCACGCAGTCCGTCAATAATCACGGGCAGCGCGTCCACGGTGGCGCTGCGATCGTCGCTTCCCTGAAGCCCGGCGCCATCGTGCAGCAGTATCACGCCGCCCGGCCTGGCCTTGTCGACGATGCGTTCGGCAATTTTTGCCGCATTGCCGGAGACGGCGTCAAAACCTCTTACCTGCCAACCAACGGCGACCATGCTCTCCTGCGTCAGGATGTCGCCCAGCGCCGGGTTCTTGAACCCGTGGGGGGCGCGATACATGCGCGGCTCCTGGCCGATGCATTGCTTGATTGCCTTGTTGGTGTCGTTGACCTCTTGGCGCAGGCGTTTGTGCAGGCTGAAGTTGATCCACATGGCGTGGCTGTCGCTGTGGTTTCCCAGCATGTGCCCACTCTGATGAATTTCATGCACAAGGTCCGGGTTCTCGATAACGCGGTGCCCAACCGCGAAGAACGCGGCCTTCACACCTTTGTCGGCAAGAACCTTGAGGACTTCGGGCGTGAATCGTGGGTCCGGGCCATCGTCGAAGGTCAACGCGACGGCCTTGATCGGCTCAGGCGCGCGCCAGACGGTGTCGGCCCACAGGCTGGAGTTCACGTTGAACACACCCCATGAGATCCAGCCAAGCGTGAGCAGCAGAATTACTGCGGCGCCAATCCAGCCGTCAGCCCCCGCCCCGAAACGCAGCGAGGCCAGCATGCCCATGATGGCGACTACTTTGATGAACAACGCCTTGACCATGTTGCAATCGTCGATGGATCAGGGGGTGTGGTCAATGGGCTGAAATGCAACGATGGCCGCCAAGGGGCGACCATCGATCATGAATCGTCAAAGTCTGACTTAGTTAGCGCCCGGTTCCTGTTCTTCGTACAGGAACTTGATCATCTCGATTTCGCTCTGGAATCCCTTACGGAAGATGTAGGTGAACTCGTCGACTACTCGCCGAATGAGGAAGGTACCGAGTTCTGTCTTCTTGGCGCGGGTGAATTCCTTGAGCAGCTCCTCGCGGGTGATTTCGCCGACATCGTAGTCGTTGGCTGTATCCGCAATGTGGCACTTGACCCGTGTGGGGTCGATATCGATCAGCAGGCGCAAGTTGCCCGTGGCGCCTTGTTCTTTCGCATTCAGGATGATGCTGCTGCAGGCTTCGTCGATGGCGATGACAACCTGGCGAGCAACCTTCTCGGCCAGCTTGCCTTCTGAAAGGACTTCGCGCACAAATTCTCGCAGCGGTGCCAGCGACCGAGTGTCGATGGGTACGTCCAATTCCCGGCGAGTTGTTTGAATCATGGTAGTTCTGTCTCAGGACCAACGGAATGCAAGATTTTGACGAGACTCACATTCCGTAAACCAATTGCTCAAGAGAGTGCTATTCTTCGCCACGAAGGCAAGCGCAATCCATATATTTACCACCTGCCAACACTATGTGCAAATCGTGCGATTGGAATTGCTTCAAAATTCGTACATTCTCAGCGCGGCGTTGCACCCGTAAGTGCTTCTACAAGTGCTTCTTCTGACTGGGCTTTCGGTGATTTCCACCAATCAACCTGCAGCCAGAACGGCTGCGGCAGATCTTTTGTTTCAAGTCCCTGGCGTGCCATTGCACTTTTCAGTGTTCTCGGCCAGCGGCGGGGTTCACCTTCCGAATCTTCAACTAGTACGAGGTAGTCCACACGTTTAAGCGCGGGCAAGACACTTGCCTTCACGCCTCGAGTTTTCTGAGGCCACAAAAGAACAACAGTGCCGCCAAAGTCGTTCACCGTCGCAGCCGAATTGCCCTCCAGAATCAATGGCCGGTTCGCATCAAACCGCTTCAAGGCCGTCTTGAGCGCAAATTCGAACACGTGGGGCGCGGCTCGGAGCCACAGGACCGGGTTGGCCCCGGCCTTCAGCATTCGGTCAGAGTCTTTGCCGGGCGTGTGCAAGGTTGCCTCGTCCGTCACCAGTTCAAACCCCGCTGGCGCGGGTGCACAACCGTCACAGTTGTCGTCGCCCTGTTCGTTGACTCCATGAACAGGGCAGTGCGATTCGCGGTGAAAGCGCGTGATTTTGAGAGCCTGTGCGCCCTTCAGCCCGGTAATCAAACGGCAGGCCAGCTCGGTCTTTCCGCAGTTTGCACTGGGTGCGGCAATAATGATCGGCTTGTTGGCGGGCATAGTTCAAGCTTAACACCTCTTGCGACAATTGCTTCCCGTTGACCGCGACCTCCGGCTGGTTCAATCTGCTGTCGATGTCCACACGACTCCTTCACTTTCGTTTGACCTTCGCTGCGCTGAGCTTGATCGCTCTGCTGCTGGCGGCACTGATGGAGAACGCCTGGCTGGCAGGGCCCGGGGTAATCGCTGCGGTTGTCTCTGAACTCATCGGGCTGGTTCAGTCGCGTATCCGCTTCGACCTGCCCGTTGAGCGAACGTTCCGGGGTGCGGCGGAATCTTTGCCGGCGTTGGGTGTGGCGGCCTTTGAACCCTATGCAATCGGAGTGACTGTGGCCGTCGTTGTCTTTGCTTTGATGGCGAACGGCATGGACACAGTGAAACGTGCGCAGGGGCGTGGCTCCGAGCGTCGCATGAGTGAGACGCTACGACGCGTCGTCACGTCGCTGGCTACCGCGTCATTGCTCTGGATGCCTCTCGCTGCAACGACGGATTTTGACCTCGGTGCCCGCGCAGGGCTGGATTCGCACTTGGTGATCGGCGTAGCTTTTGTCGCTGTCGGGCTCGCCGGAACAATCGCGCTGCTGGATTCGTTGATTTCTGTCAAAGGTGCCAATGCCGGAAACGTTGACACCTAGGGCTTTGCGGGTACAGTAGCGGGGCGTAGACTACCAGCAGAACCCCCAATCCGTAGACTGTCGGGCGCGAGTCCGCCACCTCGTTCGCGTCGCTTGAGGAACACTGCATGCTGACAGAGTCCAAGAAAATGCCTCTGGGTAAGATCCTGGTCGGGCTGAAGTTCTGTTCGGTTGACCAGGTCAAGGAAGGGCTCAAGCACAGCAAAGAGAATATGATGATGCTGGGTGAGGCTCTGATTGAGCTCAGCTACCTCGACGACGAAAAGCTTGCGCGTGCCCTGGCTAAGCAGCAGGGCGTGAAGTTCGTCAACCTCAATAAGTACGACCTGCCCATCGAGTTGACCAGCATGGTCACCAAGGACGTGGTCGAAGAACACGAGATTGTCCCTGTCATGAAGAAGGGACGGAACGTCACCGTCGCCACACACCGCGTGCTGGAATTCTACGCGCTGGACAACCTGCGCTTCATTCTAGGCAACGAAGTCGACTGGGTGATCGCGCCGGAGTCACACGTCAAAGCCGCCATGAAGAAGTATTACGGTATCGGCGGCATGGACGAAATGATCCATGGCGACGCCGACATTGACATGGCCTACAAGGACATCGGCGCGGAAGAGCTCGCGACGGACGATGAAGAAGGCTACGTCGCGCAGCTTGTGCAGTTGCTGATTACGGACGCCATCAAGCAGCGCGCGTCGGACATCCACGTTGAGCCGATGGAAGAGAAGCTGCGCATTCGCTACCGCGTAGACGGTGAGTGTGAAGAGATGGAGGCGCCGCCGAAGCGCCTGCAAGGGCCGCTGATCCAGCGCATCAAGATCCTCAGCAAGATGAAGATCGAAGAGAAGCGCATCCCGCAGGACGGGCGCATCAAGACCCGCGTTGAAGGGCGCGACATCGACTTGCGTGTAAGCGCACTGCCGTGCAGTTGGGGCGAATCGGTCGTTATGCGTATTCTGGACAAGCAGAAGAACCTGGTCGGGCTTGAAGTGCTGGGCATGCACCCGACCGACTTTGACCGCTTCCAGAAAATCCTGAAGAAGCCCAACGGTATCTTCCTTGTGACCGGGCCGACCGGTTCAGGCAAAACAACCACCCTGTATGCGGCGTTGACGGCCTTGAACCAGCCGGACGTCAAGATCATCACGGCCGAAGACCCCGTCGAGTACAACCTGACAGGTATCAACCAAAGCCAGGTGAATCACGGCATCAAACTGACGTTTGCACGAATCCTGCGTGCCATGCTGCGTCAAGCGCCGAACATCATTCTGGTGGGTGAAATTCGAGACCACGAAACAGCCGAAATCGCCATTCAGGCCGCTTTGACGGGTCACTTGGTGTTCAGCACGCTGCACACGAACGACGCGCCGGGTGCGCTCACCCGTCTGATGGACATGGGTGTGAAGCCCTTCCTTGTGGCGTCGGCCGTTCAGGCGATTCTTGCGCAGCGTCTGGTGCGCGTGCTTTGCAAACACTGCAAGAAGCCGTACGTACCGGACGCAGCGGAACTCAAGACCGTTGCGCTCAAGCCCGAGGCGATTGCCGGCAAGACGCTGTACCAGGCCGTCGGCTGTAAGGAATGCAAAAACCAGGGCTTCCGTGGACGCATGGGTGTGTATGAGCTGCTGGAGATGAACAGCGTCGTGCGCGAGCTGACTTTCCAGCAGGCCAGCAGCCTGAAGATCCGCACAGAGGCGCGACAGAACGGCATGACTTCGTTGCAGGACGACGGCGTACGCAAGGTGCTTCTCGGGACAACAACCATCGATGAAGTCCTGACGATTACGCACCGAGACGACGTATAGCGGCTTATGCCGCCAAGGCAAAAGTAAGAAGGCAAAAGGCCGAGCTACCATTAGGGCTCGGCCATTTTGTTTTGCCGTTTTTGGCCTTTGTACCTTTGCTTTTTTACTTAGGAGCGGAGCGACGAAATGCCACAGGACGCGGGGACGCTGGAACGCTTGATTGCATCATTCCCCGGTCTTTCCGCTATCGGCGGAGCGGACTGGCAGCCTGTAGAAGATATTAAGTCGGGGCGCACCTCTGACGAACTTGCGGAGTCCGAACGTGAACTGGGTATCTCGCTGCCAGACTCGTACAAACGCTTTCTGTCTATCTCGGGTGGGTTTAGTCTAGCTGGTGGCGCGGTTCAGTTCGGCTCTCAGCATCCATTCTTCCATGAGTTTAGTGCTTTTGAGAACTTGACGATACAGCAACGTCAGCGGATTGCTGCTAGTGGAGACCCGTGGCCCCCTCCGAGTGAGGGCATGCTCTGTTTCGCAGAAATGTTCATGCTGGCCGACGGCGACCAGGTCCTGTTCGATGTGAAGCAAGGCCTGCGGGACGGAGAGTATTCTGTCTACTACTATGCCCACGAGGACAGCCCCGCAAGCGTTGTGAAGCTCGCGAGTGGTTTTGAGGAGTTCATGAACGGGTTTCTCAGCTACCCGCAATGGGGCTAACGTGGATATGTCGAACAATTCCAGGAGCGATTGACCATGCCACACAAAGTTGGAGTGATCCTGTCGGGTTGCGGTTTCAAGGACGGTGCCGAAATTCATGAGAGTGTCTGCACGCTACTGGCGCTTGATCGGATCGGTGTCGATGTCATCTGCTGCGCGCCGAACATTGAACAGTCGGTCGTGATCAATCACCTGACCGGCGAGACCGTTGCCGAGAAGCGCAACGTGCTGGTCGAGTCGGCGCGCATCGCCCGTGGCGAGATTAAGGACATCAAAGACGTGAACGCGGGCGACCTGGATGCGCTGGTCATGCCCGGCGGTTTCGGTGCCGCGCTGAACCTGAGCGACTTCGCAAGCAAAGGTGCAGAAGCGACCGTGAACGAAGATGTCGCCCGCCTCGTGCGTGAAGTTCACAAAGCAGGGAAACCAATTTGCGCTATCTGCATCGCACCGGGCGTGGTTGCCAAAGTGCTGGGCGACGAGCACCCGACGCTGACCATCGGCAACGATGAAGGCACGGCCGAGGCCATCGAAAACTGCGGCGCAAAGCACGAAACCTGCGCCGTCCGTGATTTCGTCGTCGATACGGAACGCAAGATCGTCAGCACACCGGCCTACATGCTCGGCCCCTCAGTCGCCCACGTAGCCGAGGGTATAGAGAAGGCCGTAAGAGAAACCGTCGCCATGATCGGTCGATAGGCTGGCCCGTGGGTGCTGGCTTGTCCTGACCCCGTGCAAACGTTTGTCGATTGAGCTAATGTAACAACGCTCACTAGGTCGTACCGGGGTCTCAATTGCCTGACCCGAAGCATTCAAGCGAAATCGATGGCTCAGGGCCCAATGCCCTGACGCACCTCAACGAATCTGGTGAGGCGCGGATGGTTGATGTGGGCGACAAGTCTGTCACGCAACGCAAAGCCACCGCCGAAGCCGTCATTCGTATGAGTGCAGCCACCCATGCTGCCGTTGTGGCCGGGAATGTGCCCAAGGGCGACGTGCTGGGCACGGCGCGCATCGCCAGCATCATGGCTGCCAAACGTACGCACGAAGCAATCCCGATGTGCCATCCGCTGATGATCGACGGCGTGAAGGTTGAGTTTGACACCGACGTCGCGCCAGATGCCGACAGTCGCCCGGGCATTGCCGTGCGTGTTACGGTTAAGTGCACCGGGCGCACGGGCGTAGAAATGGAAGCTCTGCACGGCGCGACGGTAGGTGCATTGACGATCTACGACATGGCCAAGGCCGTGGAGAAAGGCATGGAAATCACCGCCGTGAAGCTGCTGGAGAAAACCGGCGGCAAGAGCGGTGACTGGAAGGCGTAGGCGAGAACTGAAGGTTCGAGGTCAGGCGCTTAGACCAAGTTTCTGACCTCGAACCTCCGCTCCGCCCGCGCAGTAGGGAAGCTCGGCTTCCTGTTAATCGGGTTTCGGTTGGGCGCAGCCCCTGCCGAACTCTGCGCGGAGGTATCAAATTGCCGGAAACTGAAATCGTGGCGGAGCCTGAGCGCTTCTCCGAAGTCATTGACGAGTTGATGAACGCGCCGCGTGTTGCGCTCGATATTGAATCAGACGGCTTCTACAACTACCGAGATCGTGTCTGCATCGTCACCCTCAGCAGCGAAGAAGCCGACTTTATCATCGACACAATTGCGCTGGGTGAGGCTGCTCGCGACATGCAACGCCTTGTAAACCGCGAAGGCGTGCCCGTGCTGATGCACTCCGGGCAGAACGACGTTTTGGCTCTTAAGCGTGATTACGCATTTGAGTTTGAGCTTGTGCACGACACGGCCGTTGTCGCAATGCTGCTTGGGCTGCAGCACACAGGGCTTGCAGCCATTGTGCAAAGCTACCTGGGCATACCGCTTGAGAAGGAGCTCCAGCGCCATGACTGGAGCCGTCGCCCCATTGAGCCCGAGCATGTGCATTACCTCATTAACGACACGAAGCATCTGTTCAAGATGCACGATCTGATGATGGATGAGTTGGCGAAGTTAGAGTTGATGGATGAGTACGAGATCGAATGCCGCGCCGTCGCCGAGGCCGAGCCGCGACCGCGAGAGTTTGACCCTGAGCGTTTTCGCAAGATCAAAGGCCATGGCGACCTGTCAGACAAACAGCGTGGAGTGTTGAAGGTGCTGTATGCGTGGCGCGACGAGTTGGCTTCGAAGCTTGATCGTGCGCCGTTTCGTGTGACGGGGGACTACACGCTGCTCGACATGGCCCGTCGCCTGCCGCGTGACCTGGATGCGCTGGCTCAAATCCGGGGCGTGGGGGAGTGGATGGTGCAGGACCATGGCAGCCGGTTGCTTGGGCTGATCGAGCAGGGTTTGAGTCAGCCCGTCGGCGTTCGCCCGCCGAAACGCCGCCCGACCGGCCCGCTACCGCCCCGCATGGACCAACAACAACGGGACAGACTGGGCGAGTTGAAACGATGGCGCGAAAAAGAAGCCGAGGCCAGAGGCGTCGGCATCCAGGCTGTGCTGCCAACAGCCGTCCTGAAGGACCTGATCTTCGAGCCGCCTAAAAACCCGGTTGAGCTGGCGCGTATTCCGCGTGTCGGCACCAGCCGCGCGGAGCGCTACGGGGAAAGCATTCTGGGGATACTTGACGCGTAAAGATTGGCTGGTTAGCCGCGCTGGGCCTGGGGTTGCGGCGCCGGCAGGCTGATACGGAACTTGCTGCCTTTGCCTACTTCGCTTTCAGCGTCGACCTTGCCGCCATGTTTGATGGCAACGTGCTTGACGATGGCGAGCCCCAGGCCTGTTCCACCCAGTGCCCGGGATCGCGCCTTGTCAACGCGGTAGAACCGTTCAAACACCCGCGACAGGGCCTCTTCGGGGATACCGCAACCGGTGTCTTCGACTTCAAGCAACAGCCCAAGGTCGGTGCGCCTGATTCGGACGTCAACTGTCCCGCCGCTCGGTGTGTAGCTGATCGCGTTGACGATCAGGTTGTCCACGGCCTCCGTCATGTCTTCTTCGTTGACCAAGGCGATGACCGGCTGTCCTGACTTGTGAACCGTCAGGGCTACGTCTTTGTTGGTTGCGGTCTCACGGTGCCTGTCGGCGCAGGAAGTCGCGAGTTCGTTCAGGTCCAGCAGTTGGCGTGACTCGTCACCGGTACCACTTTCCAGTCGGGACAGGTTCAGGATGTCCGACACCAGCTTCGACAGTCGTGTCGAGTTAGTCTGAATCTTCTTCAGGAACGGAACCCGTACACTTTCGTCATCGGCCGCGCCGTCAAGCAGTGTTTCAACGTATGCGCTGATGCTGGTAAGCGGCGTCTTCAACTCGTGGCTTACGTTGGCGACGAAGTCCTGGCGCATCTCCAGTAGCTTCTGGTCTTCGGTAGCGTCACTGATCAGCAGCACCGCGTGCTTCTCACCTTTAGCCGTTTCGAACAACGGTGTTGCCACAAAGCCAAGTACGCGGCGCTGCGTTCCCTGTGTGCGATCCTCAACCCAAATGCGGCGCGGCTCATCAAGGTTCGGAAGGCTGGAGAGAAGCTCGTCCACCTCGGGAAGGCGCACCGTTTCCCACAACGGACGGCCAATCAGGGACTTGTCACCCGTTATCAAGAGGGCTTCCGCTGCCCGGTTCGCGAGAATCACACCTCCACCCGAATCCACCAGCAGCAGTCCCTCGGCCATGTTGTCCATGATCGTGGACATCTCGCGCCGGTTGTCTTCAAGCTGACCAACACGGTTCTGCATTTCGCGCCCCATGCTGTTGAAGGCGTCAACGAGTTGGCCGAACTCGTCACGGCGGTTCATCTCGACCTTCACCTCGAGATTGCCTTTCGCGAGTTCCTGCGCGGCCGAGCGAACGATCTCGATGGGGCGCACGATGTACTGCGCCAGCACGAAACTGAGGGCCAACCCTGCGATAAACAGAACGCCTACAGTGATGAAGATCGTGCTACGCACGACTTCAAGCCGCGTTGTCATTTGGCGCATCGGCAGCGCCACACGAACAATGTCGGCTTGCGGGTTCTGCGGGTCGGTTACTGCAACGTAGATGAAATCGAGATGGCGGGTGTTGCTGTAGCGCTCCGACGTACCTACGCCTGTTTCCAGCGCCTTGATTACCTCCGGGCGGGTGCTGTGGTCATCCATCTCGTCGGCGATGGCTTCGCTGTCTGCGCGTACGGTTCCGGAGCGGTTTATCAACGTGACGCGGGTGCCTGAGGCCCGTGCAGCACCGGCGACGGCTTCCTGGACTTCGCTGTCAGGCGACAACGCGAGATTGTCGCTTACGAGGTTGGCACGGGTTTCGAGGTCGCGTGTGGCCTCGGTTACCAGCAGTCCCTTGAACTCGAACTCGAGGTAGAGGCTCGTGACGACAAGAAAGGCTATAACGGCAGCGGTGTTCATGGCGACGAGCCGCCAGAACAACTTGCTTCTCCAAACGCTAGACTTCTTCAAAGCGATAGCCGACCCCTCGAACCGTCACAATCCAGCCGCCGTACTTGCCCATCTTCTTGCGAAGGGCTGCCACGTGCACGTCAATGTTTCGTGCGGTGACGAACACGTCCGGTCCTACCACAGCATCCAGCAACTGGTCGCGGGTGAAGACTCGGCCCTTCTTCTTTATCAAGAAGCTGAGAAGTTTGAACTCACTGAGTGTCAGCTCGACAGGTTTACCTTCAACTCGCACTTCATGCTTGCGCAGGTCAATGGCCAGCGGACCTACCTTGATCGCCTCGTCGTCGACTTCGCCGTCACGTGGTTCTACCCGACGCAGCACGGCCTTGATTCGCGCCATCAGCTCGGAAGTGCTGAAGGGCTTGACGATGTAGTCGTCTGCGCCGAGCGTCAGCCCGACCACGACGTCGGCCTCAGTGCCTTTGGCGGTCAGCATGATGACCAGCAAGTCGCGTGTACGGGGGTCTTCGCGCAGCTTGCGGCATACCTCAAGACCGTCAATGCCGGGCAGCATCAGGTCAAGAAGCACGAGATCAGGCAGAGTGTCGCGGGCGACGGCCAGTCCGTCTTCGCCCGTGCCGGCTGTGGCTACCTGGTAGTGATTCTTCTCCAGATTGTACTTCAGGACTTCCGCGATATCCGGCTCGTCCTCAATGATCAGTATCCGCTGTGCGTTGGTGGCTGTGGCCATGGTGTTCGCCATTACTCTGCGTGCCTCGAGATATCACCCGAAAGAATATACAGGACCTGTTCAGCAATGTCGGTCGCACGGTCAGCTGCGCGTTCAAGATGGCGCATCAGGTGCATGGTGTTCAGCGCAGCCTCGACCTGGTCTGAGTGCTGTTCCATCACCGCGATCATCTTGCTGGTTGCGTTGCGGTAGGCGTTGTCGACAAGGTTGTCCATGTCCATCACTTCGTGGGCGCCAAGCTCGTCTAGTTGCACAAACGCCTGCAGTGCGCGGTCAAACATCTCGACTACGTGGGCGCCCGTCCCCGCCACGTCAACATCAACTGGAAGCGGCGGGCGCGATGCGAGAAACACGGCACGGTCTGCGATACGTACCGCAGTGTCGCCCGTGTTCTCGACAAGCTGGTTGATTTTCAGCGCTGACGCGACGTAACGAAGGTCTTGCGCGACAGGCTGGTGCAACGCGATGATGCGCAGGCACTCTTCCTCGACGCGGACTTCCTTGGCGTCCAGGATTTTGTCTTCGATTGAGACCTGACGGGCGAGTTCAATGTCGCGCTTGCGGTAGGCCTCAAGGGCTTTGCCCAGTTCTTCGAGCGCGAGTTTGCCCACGTGCAGAAGATTGCGCTTGAGTCCTTCAAGCTCACGAGCCAGATGATGTGCTTGCTGCGGCATAAAGATTCCTTGGTGAATTAGATAACCATACTAAATCAAGAGAATGTTAAGACTGCGCTAAGCACGAAATAACCTTTGGGGAGGTCCACAAGCCGATGCCCCCCCGGTATGATTCCGCCAAGGCAACAAAACGCGCCCGGAGACCAGAATGGACATTGAGCAACAAGCCAGAGAATTCGCCGAAACCGTGGCAAAGCTAAAGGCCGAGATCGCCAAGGTCATCGTCGGCCATGCCGAAATCGTAGATAAAACCCTGATAGGCTTCGTTGTCGGCGGTCACATTCTGCTTGAAGGCGTCCCTGGGCTCGGCAAGACCATGTTGGTGCGCACGCTGGCCGACGCCGTTGACGTCAGTTTCAGCCGCATCCAGTTCACGCCGGACCTGATGCCGGCCGACATCACCGGCACGAACATCGTCGTAGAAGAAGAGGGGCGCCGCCGGTTTGAGTTCCAGAAGGGGCCGATTTTCGGCAACATCATTCTGGCCGACGAAATCAACCGTGCCACGCCGAAGACCCAGTCAGCGCTGCTGGAAGCCATGCAGGAAAGTAGCGTGACCTTTGCCGGGCAGACGTTCCGGTTTGAGCCGCCGTTCTTCGTGCTGGCGACCCAGAACCCCATCGAAATGGAAGGCACCTACCCGCTGCCGGAAGCCCAGCTTGACCGCTTCATGTTCAAGCTCGACGTCAAAAGCCCCAGCGTTGCCGAGTTGGCAAAGATTTTTGAAGGAACCACCGGCAAAGACAAAGTACTGGCGGGCAAGGTCGTCGATGGCAAGCGCATTCTTGAGCTGCGTGCCCTGGCTGAGCAGGTGCCCATTGCCCAGCACCTGAACGAGTACGTCGCCCGTGTCGTGCTTGCGACCCACCCGGAAAGCCCCGAAGCCGCGCCGATCGTAAAGCAGTTCGTTCGTGTCGGTTCAAGCCCCCGTGGCGGGCAGGCGATCATCAAGGGTGCCAAGATGGTGGCGCTGGCGCGTGGGCGCTACAACGTGAGTGCCGACGATATCCGCGAATGTGCGTTCCCCGCGCTGAGGCACCGTCTGATCCTGAACTTCGAGGGCGAGGCCGAAGGCATCAAACCCGACGAAGTGATCTCGAAGGTGCTGGAACACGTACCCGACATCCCGGAACGCGTTCGGAAGCTGTAAGGGCTAGCCGGCCGAGGCCTTCTTCATCAGTGCGTCGTACTTCGGCTTGAGATCAGTGGGCAGAGGAGTCGTACCCAACCGGTTGGCAAGCAGATTCACCGCGTCGTCGTAGCGTCCGAGCATGTAGTATTCGTTCGCCATGTCGTAGCGCAGGTACGGCAGCATCTCGTCGTCGGCGGGCAGGTGCATGAACGCGCGCTCAAACCAGTCGAAGGCGAACTCGTGCTCGCCGTTTTTTGACAACGCTTCGCCGAAACGTTTCGCACTGACGGCTGACTTCGGGCGCGTGCCCCACAGGCTGGCCATGAAGCGCAGGTCGCGGTCGTCGCCGGATGCCGCCTCAGAGGCAGCGGCCACACCCACAGATTCAGACTCTGCACCCATGCGGTCAAACAGGCGCGTGAGCTCGCCCTGGCGCTTTGCGTCAGGCGGCACCATGTTGTCAGCGGGTTCTTCAACGCTGGCGCAACTCGCCAATAGCAAAAGTGCGAGCAGGCTGAACAGTTGCAGGGTCTTGGTCATGCGGTGTTCCAATCGTGGTCCGGACACTCGTTGTACGACTTTGCCGCGTAAGGGTTTGTGAAAAGCAGTCTATTCGTCATCGGCTTTTTCTGGCGGCGTTTCGACCTTTTGCTTGGCAATGGGCTCGGGGCTTCCGCGCAAGCGCCAGAAATACACCCAGCGGCAATAACTGTCGAACTGTGGCGTGTCTTCAAACAGGTAATCGCCCGAATCAGCACCGTGGGCGAGCGCAAGTGTCGAGCCCGGCTGGGTCGCTTGGGTTGCCAGCGGCGAAATCTCTTTGACGGCCATATGCAGGTTTCGGGCCGCGCTGGCCGTATGTTCAAGCCCGGTCATGCGCCCCTTGGCGGTCACGCGCAGGCGCTCAAATGGCTTGGTGAAAATCAGGTCGAGCACCGTGCCGACTTTGCCAAAACCGTCAACGCTTGTCTCAAGAATCGGGGCTTTGCCACTCAGTGCGGCCTCAAGAGCTTCGCCGACTTCCTTGCCGCCGCGCGCGATTTCGTCAGCCAGCGGGAACACACGGCTGCGGGCTTTCTCAAGCTGCTTGGCGGCCATGGACTGGCGGTCACTCGCATCGCTGAAGCCGCCTTCGTCGATGCGATCAAACAGACCGGCGGCCTGAGCGGCCGGGTCCATAAGGATGCCGCCGGCCAGCATGGCCAGGTCTTCCCATTTCCAGAGCTTGGGCAGTCCGGCGCCATTGATTGACGGCGTCGCGAAGCCTTCCCGCAGGATCTGAGACAGCGAAACATGTACTGGTTTCGGCAGCAGCGGCATCTCGTCGTCGGGAACGGAAAGTGCCGCCACGTCAAAGTCGCCAAGCGCACGAACAGCGGCGTCGGCCTGCTCGGCGGTAGCGCCTTCAAACAGGATGCCACGCTGAAGGCGGCAGGCGCGCACAGTGTCCGAGCGAGTAAGTTTCAAAACACGAGCAAGCTCCGGCGCGACCAGCGCCGGATCAAGCCACGAAGACTTCTCAAGCAGAACACAAAAGCGCCCCGCCTCACGACTTAAGCGAACAGCCATGTGCTCATTAGAAAGTGGTCAGGGGCTAGAGGCCAGAGGGTAGGAAGGAAGGCGGTGTGTGGCCTCTTGGCAGACATTGATGTGGTAGACTGTTGCGATGCGCATCTTTTCGATCTGTCTCACTGTGCTTGCCGTGGTGTGTGCGGTGGTAGCCGCATTCGGTTTCACGGTGCTAGCCATGGCCAAAGACGGAGCAGCGTACGACGGCGGCGAGTTTCAGGACTCATTCATTTCCGCCAGTGAACTGCACTCTGAGCGAAAGGCGGTGGCCCGCCTGAGGCAGGCTTGTGACGAATCGGAAGGGCGTCTTACTTACTCGTGTTTCTGCGAGAACGCGGCGGGTAGTCAATTGCAATTCGATGAAGCCGTTGCAGCCGCAGAGAACGGAAAGAGGGTTTATGTTGCCGTGCGACTGCTTGACGGGAATTCGTTTGGGCCGGAAGAAATCAACGTTGCAACTGTCTGGCATCAGGTCGTTTTGGTCGACAACCTGAAACTATTGCTGGAGGACGCCAGAACGTTTCAGGATGTCGGAGACCGCCGTCCGGAACGCTAAGGAAACTGCCCTACTTCCGCACGATGCTCAAAGCCGCACCCAGGCCGCCGCTTACGCATAGGGTTGCGAGCCCTCGGTTGACGCCTCTTTGTTTCACGGCGTGGGCTAGTGTGGTTACGATTCTGGCGCCGGTGTTGCCGATTGGGTGGCCTAGTGCGATGGCTCCGCCGTTTACGTTCAGGCGGTCGCTTGGGATCTTCAGCTCGCGGTCGCAGGCGATTGCCTGGGCGGCGAAGGCTTCGTTCAGCTCAACCAGATCGTAGTCTTCGATCTTCAGCCCGAGTGCCTTGTTCAGCTTCTGCGTGGCCGGCACGGGGCCTATGCCCATGACCTTCGGGTCAACGCCCGCGAACGCGAAGCCTTCAAGACGCGCGAGTACTTCTAGGCCCAACTCTTTGGCCTTGTCGGCGGTCATCAGCAGCAGGGCGCTGGCGCCGTCGGTGATGCCGCTGGCATTGCCGGCCGTGACGCTGCCGCCGTCCATGAACACTGGCTGCAACTTCGCGAGCGCCTTTGTGTTCTGGCCCTCGCGCACGGGTTCGTCGTTTTCAATCGTGACGTCACCCTTGCGGTGCTTGATCGTGATTGGGCTGATTTCGGCCTTGAACGCACCGAGCTTGATCGCGGATTCGGCCTTGTTGTGGCTTAGCGCCGCGAACTCATCCTGCTCATCGCGCGTCAGGTTGTACTGCTCGCGCAGGGTTTCGGCCGTGCGCCCCATTAGCTGGTCTGCAAGCGGGCAGTGGAAGCCGTCGCGGTACATCAGATCAACGATCTGCCCATGCCCGAGGCGGTAGCCGTCGCGCATGCGATCAAGCATGTGCGGAACGTTCGACATGCTTTCCATGCCGCCCGCCATGACGACTTCGGCCTGCCCAAGCTGGATCTGCTGCGCGCCGAGCACGATGGCCTTCAACCCGCTGGCGCAAGCCTGATTTACGGTAGTGGCTATTGCGGTCTCGGGGATGCCGGCGTTGATCGTTACCTGCCGGGCCGGGTTGGGACCGCAGCCGGCTTGGCGGGCATGGCCCATGTAGACTTCGTCGATCAGGGCCGGGTCGATACCGGATTCTTCCAGTACGGCTTTGACGGCGTGCACACCCATTTCGACGGCGCTGAGGCTCGCAAACCCGCCGCTGAACTTGCCGATCGGCGTGCGCTTGGCGTTGGTGATAACGATGTTGTTGAATTCCATGGCGGGCTCCTTGGTTCCGTATTTAACAAACGGAGGCGTGGGGGACAGTCCCGGCTGCAACCGGCGAGCGTTCCTCTGCTTGACGGGGATGGACCCCTTGGTACGCTCGCGCCCCGCTGCAACGGTCAGGTAGCTCAGTTGGTAGAGCAGCGCATTGAAAATGCGCGGGTCGCCGGTTCAAGTCCGGCCCTGACCACCACAAAAGGCGGCTTCCTTTGGAAGCCGCCTTTTGTTTTTTCTTAGCTACTAGAGCGTGCAGTTTGTGGTTTGTGCTAAGTCGGCGTGACTGACGCTCGGCATTCAGGAGTGGAGAGTTTCATTCAAACTTCGGCAGAGCCAAGACCTTTTGGGTAGCAACCGCCTACTGCTCACTCTTCTCGATTTCCTTTACGAGTGCCATCACGCCGTCCCAACGACTGTCCTCGCGAATAGCGTCAAAGTCATGGTCGTGACGGAGCAAGTTGAAGCCTCTAAAGCCACAGTTGATAGCCTTTGTCAGTAGTTGAAAGCTAGTAGTAACGTCATCAAGGGCTTTCCACTCTTCGCTGTCCCCATCGCCGTAGGTTGTAGACCGCACGCAGAAGATCCGCGCTAGACGAAATGGCGACCAGCCCCGCCATTGCTTTGATGTCAGCGTGAGTGATGTGAAATCCAATGCTTTGGCGAGATCCGCCCTGGCACCTTCCTTGTCTCCGCTTCTAGCTCGACAATCTGCTCGCCCTATCAGTGCATCGACGTTGTCTTCGCAGATTTTCAATTCTTCATCGTACGACTCGATTGCCTTAGCGTGGTCGCCTTTGTCACGCTGGTAGGTTGCGACGAAGAAGTTTGCGTCTGCGCAACTGCCGAAGTCGAGTAACATTTTCTGCCCGAGTTGCCTGGCCTTCTTGTAATCGCCAAGGTGGTAGTACGCGGAACTTTCCAACACCCGTGCCTGGAACGACTTGGGCTGGACCTTCACGACTTTCTCGAAAAACTTTAGTGCGTCGGTGTCGCGCCCCTGCCAGCGACGACACTCTCCCTGCTGGATCATGCTTAGCGTGTCCTTCGGATTGAGTTCAACAGCCTTGGCGAAATTCTCGAAGGCCAAGTCAAAGTCGCCATGGTTCAAGTAGAAGTAGCCGCGCATTTGGTGCCAGAGATGGAACTTTGGCTGCAGCTCTATGGCACGATCTTCGTCGGCAATGGCGTTTAGATAGTCCCCCATCATCGCGTAGACACGGGCGCGCTGATTCAGGGCATTGGAGTCGTCGGGAAACTTCTTAACCAATTTGTTGGCGAGTTCGAGCGCTGCGAAGTAGTTACCCTTCATCATCTCGCTGTAGCACGGTTCGAGATCCTCACGTGTAATACCGGTAAGAGTGTCGCGCGGCTGCACGGGTACGGGTACCGGCGTATCCGCGATGCCATTGGCACTTGAGACGATGAGCGCAGCGGCAACCAGCAATAGGCAGGTTGTGGATTTCAACATGAGTGGCCTCCTTTTGTCGCGTACTTGAGATATTACGTCGCGCCATCGTAGCTCCACTCAATGTTCGGTCTACCCGGAGTTAAGTGCTGGCTATTCCCGCTCGGGGAGTTTCTCGATGGTGTATCTGTGGCTGCGTTTGCTGAGGACTTTGGCGGTCTTGATTGCTCCGCCGAGGCGTAGCTTGTCCATCACGTCGAGTCCTGCTGACACTCGCCCGAACACGGCGTAGCTGTCGTTCAGGTGATGGGTCGTCGCTGCTGACAGGCAGAAAAAGAACTGTGAGCCTGCGCTGTCGGGGTCTTCACTGCGGGCCATGCTGAGTGATCCACGGAAGTGATGGCGGTTGGCTTCCAGCTTGATTGCGTAGCCAGGCCCGCCTTCGCCGGTGCCGTCGGGATCGCCACCCTGCACCACGAAGTGTGGCACGACACGGTGGAACTTCAGCCCGTCGTAGAAGCCACTCTCAACCAGTGTGATGAAGCTGGCGACTGTGTTCGGCGCGTCGTCTTCGAACAGTGTGATCTCGATGCGTCCCTGATCCGTGATCATCTCGACCTTCGGCAGGTCTTCGGGCTCGGCCTTTATGGCCGCCAGCTCTGCGGGCCAAGCTTCCGCGAGTCCCTCGAAAGTGTTCTCGTAAGCTTCCAGCCGCTCTCTCACTTTCTGCGGCTGTGTGTCCTCAAGGCGTTTCCGGACGCTGGCCAGCGCGCCTGCGTAGTCGCCGGCGCGGGCCAAGTGCAAGGCCGGCAGCAGGACGTACGTGCGGTACTCGCCCAGTTCTTGAACCTTCGCCGGCACAAGCTTGCTGAACAATTCTGCCGCGCGTTCGTATTCGCGCTGACCTTCGGATTCTCCAAGACCCATCAGCACAGACGACTTCAGAAGTCGCAGGCGAAAGACCTTTAGCGGGTCGGCTGCATTCAGCTTCAGCATGCGTTGGAAGCTGCGCTCGGCCATATCGCCATGCCCGCTGATGGCGAAGAGTTGATAGTTCGCCCTTACTTCGCCGGTGGTTCCGTCGCCGAAGAAGCGTTCAAACAACTCGTCGCGTTTCTTGGCGGTGTCTATGTTGTCGGTGTCGTAAATCGCCCTCAGGGCGTCGACGTCTTCCTTCTCTGTGGCAAGCAGGGCGAAGAAGCGGGTTTCTTCCTGAATGATGGCTAGCGTCATTCGCTGTGTTAGGCGATTGAAGTCTTCAGATGTGGAGTCGTCCTCTGCTGAATTTTCCTTCTGGGCTTCATCGAAGTCCGCCAGGGCTTGATCGAGGATGGCGATGGCCTGTTCCGGCTCGAAGTTCCGGAGCGCTTCTTCGGCGTGGTCAATGCGCGCGGTGTCTTGATCAATCATGACTACCGTATCTTTCAACGGCTTCATCAAGAGCATGGAACCGCATGAGGACAAGAGCAGGCAGACACAGATTGAGGACAGGATCGTACGCATACTGATTTTCTCCGGGCTGAGTCTGCCATGAATTGCATGAACCTTCGCCCCAACTTATCCGTATAAAGGTACGGGTATGGAGGAGACGTCATGACAATGACTGTAGGCGAGTTGGCAAGACAGACCGGCGTAAACCTTGAGACGGTACGTTTTTATGAGAAGCAGAAGCTGCTTCCAAAGCCTGAGCGCACGCCGGGCGGCCACCGTCTGTATACGCACGATGACGTTGAGCGGCTGAGTTTCATCCAGCGTGCCAAGTGGGTTGGTTTCACACTGAAAGAAATCCGTACGTTGATGCGCGTGCGTGAAGCCAACCCCACGGACAGCTGCGAAGACGCCATGGATCTGGCACGGCACAAGGTTGCTGAGATCGACGAGAAGCTACGCGAACTCCATAGCATGCGTGACGCTCTGCAGACTTTTCTCGATACCTGCCCAGAGATCGACGCAGGGCACTGCCACGTAATTCAGGGGCTGCAAGCCGTGACGCCATCCAGCTGCTGCGACGACTAACGCGCGACTTGCACTTGAACCCGTACCCTGATACCGGTGTAGTTTCCATGCCCCCCGTTGGTGCGGGTACGGAATACACTGATGCGCATTCTGCTTCGCTGACTCTTGATTCTGCTGCCGGCCGTGCTGCCGGCGAGCCTCTTCGCCCATAACACGTTGTTTGGCCAAGCACCCCGGACCATCTGGAAGGGGGGGATGGAAATCGAGGCCGAATACGAGTGGGAGATCTTCCGGCGCTTCTACGAGGAAGACAGCCCAGCCGCAAACCCCCGCGACGACCAGGTGATGGTGCATCATTTCACTGCGGCCTGGACCTACGGGCTGCATCGTGACTGGGCGATACGCGTGGCCATTCCCACTGCGCTGGCCATTCACACAAGCAAGGACACCCGCGAAGCACGATTCGGGCTTGAAAACATTCCGCTGTCCGTGAAGTGGCGCTTCTTCAATGATCCGTTCCCCGGCGGCTCTGTGCAGTCGGGTACTTGGTTCCGAGTTTGGCTGCCGACGGCCGACAAGTCCGAAGACGGCAAGCTTCTGGGTGAAGACATTGAGTTCGGCAACGAGTCCTGGAAGTTTCAGCTCGGCTGGACGGCTTCATACAGTACTCGACAGTACTATTTCTGGCTCGACGTCGCGGCCGATGCGAGCACTCGGCGCTCCGGTACCGGTGCCGGCTCAAGTCTGATCGTGCATCCGGCATTTGCGTGGCGCGTGTTTGAACTGACTGACTATCAGGACTTTGACCTGATCCTGCTGATCGAGTCGGACTTTGCGATCCAGGAGAAGGGGCAGGTAAACCACCGCCAGAACAACAACTCGGGATACATCAAAACACACCTTGAGTTGGGAATGCAGATGAACATCACGAACCGGATAGAGATCAAGTTCGGATATCACATTCCGCTTTACCGGCGGTTTTACGGACGCCAGTTCGTGCATGAAGGTGAGTTCAAGTTTTCTTTCAACTACTTGATTTGACGGGGCAGGGAGAAACCGATGAAAAAGCTGATACTGGGCTGCATGTTCGCTGTGCTGCTGGCCGGTTGCCAGTCTGCGCCGAAAGGCAACGGCGACGCGCAATCCAACAAAGAGCCTGAACCAAAGGCAAACTCTGCCGCCGTCAACAAAGAGCCGGAACCACAGCCCGAGCCGGAAACCGAACCTGAGAACGATCCCAACATTGTCGGTGGGCAGGATGCAAAGCAGGTGATTTTCGTCCTTGGTGTGGACGGCATGGACTGAGGACAGTGAGCCACGGGCATCGTTGATGCCCTTGAATCCCGGTCAGGGATAACAGAAGCAAAGACAGACATTGTTGAAGCGGTGGTGTACCTGCTTGGAAAACCTGGCACTACGCTGGACAAACGGGTCGTTCGAGAGATAGTCGAGGACGATTACGGCTTCGGCTTCCGCTCGCTGGATACAACAGACAAGAAGTGGGAAGATCTGCCGTAGTCCATGAGTTAAGGGTATGGACACCGGAGAATAGACATGAAATTCAACGTGATGATGGCGGTCGCCGTTGCAGTGCTTTCGCTCGGTTTTGCCGGCTGCGAGCAGTCCACCGCGGAAACTGTCGAAGCGACGAACAAGCCTGCTAACGAAACCGCTGCGCCGGAAACCACTGGCCAGACGTCAAAGGATTCCATTGTGAGCGACACCACCAACCCTGCGCCCGCAGTCTATGAGCTGCACGTATCGGGCATGATGTGCGAGCACTGCCAGGCGACGGTTACCAAGTTGCTGGAAGGCATGGACGGCGTGGCCAAGGCCGAAGTCGACCACAAGTCAGGGCAGGCCATCGTGACGATGGAGCCCGGAAAAACCTTCGATGAGAAGGCTGCCCACGACGTGATTGACAAGGATTACAAGCTCGACAGTTGCAGCGTCGCGCCTACAAGCAACTAACGTTGGGTCGACTAACTTCGAGGACAGGTGCCGTCCGGTGCCTGTCCTCGAGTGCGTTTGGGCCCTCAGGAATAGGCCGTAGCGCAAGGCCGTTCTGCATCGAACGAACGGAGGTGCTCGTGTTACGCAAACCCAAGGAGATCATCACAGCTCATCGCCAGACAGAAGGCGGTGGCTTCATCGTGCGGCGGCCGTTCCCAACAAACGGGTTGAACATGGTGGACCCGTTCCTGTTGCTGGACGAGATGGGGCCAATGGACTACGCGCCGGGCAAAGCTGTCGGCGCGCCGGACCACCCGCACCGTGGTTTTGAAACCGTTACCTACCTATTGAGCGGCGAGTTCACCCATGAAGACAGTGCCGGCCACAAAGGCACTCTGCGTCCCGGCGACGTGCAATGGATGACGGCCGGCGCGGGCGTGATTCACAGCGAGTTGCCTTCAGACAAGATCATGCGTGAGGGTGGGCGCATGCATGGCTTCCAGCTATGGGTAAACCTGCCCGCGCGGGACAAGATGACAATACCGCGTTATCAGGAGGTACCCGCGGATGGTATTCCCACGGCGAAAAGCGAAGACGGGCTGGCACAGGCCACGGTGATTGCCGGCGAAGCGCTTGGCGTAAAGGCCGTGATTGATACGCGCACGCCCATCATCTACCACGACTGGACGTTACAGCCGGGCGCTCACGCAACGACTTACGTACCGCCGGATCACAACGTGTTCGCCTATGTGTTCGAGGGTGAAGCATTGATCGGAGATGAAGTGGTCACCGAAGGCCAGGTTGCGTTCCTCGGCGAAGGCGACGATGTGCAACTCGGCGCGAAGGCAGATGCAGCAAACCCTGCGCGCCTGCTACTGGTTGGTGGTGTGCCAATCAACGAGCCGGTCGCTCGTTACGGCCCGTTCGTCATGAACACCAGCGAAGAGATCGTTAAAGCGATCGAGGACTTTCAGTCAGGTAGTTTCGGCGAAATCGTGAGGTAAGCGGCAGGTGGTTCAGGCCGTGAAGTTCTTAAAGGCCGCTTCGACGCCCGGCTCGTCCATGTTGCTGACTTCGTAGCGCATGGGCGTGACGCTGATGTAACCCTCTCGAACGGCGACTGTATCTATCTCGGGGTCGGTCTGAGCTTCTCGCGCGGCCTGGACGTCGTCCCATATAGGCCAGTAGTAGCTGCGACCATCGGGCGCTTCTCGCTCGATGAAGTTGTCGCCCTTGACCATGGGATTTTGTCGCGTGAGGCGGACACCTCTAACATCTTCTGCCGGGACTGGCGGTAAGTTCACGTTGTATAGCCAGTCAGGGCGTGAATGTTTGGCAGCCAGAAGCTGTTTTATCAGCTTGGCACACAATGCGTCCAAACCGCCCCACTCAACGTTGTTCGTCCAGTTCGCGAGGCTGAATGCGATGGCCGGTACGCCGAAGCCGTGTCCTTCCGCTGCTGCTGAAACTGTACCGCTGTGAAAGACGTTCCAGCCCAGGTTGCCGCCGTGATTGATGCCCGACAGGACAAGATCAGGCTTGAGTTTCAGCAGCTTGATCATTGCCAGTCGCACGCAGTCGCACGGTGTGCCGCTGACAGCGATGCGCATGGCCTCACCATGGGTAAGCGGCAGGCGATGCGCGAAGACAGGGTGCCGGATCGTGATCGCGTGGCTTTGGGCGCTTTGCTCACGTTCAGGTGCGACAACGTAGACTTCGGCGCCAAGGCGTTGGGCTGCGCTTTCGAGGGCTACCAGCCCCGGCGCATTCATGCCGTCGTCGTTCGTGATCAGGATTCGCATTGGCGACACGCTATCGTTTGTCCGCCGTGTGGCAAGCTTAGCCTATGCCGTCTTTGAGAGCATCCGTCACACTCTGTTGCAGGCGCGCGTGGTCTGCGTTTACGCGTCTCAGTGCCTCCGGGTCGCCTGTAAGCAGGTCTCGCAGAAACTGCAGCCCGCCGGCCCGCGTCGCGTGAAACCAGACGACACCCCATGCGGCCAGGTAGTTGCCGTGGACTTCGCCGGGCAGGTAGAACTCCTGCGGGCGAGCACCCATAGCGAACTCGATGCGAGAGGGCGTGATCGCCCCGATGGGGTTTTGGATTCCGCCAAACTCGGTTGGAAGTTCAGAGTAGCGCATGCTCTCGTTTTCATACTTCCCGGCCGACAAGAAGACCGCCATGCCTTCGTCAAGCCATCTGGGTATTGCCTGAGAATGCCCGGTGGAAGCCAGCGCGAGGTGCCACAATTCATGAACCAGCGTGCGCAGCAGCTCATCTTCGCCAAAGGCACGGCAGGCAACCACACTGGGGCCGTTGCCTATGCCGTGCGGCATGTACATGCCCGCTATGTTGTCCAGATTGTCGCCAGCCACGAGAAGCGCAGCGTGCAGATACTCAATTGGACTCGCGTAGATTGCCACGACGCCTTCCAGTGTCTCTTCCAGGTCGGGAAGCCAGACGCGAATCTGCTCGATGTAGGGCTTCAGGCGGGCCATCACCGGTTTCAATTGTGCGTCACTGAGATCGCTGGCGAGTTGCAAACCGAGTGGTCCGGGAATGTTTGACACAGTCAGGTCTTGGGTTTCCATGAGCGCGTCGGCGGATTCGCTGAGGGCGCGCAGATGGTCGCTGTTCGGGTACTTTCTGCTGGCCTCACTGAGGACCTGTCTGGCAGCGGCAATATCACCGCGGTCAGCCAGCAGTCGTCCACGCAGCAAGGCGTAGTCTGGTTGAAGCCCGTCGGGCATGTCCGTCAGCGCACGACTGAGGGCCTCTTCCGCTTCATCCGGTTGGCCGATGCGGCGGTAGGCTTCCGCCAGTGCCAGGCATGTGAGAGAGGTTTGTTGTAACTTATCAGCCGCTAGCAGAAATTGGTGCCCGCGCACGATCAGGCCTGCCTGCAAGGCTGCCACACCGGCTTCGTGTTGGGCGACTGCAGATTTCGGGTGTGATTCCGCCAGCGCCAGCAGGGCCTTCGCTCGACTCGCAGGATTGAGCGTGAAAGCGTTTTCCCGTTCTGCGCGTTCTGCATCGCTGTAGGCCTTAAGTGCGTCTTTGATCGTGGGGTGCGGATGTGCGGCAACGCCCTGAAGCAGACCTACCGTGGCGTACTCACGCAAGCGCTCAAGGGTACGACGGGCCAAAAGGCGTGCGTTGGCATCTGCGATCCAGTCGGGGTGAAGTCTAAGGTCGATGGAAAGCTTTCGAAGCCGGGAGCGGGCATCGGTAGTCGCCAGCCCGATTGTGACCCCATTTTTGAGCTCGGTCTTCGCTTCACTCTGGTTCCCGGCGACTTCTGCGCTGAGCCCACTGGGCTTGATCGTTAGTTTTAGCTCTGCGGGCAGTTGAAGCGTCTCGATGTCGGTTTTGCTGTGGGGAAACGTGGAATACTGAGCCCCCGTCGAGACGCGGATGCGAAGTTGGTACGAGCCGTTATCTTTGTGTTTGAGTTCAACCAGCCAGGCTTTTGCGGGCTCGGCCAAGTCTCTAAGGTGCCAGCCAACTGCGCCTCCTTTGTCGAGCTCAACCACGCTAACCGTCGCGCCCGCATCAACGACACCCACATCTATTAGCGCCTCGCAGGTCTGGTGTTGGGCTGCATTGAACTCAAGACCGGTAGCGGCGAACTTGAAGCTGTCGCGTGCGCTGCCGTTGTCCGATGTGCTGAAATTGATCCAACTAGGCGCACCGGACTTCAGGGAGTCACTCAGCACGCCACTGTTGGCGCGTTCCTTGGCTGGCTGGTATGCCGGGCCAAAGAAATCCACGGCGTCAAAGCCTTGCGAGCCCTGTGACCACAGGGGCGCACAGACGAAGATCGCCAACAACAGCAAAGATGCTTTCGGAATGTGCAAGTTCCGTCCCAAGGCCCCGGTGCCTGCATTGTAGCTAATACGCGCCGGTACGAAACGACCGCCGGTGAAACACCGGCGGTCGCGTTGCTGACACTTGTTGAGCCTAGACTCGGCGCTCAGGGTGAACGCCGTAGACTTCGCCGCCGCCCTCTTCTTCATACTTGCTTCGGCAGTGGATGCAGATTCGCGTGTAGGGCATGACGCGCAGTCGCTCCAGGCTGATGTCGATGCCGCACGCTTCGCATTCACCGAAGGTACCGGTGGCGATCTTTTCCAAGGCGCGTGAGATCTCTTTGAGTTCTTCCGTCTCATTCTCAATCATCGAGAGGGTGAACTCTTGCTCGTACTGCTCAAATGAGCTGTCGGCGAGGTGATTGGATGAAACCTTCTGCGTTTCATCGCTGAATGCTTCCGCTTCAAGTCCGTCCACGTCGCCCTGCAACTGTTTCGCACGCACCAGCAGAAGTTGACGGAACTCCTCAAGCTCCTTCTTGTTCGGCTTGCGGTGGTGAAGTGTAACCGGCGTCTCGCCCTTTGACTTCTCTGTTGCATTTACATGGCGGAGCTTCACGCGCTCTTCAGGGGCAGGAGCGGCGGCAGGGCTGGAACGCTTCAGCTTGATCAGCACACCCTTGCCAGAGACCTTGCTCGCAGAACGGCTGGTTGCGGGCTTCTTGGCTGTGCTGTCCGACTTTTTGCCGGTCTTCTTGGTGGCCATAGGTGTTTTCTTCGTCGCGCTCTTCGGCGTCGCTTTCTTGGAGGCAGATTTGGAAGCAGTCTTCTTTGAAGCTTTCGCCGCCGATTTTTTTGTTGCTGACTTAGCCGTCTTTTTGGCGACCGGCTTCTTCGATGCAGCCTTCTTGGTCGCTGTTTTCTTTGAGGCAGCCTTCTTTGCACCGGATTTCTTCGCTGCCGGCTTCTTCACAGACTTTGGTGCAGCCTTCTTTACAGGTTTCTTGACAGCCTTCTTCACTGACTTTTTCGAGGCGGACTTCTTTGGAGCAGCCTTCTTCGGGCTCGCTTTCTTAGTCGCGCTCTTCTTTTTTGTGGCGGCCTTTTTGGCCATTGGACTGCTCACTTTCTCTGGGCGCCGCGTACGGCAAGTACCATGAAAAAACGCCGCGAAAGCATAGGCGGGCAGGATGCAGAGTCAAGCAAAACGCTGTGATTCCGCGTTCTAGTCGTCCTGGAACGGCGGGTCAGCTATAAGACGCCGCAGTACCGGTAAGTTTGGCTCAAGAAAGCGCATTGAAAGCACTTCGCCCGGATCAACCCAGCGGTGCTCCAGTGCGTCTGCAGCCGCGTCACCGGGCGGACGCCGCCCGACAAAGAACCGCAAACGAATCCTTCGGCCGGGGTATTCCACACACTCTATGGCGTACTCGGACAGATCGGGCTGGTAGAGCCCTATCTCTTCTTGCAGTTCCCTGACGGCACAGTCCAGGCTGGTTTCACCTTCCTGTTGTTTGCCGCCCGGCCACTCCCACCACCCACTGAAATAGGTGCCCTCGGGACGTAAGTTTACCAGCATTAGGGGACCGTCATACAGGATGACGACAGATACGTTGATTTCTTGCATAGGCTCATCCCTGCTTAGACTGCCGGTTTCTGGCTAACCAGATGGGCTTTCACTCGTACAATAGCATGGATGAACTGGCTGAAATCAAACTGGAAACGCGTGGCAAAGTGGTCCGGGCTAGGTGCCGGGTGTGTGGGTATTGCACTGGTCGCGTTTGTCGGCGCGCGCTGGATTGAATCCGGCAGCGAGTACGAAGGCGACCTGCTTTCGCTTGCCCCGACTGACGTCTCGCTCGTCATGACCGTAGACGACGTCGGCAACCGCAAGGCAGAACTCGAGCGCTTCCTCGACGACATGATCCAGCAACCCGACTTGCCGCAACTTGAACGCTCAAGTCTGTGGCAGGACAGCATCGGCGAGTCCCTCGGCGGTTCTCTTGAGACCTTTCGTGCCGAAAAGTACGAGCAGGGGTTGAAAGAGGCCCGCAGCAACGCCGATGAACTCGGGCTTGAACTGTTCAAAGACGTTCTCAGCGACAAACTGGTCATCTGTACCGATTCAGGGCCGGAAGATGACGGCATGGTCATCCTGACCCGCTTGGCACGCAATGGGCGCTTCAAGTGGCAGTTCCTGGACCTTGCCTCGGGCTTTTTTCCGAAGGGCCCGACGAAGCCAAAGCTGGACTACAGCCACGGCATTCTGAGCGTGACACCACCCGCCCATCCCGGCGAGCCGGCCCCGCGAACCACTCTCATCGCGCTGCTTGATGATGTGCTGGTTATCAGCAACAACTCTCGGCTGATGAACGGCGTGATAGCGAATCACGCGAAAGGCGGCGGGGGCATTGGCGGCGACGAGTTGTACAAACGAACTGTTGAGCTAGTGGACCCGACTCTGCGTGAGCGCCACGCCACAGGTATCTGGTTGAACCTCGATCGTATGCGCGACCGACTGCCGCCGGAAGAAAACGACCAAGGCGAGTTGGTCAGTCCGGTGGATGCCTACAACACGCTGCCAACGAGTGTCGTTTCGATCTACCCGGATATCTTCGGCCCAGTCAATCGGATCGTGCAACAGGACCTCGACACGCGCCCGTTCGGTGCGGCCTACTACGGGATAGACATCACGGAGCCGTCGGCCGTTACATTTGACCAGTACCTGCTGGTGAACGAAGATCGGGCAAGCAGCCAGCAGTATGAGTATCTGCGGAAGACGTGGGCCCAGCCGGCTGCCGCACAGACACAGTTGAAGCTCTTGCCGCCCGATACGTTGCTGCAAGTGAGCTATCGTCAGCCGATCGACATTCTATTCAACGAAGTGTTCGACCAGTCTGCCCGGCAGAGCCTCGTAGGTGACTTTCTGGTTGCCATGAGTTCGCCGGCCGTCAAAGAGAAACTGCGTGACCCGGCTGAAGAACTGGTGTTCGCTGCGGTGCCCCGCGAGTATGCACCGGATTCGTCGATTCCGCTTTCCGGGACGGATCTTCCACTACCCGGGTTCATGATTGCCTTCCGTACGCCCGGCGCAAGCACAACGGTCGCTCGTGCGCTGCTTGAAGAGTACTTGCAAGCCCAGCGGGGTCGCAGCAGTAAGCCCGGTGAAGCGCCCAAGCCTGGTGTCGTCTCAGTCATTGAGATCGCTGTTGAAGGCAAAAGCGTGTATGGCTTCAGTGACCCACGTGAGGAAGACAACTTCATTCGTCGTCTAAATCGCAGTATTCGAAGCGCGCTGGTGGGGGACTGGTTGATTTTGACGAACTCTCAGCGTCTTCTGGAATACTCGCTGCGTGCTGATGCAGGCCAGGTACCGGGATTGGCAGACGCTCCCGGGTCAACCTGGCGCGGGCTCTCACAGACCGGCAACGCAACCATTTACCTCAACTTCGACACGTTTGCTGACTACGCCAGTAGCCCCGAACTGTCCAAGGTTCTTCGGGACAACAAGTTCAACCCAACGCTGATTGAAGGGCGTGACCCTCGCGACATCCGGGAAGATATTGTGCGTGAGCTGGGACTGGACCCAAGCGACACAGCAAACTTGTCCAACCCTCAAGTCGAGACCCGCTACAAGCAGCGCAAGATTGCATGGCAGCAGAAATGCGAGATAGAAGGTGCTAGCTACCAGGCCAAGCTGCAGGGCGACATGAACGGGTTGCGCTACTTTCAGGACCTCGCGTTGACCACGAAGTTTGCGGACGACCATCTGCACGCGCGTGGGATTCTGCGCACTGGGCGATAGGTTCGCCACGCCCGTACTCGTCGAGATGCAGTTGCGTAAATTCCATGAGCGTTTATGCGCGCTGTGCTAGCATGCGTGGACGAACAGCCCCGGAGGTTTCGATGCGTCGACTAGGAATTCCATTTGCTTTGCTGCTGTTGCTTGCTGTTGGCGTAAACCGTCCAGTGGTCGCCCAG
>JAGQRE010000140.1 GCA_020425695.1 Planctomycetota bacterium
CGACTTGCGAATGAACTGCACTTGCCAAACGTTATTCATTCGTAATTCGAAATTCGTAATTCAGAATCGTGGTCATGATCGTACTCGGCATTGAATCTTCGTGTGATGACACAGCCGTTGCCCTCGTTGACAACGGTCAAAAGATCCTCGGCGGCGCGCGTGCCAGCCAGGAGAAACTTCACGCGAAGTACGGCGGCATCGTGCCTGAGGTTGCCTGCCGTGTTCATTATGAGGCAATGCTGCCCCTGCTGGACAAAGTCTGCAAAGACGCGGGCATCGAACTCAAGGACATCGACGCCATTGCGGCGACCAACCAGCCCGGTCTGGTCGGCAGCCTTTACGTCGGCTTCAGCACAGCCAAAGCGCTGGCCTGGGCGCTCGGTAAGCCACTTGTTGCCGTCGACCACATCGAGGCGCATATTTATGCGGCGCACCTTGATGATCCGGAACTGGACTTCCCCCACGTGTCGGTTGTCGTCTCAGGCGGACACACAGACATTTTTCTCAGCACCGGCCCGACTGAGCACCAGCTGATCACACGTACACTCGATGACGCTGCCGGTGAGTGCTTCGACAAAGTTGCAGCGCTGCTTGGTATCGGCTATCCCGGCGGACCGGCTGTACAAATGACCAGCCTCGGCGGTGATCGTGATGCAATTGCCTACCCACGCGGCGAAGGTGGGCCCGAGAGTCTCCAGATCAGTTTCAGCGGGCTGAAGACTGCCGTACTGAACGACCTGCGCAAGCGCGGGTTCGTGGTGTCGGCCGCAAAGAACGCCGGCAGGCCGTTGATCGCACAGACTCCGGCGACGCCCGTACCAAAGAGCGAGACGCGAACACTAAGCGTAAAGCTGCCTTTGGCTGACATCGCGGCCAGCTTTCAGGAAGCGGCTGTCGACATCATCATTCGCGCGACGCTGGCGGCGACGCGAAAGGCCCGCTGCAAAAGTGTCGTAGTCACGGGCGGCGTTGCGGCCAACAAACGCCTGCGTGAAAAACTGGCGGCGGCGTGCAAGGCCCAGCGTAACACGCGCTTCGCTGCGCCACCTCTGAGCCTGTGCACAGACAACGCGGAGATGGTGGCCGGTCTTGGTTTCCACAAGCTCGTTGTCGGGCAGGTCGCGAGTCTCGATGCGGATGTTCTGCCGAACAAAGACGAGAAGCGCCAAAAAGCGGAGAAGGGCTAGGTTTTGGCCATTCGTCGCTACAACCCCGGCAGCAAGCCACCGGCAACCATGGCCCTCGTAGTCATCAATGTTGCCATCGCGTTGGTTGACCTGTTTATCTCGGGCTATCTGAAGCGCCTGATGTGGGCCCGCGGCATCGATATCCAGTACGGCGAATGGTGGCGGATTATCACCAGCGGCTTCGCCCACGGCGACCTGATGCACGTCGGATTCAACGCCTACGGCATATACCTGCTTGGCACAATCATTGAGCGCCTGCACGGCTGGAAGCCGATGCTGATCATCTACTTCGCGTCCATGTTCGGAGGCACGGCACTGGCCATGACGTTCATGGACCCGGCGACGCCACTGCTGGGAGCTTCCGGCGCGGCCTACGGCTTGTTCGGTGCGGTGCTTGGGTTTTTCTACGCGAAGACCGGCAGCTTCAAGGCGCTGCTCGAAATCCCGTTTGCCCGTATGCTTTTGATCTGGCTGGCGTTCGGCGTGTTCATGAGTTTGCAGCCCGGCGTCAGCATGCTGGGGCACCTTGGCGGCTTCATTCCCGGAGTGATCCTCGGGATGTTCTTTGAGCATCGCTATGCGCGCCAGCTCGACATTTACCACAAGCTTGCAGGCGGCATGGTGATCGTGGTGATCGTTTTACTGACGGCCTTTTCAGTCGCGCCCTTCACTCGCGGGAGCTGGTACGCCGCACGCGCCATGAAGGCGTACGAACATGACGACCTTGATAAAGGCGACGAGCTGCTGTCCGAAGCAAAGCGGCACAAACACAGCCAGGAAGGCACACAGTTGCTGCTTTCACACCTTGAGGTCTGGCGTCGCAATCAGCCGTTCAACAGCAAAGAGTTCAGCAAGTCTGTGCTGCTTTGGCCTTTGACTCACCCGGATGGCATTCAGGAAAAGCAAAGCGAAGGCAGCCCATACGACTTCCTGATGAAGCGTGAAACCGCCACAAGCGACCCGCTTGAATCCACTGAAGACGAACCCTAGAGTTCACAACCATGGCCACAAACCGCGAGGCATTTGACGAGGCACGCCGATACGTTGCAGGCGGCGTGAACAGCCCTGTACGCGCCTTCAAGGCCGTGGGCGACAACCCGTTGTTCTTCGCGTCGGGCTACGGCAGCAAAATCACCGACATCGAAGGGCACGAGTACATCGACTACGTAGGGTCGTGGGGCCCCCACATTCTCGGGCATGCCCCCGAACCTGTCATCACCGCAATCACACGTGCCGCACGCGCGAGTACCAGCTTCGGTGCGCCAACTGTCGCTGAAACGGCGCTGGCGCAAATCATTTGCGATGCGTTGCCCGGCTGTGATCGGCTTCGACTCACCAACAGCGGGACCGAAGCAAGCATGAGCGTCCTGCGCCTCGCGCGCGGCGCCACCGGGCGGTCCAAGATCGTCAAGTTTGCTGGCTGCTATCACGGTCACGTGGACAGCCTGCTGGTCAGCGCCGGCAGCGGCGCATTGACGTTCGGCAGCCCGGACAGCGCTGGGGTAACGGCTTCGGTCGCAGCCGACACGATCGTGCTTCCGTACAATGACGTTGACCATGTCGAGCGCGCCTTCGCCGAATGGGGCGACCAGATCGCAGCGACCATCTTAGAACCGATCTGCGGAAACATGGGCGTGGTACTGCCGGTGCGCGGCTATCTTGAGTCCATCGCCGCAATCACGCGCGAGAGCGGCGCGTTGTTCATCATGGACGAGGTCATGACCGGCTTCCGTGTGGCCTGGGGTGGCGCCCAGCGCTTGCTGAACGTTCAGCCGGACTTGACCGTTCTGGGTAAGGTAATCGGCGGTGGCATGCCTCTCGCGGCTTTTGGCGGACGCGCCGACGTCATGGACCAACTCTCCCCTGACGGCCCGGTGTACCAGGCCGGCACGCTGTCAGGGAATCCAGTGGCCGTCTCGGCCGGGCTGGCCGCACTAAACCAACTTCGCAACAACCCGGCGATCTATCGCCGTCTCGAAGTGCTGTCGGCCCGCCTTGAGTTCGGGCTTCGCTCGGCTGCTGAGCGTGCCGGGCTTGAGGTCTACATCGCGCGCTGCGGCAGTATGCTGACAGTATTCTTCCAGCCGGGACCGGTTCACAACCTGGATGACGCGCGCCGCAGCGACACTGGCATGTTCGCGCGCTTCCACGGATTGATGCGCAGCCAGGGTCACTATCTACCGCCAAGCCAGTTTGAGGCATGGTTCGTCAGCAATGCTCACTCGTTCCGAGACATAGATTCTACTGTCGCAGCAGCCGAGAGAGCTTTCGCTGAACTAGCAGCTTGATCTACAATCAGGGCATGCCAAGCATCGCGCTGATTCCGTTTTCCACCAAGATTGCTGAAGAACTGGCAGGACACGTCGCGCGTGGGTTAAGCCTGGAGTTGTCTGAATGGCTGGGGCGGCAGGGCGCAGAGCCGATGGTTCTGACCAGCGCCCAGACCGAGGAAGACGGCGCCTGGCGCAAGCTGATCAGTTTCTCTGAAGAGCTCACACCGGAGAACGTCTCCGAGTTCATCCACGGAATCCACCCGGAAGCCCACGCCGACTCGATGGAAGAGCCGGAGTTCGCGCTGGTCATCAGCGGCATGCTTGAACAGATTGGCGACACCAATTACAGCGAAGCGCTGCACCTCGCACTGACTGTCACGGACGTGACGGGCGGTTACTCACGCGGTCGTGTCGTCGCCGACCTGATGCCGGTGAGCTTCGGTGAAAGCATTGCAGGACTGTTCCGCGAAGTTGCCGAAGCGCTCGAAGTAAAGGTGCTGCACGAGTACGCAACCGGTACCCGAAGCTATCAGGCGTGGCTCAATATGCTGATCACACGGGCACTGAAGCTGGCCGCGCAAGTTGGAGCCGTCGCCCGCGACGCGCAGGGCCTGTACAACCCGGCTCTTGAAGCTCTGCGTCTTGATCCCAAATTTACCGTGGCCCGTGACGAGCTGACGGAACTTGCCCAGATGCTCGTGCTTGAGCGCGGCTTCGAAGCCGATGAGGCAATGAAGGCACTGGACACCGCCGTATCTCGTAGCGGTGCGGACTGGCGCACACAACGCGCCCGTGGGCACCTGATGCTTGCCGCAGATCAGCCGTCACAGGCCGCCAAGGCGTTCTGCCAGGTGTTAAGCGGAAAGTTCGAAGCGCCCGAGAAGTCAGACCGGTTGCAGGCTGCGCTACTTGCAGGCCGTGCCTTCAACATGGCCGAGCGTCCGGTCGAAGCCCAGCGCGTGCTGGGTCTGGCGATGCAAGCCGAGAATCTGCGTGTGGACGCCATCGTGGAATCGGCGACATCGAGTGCTGCGATGGGTGAGCAAATCGTCGCGGAGCGCCTGTGGCAGCGCGCCCTTGAGTTGGAACCGCAGAGCATCTCTGCCCGACTGTATCTGGCGCGCATGTATCGTTCCGCCGGTGAAACTGAGAAAGCCGGTGAGCAGTACAGCCAGCTTGTGCGCTCGGCCGGGCTCCCGCGTGAGATTTTTGCCGATGCCGCCGAGTTCTTCGTTGTGAACCAGTTGCACGAAAAGGCACTCACAGCCGCCGAGCGCTACGCCGACGAATACCCCGGCGACGCCATCGCCCACGTCCTGACGGCCAGTTCGCTGAATGCGCTCGGGCGACACAAGCGTGCATTGAAATCGCTCGACAAGGCGGAGGTCTGTGTCGGTGTTGAAGAGATTCGTGACCTCGTCACGCGGCAGCGCCGGTACGCAGAGCACCCTGAAGTCGAGCAGCAGTTCCGAACATGGGCAGACGCCTGCATGCACGGCAACGCTGAAAATGGCGAGAAGGGTATGCGGGACATTCTGGCACGATTCCCGGACTTTCACGAGGCGAACCTGTTTCTGGGCATCTCGTTGCGTCGCCAGGAAAAGTGGGAGGACGCACGCGACACGTTGCTGCATCTGCGAGCGCATCAAGAACTGCCGGGCATCGACAAAGAGTTGACCGGTATCTACTCAAGGCTCGGCGAACCGGAGAAGGCCCTGGAGTGCGCGAAAGCCGCCTTCGAGGCTGCGCCGGAAGACCCATTCCTTCTCACGAACTACGCCGGCGCGCTGCTTGAGAACGACCAGATCGACGAAGCCAACAAATACGCCATGCGGGCAAGCATGATGATGCCGGACGATGTGCCCACCGCAAAACTGCTCGAGTTGATCAAACTGCGCATGACCAAACGCGGCGTACTCAAGAACTTCGCTGCCACGTTCCGCGAGGCCGCCAGCTGGCTTCGGTTCGCCCGCCGTAAAAAGTCCTAGGTATTCACTACACAATTCAGAATTGCCCCACAACGCCGGGATGTCGCAGGCTCTGGTACACTTCTTCGATGAGTTTCGCTGACACCATCCTCGGGCCCAAAGGGCTGATTGCGCAGAAGCTGCCGGGTTATGAAGACCGACCGCAGCAGCTTGCGATGGCGCAGGCCGTCGAGATGGCTCTGGACAACGACAGACATTTAGTCGTTGAGGCAGGAACCGGCGTCGGCAAGTCTTTCGCCTATCTGGTGCCGGCCATTCGGCGCGCCGTTGAGGGAAAGCCGGATGACCGTCCAATCGTCATCAGCACCGGGACAATCGCGTTGCAGGAACAACTCTACGGCAAAGACATTCCTTTCCTGCGCAGCGTATGGGAGCAAGAGTTCACGGCCGTACTCGCGAAAGGGCGCAGTAACTACGTGAGCCTGAGGCGCTTGCACAACGCCGCACGAACAGAAGACAAGCAGGGTTCGGGCGACATGCAGCGCGAGCTCAGCCGCCTGAAACGCTGGGCCGAAAGCACTGAAGACGGAAGCAAGTCCAGCATGGACTTCACGCCCAGCGGCGAAGCTTGGGATGCTGTCGTCAGCAGTAGCGACAACTGCCTTGGGCGCGCCTGCCCCAACTTCGAAACGAAGTGCCACTACCAGCGGGCGAAACGGCGCATTTACAACGCGAACATTCTCGTCGTGAATCACGCGCTGCTGTGTGCCGACCTCGCACTCAAGGCGCAGGGCGTGAACTATCTGCCCGACTATCGCTACCTGATCATCGATGAGGCCCACGACCTTGAGCGCTATGCCAGCGACAACCTTGGCATCCACGTCACGCGCGACGGCGTACGCTATGCGCTCAGCATGGTCTTCAACGCCCGCAGCAAAAAGGGGCTGATCAGCCGGTTTGACTTCCTGCGCGGCGCCCAGGACGCCCTGCGTGATGCGCGCGATGAAGTCGAGCGCCTGTTTGTCGAAGTTGAAAGCTACGCACGCAGCCGAGGCCCCAGTCCGGTACGAACCGGCTCTGCGGACTTGTTCTCGATTGAGGCGTCGTCAGCACTTGTTGAACTGGCGCTGTTGCTGAAAGAGGGAAGTCTCAAGACACAAAACGAAGAAGAACGCCTCGACATAGAGGCCGTGATGAAACGCCTCAACAACGCGGCGGCCGGCATCCAGGCATTTGTCAGCCAGTCCATGGAAGGGCAGGTCTACTGGGTCGAGACCAACGTCGGGCGCAGCGAACAAAACGTTGAACTGCACGCGGCGCCGGTGCATGTCGGCGACCTGTTGCAAAAGCATCTGTTTGAGCGCTGCAAGAGCGTGATCCTGACAAGCGCTACACTCGCGACAGGGCCTGACCGTTTTGACTACATTCGTGGGCGCCTCGGCGTACCCGACGACAACGCCGGCCAACTGCAGGTCGGCAGCCCGTTTGACTTCCAGAAGAATGCCCAGATCGTGATCCCCAACGACATGCCAGAGCCACCAAAGGGCGGTGGTCGCGACGACGTTTATGACCGGCGCATCAACGAAGAAGTAACCGAAGCCGTGAAACGCAGCCGCGGCGGAACATTCGTGCTTTTCACGAGCTACGGGCAGATGCGGCGCGTCTACGATGCACTTCACGCGAAGCTGGAGTTCCTTGGGTACACGTCCCTGCGTCAAGGCGAAGGGCTATCGCGTCAACGCATGCTTGAGCGCTTCAAGCAAGGCGGCAAGATGGTGCTGTTCGGCGTCGAGAGCTTCTGGCAAGGCGTGGACGTCCCGGGCGAAGCGCTGACTACAGTCATTCTTGTACGTTTGCCATTTCCTGTACCAAGCGACCCTCTAGTGGCCGCGCGCATGGAGGAAGTGCGGCGATCGGGTGGCAGTGACTTCGCCGATTACATGGTACCCGAGGCGACGATTAAACTTCGTCAGGGCTTCGGTCGCCTGATACGCCGGAAGGATGACTTCGGTACAGTGGTCATTCTGGACTCGCGCGTGATCAAGAAGGGCTACGGCAAAAAGATCCTGCGTGCGTTGCCGGAATGCCCAATCACCGACGGCACGGGTGCTGACCCGCGCGCGAAGAAACCCGTACCCGCCAATCCATTCGAGCTCTAATGGCCAGAAGAACTCCTCAACGCGGCTCCGCATACCGCAGCTACGCCGTCGTCTTTGAAGACGAGCACCTGCTGGTCGTGACCAAGCCCGGCGGGCTGCTGACCAACATGGCCGAGCGGGGCGAACAGACGCTCCAGGATCAAATTCGGAAACACACAAAGAAGTCGTCTGAGCCCGACGCCGTAGCGCCAAGCGCCGCACATCGTCTGGACCGATTCACGTCCGGCCTGGTGCTCTTCGGCAAGACCCAGCGAGCCCTCGAAGGCCTGGGTGCGATGATCCGCGACAACGAACTCGAGAAACACTACTGGGTACTGGTGTATCGGGCCGAGATGCCGAAAGCTGGGAAGATAACCGCAGCGCTTGAGCGCACCGACCAAGGCAAGCGAAAGATGCGTGTCAGCACAGCCGAGCACGCCCTGCCGGCCGTTACCGAGTTCAAAGTCGAAGAACGCATCGGGAGCTACCTGCTGGTCTCGGCAAGAATCCTGACGGGACGCACCCATCAGATTCGTGTCCACTTTGCAGACTACGGACACCCCGTGGCCGGCGACAACATCTACGGAAACAAGCCCGCGAACATAGAGTTGCGCGAGAAGCACGGGCTAACGCGCCAATTCATCCATGCCCGCGAACTTGCTTTCAAACACCCCGTGACCGGCGAGCAGCTGAAGCTCAACGCCAAGCTTCCCAAAGACCTAAGTCGCGCACTGAAGTCCCTTCGAGCCGAGTAGGCCACGGGTGTATGCACCAAATGAATATCGGGCGGGTTTCCCCGCCCGATGTTTCAATGTCAGGTCAGTTCCCTACTTTTCGCTGCCTTCGGAGCCAGATTCTTCCTTCGGAGTCTCCGCCTCTTCGGGCTCAGACGGGCCTTCTTCGCCCTCCTTTTCAAACATGGCAGCAATGATTTCTTTCTGGTCGAGCTTGCCATTGCCGTCCTTGTCGAGCTTCTTCCACTCGTCGTCGCCAGGTTTTTCGCCGATGGCCGCAAGCTCTTCGCGGCTGATGTTTCCATCCTTGTCGGTGTCCATCACGAGAAGTACTTCGTCGACACTCTCCTTGTGCAGAATTTCGAGGTTCTTGCCTTTCGGCAGGTAGTCGACGTCGCCTTCGTTGTACGCCTTCTGGTACTTGCGAGCCTCCTCACGTGTGATGGTTCCGTCCACGTCGAGGTCCATGGTAAGGGCGTCGCGCAAGACACGTGACACTGAGTACGACTGCATGACATTCTTGCGTTTCTCCGCGTCTTCGCCTGCCTTCTCTGCGGCTGCATCTCGCTGTTTCTTCAGGCTGGTCACAAGCTCTTCTACGCCGATCTTGCCGTCCTTGTCCGTGTCGTGGTCAGCCGCCATCTCATCGAAGTAGACATCGCCCAGAGTCTCGAAGTCCTTGTCCGAGTGCTTTGGATAGTCTTCACCCTCCCAGGCGCCCTCGTATTCTTTGCGTGTGAGCGAGTTGTCGTCGTCCATGTCGCACATCAGGAACTCTTCGAGGTCGACAATCGCCCCGTACTTTTCCCATGCATCGCTGCGGGCCTTGTCGTAATCGTCCGAGAAAGCTGCTTCTCTCAGAGCCTTCGTGCGCTCGAGGCGAAGTTTCTTGATCTCATCCAGTGAGATCTTTCCGTCTCCGTCAGTGTCCGTGTTCTTGAACAGGTCCGGCATTTCTTCGCCGTCCATTCCGTCATCACCGCCCATTTGGGCACAAAGCGGACCGGCAAACGCAAAGGCCGCGACGGCGGCCAACAACCAGGTATTTCTCATATGATGCTCTCCGAAAGAAAGTGACCCCAGCACGATAGAGACGTTCGAGCCGGTACGCACTACCCACGGAATCTCGGCGATATGACTTTTTTAGCTTCGGTTGCATGGTTTCAGGCGTTATGATCATGGGCGAAGGGGCCCCTTACATGGCAAGCAATTGCCGCGGGGTCTTTTTAATTGCCCTGTCGGTTTACGGACGGAGGTCTTGATGCTTACCCCCAGAAAAATGTTCTTCTACTTGATGGCGGTGTTTGCGGTCGTGCTGTTTGCGACTCCCGTCAACCAGATCGATGCTCAGCGTGTTACGCGTGGCAGTGGCACTTCGCGATCTGCGGGCTCAAGCGGCAGCTCCGGCCGAATCTCGGGCGGGTCCTCCAGATCCAGTGGCAGCTCGAGCAGGATTTCCGGCAGTTCCGGTTCCAGCACCCGGAGTGCCGGCAGTTCCCGTGGCTCAAGTTCCAGGGTGGTTCGCGGCTCCAGTTCAGGCTCCAGCAGCCGAACATCACGCCCCTCAAGCTCTGGTATTTCCCGCGGTTCGTCTTCAGGGAGTTCTCGCGGGTCCAGTTCGGGCATTTCACGCGGTTCCAGCTCGCGCAGTTCAAGTCCTGGCATTTCGCGTGGCTCAAGCTCTCGCAGTTCCAGCTCCGGTGTTTCGCGCGGCTCCAGCTCACGCAGTTCTTCGCCGGGCAGCACCCGCATCTCGGGCTCTTCCAGTTCTGATAACCTGCGCTCATCCCGCGGCGCACCGTCGATCACCCGCACGACGTACCGGGCGCCAAGTCGCACGACTTCCAGCGGCGTACCGACAATTTCTCGCGCTTCTGACAGTAGCTCAAGACTTGCCAGAGATGCGTCGCGGACGGCGATATCACCGTCGCGCGCAAGCAATACAAGTCGTGATGCTGGTCCGACGTCCCTTGTATCAC
>JAGQRE010000141.1 GCA_020425695.1 Planctomycetota bacterium
CGTCGCAAACTCGAACGAACCGATCACGGTCGACTTCGTACCGCGCGATCCTTACCGCCAAGGCTTCAACCCAGTGCTCGGGCTTGAGCAGATGCCCTTCGGCGCGAGCATGTTCGGCCCATGGAGAGTCGGCGAGGCCGGCACTACAGTCATTCGGCCGTCGGTCGAGCACGGGGGCGTCTCACAAGTCATCGAAAGCTCTGGCGGGTTGTCCTTCGAGAACACGTCACTGCGCGTGGTTATGCAGTATATAGCCGCGTCTGCGGGGCTGAAGGTTCGCTACGAAGAAGAAATCGGACAACGGAAGATCTCTTGCATCCTTCCGAAAGGCCCATTCACGAGAAACGAAGCAATCACGCTGATTGATTCGATCTGCAAATCCAACGCGTTGGACTTCATCCGCGACGGCGATGTTTTCATTCTCAGGAAGCGGCCGAAAGCCGAGTTGGCCAGAGTGGCGCCGGCCTCGATTGCGGGGCAGTTCGAGGTGAGTTTCGAGGACTGCCCTTGGGTGGACGCCGTCATGGAAACCGCCGTGATAGCCCGTGCCCAGGTATTCGTTCCCGCGCGCGAGCCCAACGGTGAGGAATGGGGTCCAGTCGTGGTGAAGAAGATATCCCTCAAAGTCGAAAACGCTACCGCAGACCACATCTTCCGCGAGATCGCACGCTTGGCCGAGTTGGATGTTGAAGTGCGGGAGTACGGCGACGGCAACGCGTACTTCTTCACCTACCGAGAGTAAAGCACAGTCGTGACTAGGCTGGCCATTGCTGGCCGGGCTATTTTTTTAGTTCGAGCCAGATGTTTTCGACTCTTTGGAAGACGGCGTTCCAGGTGAATGGCTTTAGTTCAAGATCGTCCGGTAGCGGGCCTTTGTGGATGGCTCGATGTAGCGCCGCTTCCAGATCATCCGTGAACTTTGGCAGGTCGCCCTGCACTGGTGTATCCGGGCCTTCCAGCCTTGGCAGCTTCACCAACTCGATAGCTTCGCCCAGGTTCGGTGCCAGGTCATGCACTACGCCGGGCGTGTCCGTGGCTACCAGTCGGCAGCCGCAAGCCACGGCCTCAACCAGCACCAGCGGCAGCCCCTCATAGAAACTTGGCAACACGAAGACGCTGGCATTGCGCATCCGATCGGCCAATTGCTTCTGATCCACTTGGCCGTGTAGCCTGACGCCGGGCATGCCTTCCATGCGCGCGCGCAGCAACTCGGCCTCTTCACCTGTACCTGTGCCGGCGACGTGCAGCTCTAACTCCGGGATCAGCTCACGCAGGCGGGCGACAGCATCCAGCAGCCACGGCAGACCTTTCGAGTGGCTGTACTTTCCCGCGTACAGGATGGTCGGGGTACGCTCCTGGCTACGCCCGCTGCTGTGGAATATCTCCTCGCGATAGCCCGCACCGACGACGTGCAGCCGGTGCTCTTCAAGCTCAAGACGGCTTCCGTAGGCGCTTGCGTGCTCACTATGCAGCACGGCGAAACGTTCGTTACGTCGTACACCGAGCCGAACCTCTTCGGCCAGGTGCCCACAAAGTTCCATCTGACGCAAGTCGGTGCCGTGGCCGTGAACCAGCACGGGAATCTCCGGCGCTAGATCCTTCAACAGCGACGCCATCATCCAGGCGTGGTGGGCGTGGATGACGTCGGGATCAAACGTGCTAAGAACCTGATCCAAATGCTCACGCCAAGCGCCTAAGTAGGTCTCAACCTGCTGCGCTGAGAGCTTGCTGAAAACACTGCTGTCGTAGGGCATGACGTCGCTCATGCCCGGCACATGAAAATCGAGGGCTTCACCGCCGAAGTGCAGCGGGTGAATATGCTCGGTTGGCAGGTCCCCCACCGATGATGATTCGCCTTGCGGCACGCCGACAACCACGCGCTGCTCCCAGCCCTCAGCGGCCGCATGGCGCACGAGGGCATCCAGCGTGATGCCGCTGCCGGTAAGCAATGGTCGTTGCGACAACAGATGAAGTACGCGCCCTTTGGCCATGTTGTCAGGGTACGCCGGGTCGCGCGGGGTTAGAAGAGAGCACTATTTTCAACCATCAAGCGCTGAACTAACGTAAAACAAAAGAGACATCGGGGCCGGTGCAGCCCGAATAACAGGAGAAGAGATGCTGAGGACATTCGTACTCAGTGCGATGCTGGCGCTGTTGGCAGTGCCTGCACTCGCACAAGATGATGGCGCGTTGAAAGTCGGTGACGACGTCGCCGAATTCACGCCACGAGACTGGATCAACCAGCCCACATTCCAGAGCTTTTCAGAGCTCAAGGGCGACGTGATCCTGCTGAAGGCCTGGGGTATCAACTGAGGACCCTGCATGCGGCAGTTGCCGCATATGAACGAGCTTGCCGCAAAACCCGGCTTGCACGTTGTAGGGCTCTACTCGCAAGTTCACACCCTTGAGCAAATTGAGCGAGTGATCGAGAAGAACAAGATCACCTACCCGATTACTACCGACTCTGACATCTTTGTAGGCGCCGGCTACACGGCCGCTTCCTTGCCAAAGATCTGGATCATCGGCGTTGAAGGCAAAGTCATCTTCATCGGTGACCGCGACTACGATGAGTTGCTTGAAAAAGAGCTCGCGAAGGTGAAGTACCCGGGGCTCGGTCGCGCCGACTTTCACAAAGATTTGGAGCCCGCCGCCAAGGCATTCGGCGAAGGCAAGTACGCCGAAGCCTACAAACTGGCTGAGGCCATCTACGACGACACGGAAGACGAGAAAGCTGAAGAAGATGCGGACTACATCATGGAACGCATTGATGACCGCCTTGGTACTCTGGTCGTCCGGGCTGAAACAGCCGAAGTAGTGAAGGACTACCAGTTAGCCATCAACTGCTGGAAGCAGATTGACACGCATTATGCGGGGCTCGATGACGCGGAAGAAGCGCCGGAGCGCCTGAAGAAACTCGCCGACAGTAATGACGTGAAGAAGGATATCGGCGCCCGCCGCGACCTCCTGAAGCTGATGCTGTCGCTGGACGTCGCGTTCCAGACCGTTGATCAAGAAGACGCCGCCGCTGTGCAGGAGTTCCGCAAGAAGTGCCTTGCCGAGTACCGCGAGTTCCACGCAAAGAACAAGGGAAACAGCGCCGGGGACAAGGCCGAGAACTTGATCGAGATATTCGAAAACCTGCTGCCGGCCGAAGACAAGCCAGTCGAAGAAAAACCCGCAGAAGAAAAGCCTGGCGAGAAGTAATCAGCCAGGACGCACACTCTGAACGCCCCGGCCTAGTGCCGGGGCGTTTTGTTTACAGCGCACCCCAAACATTTCGACTTTTAGGGGAACCATCGGGTTCGCCCACAGGTCCATTAGCAAACACGGGTTCCCGTCGCCGGGAGCAATTGAGTATCTGTAGGCAGGAGCAAGCGATGATCTGGACGCGCATAGCCGTTGTGGCATTGGCAACACTGATGTTCGGCAGCCTGGCCACGGTGGCACAAGATGCCCCGAAGCCGACTGACGAGAAGAAGACTGAAGCCCAGGATGAGGCCAAGGAAAAAACGAAAGAAGACACCGAAACGCCGACCGCTGACCCAAACAAAGCGCCGGAAGGAACCCTGAAAGTCACTACTATCAGCGACATCAAGCTGAACGACGAAGCACGCGAAAAGGAACTCAGCATCATCGCAGTCTTCCCTGAAGAAGCAGGCAAATACCCGATCATCCTGTTCAGCCACGGCGCCGGTAGCAGCAACGACCGCTCACTGACTCTGCCGAACTATCTGGCCTCACACGGCTACGTGGTGTTGGTGCCGAACCATGCCGACGCCCGCGCCAGCCGCGGCGGACGTATGAGCGCTGACCAGATGTTTGAGCAATACGACAAAGACAAAGATGGCAAGCTCAGCAAAGAAGAACTGCCGGAGCGCATGCAGGGCTTCTTCGACATGCTCGATACCGATGGCGACGGCTTCGTCAGCAAGGACGAACTGAACGCCCTCAGCGGCGGGCGCGGTGGACGCGGCGGCAACCCGCCCGAGAAACCAAAAGAAGACGACGGCGACGACGAATTCGACATGCTTGGAAACCCGCAGGACAGCTTGCTCGAAGACCCCGCTGAGCCCGCCCCACCACAGCCGGGACGCGGCCAGGGACGCACACGCGGCGGACGCGGCCCTGCCCCGCTGGATGCAAACTCCGGCATAGATCGCGTAGCTGACTTGAAGCTGATTCTCGACAACACGGCAGAAATCGTGAAGCAGGCCGAAGGGTTGAAGGACAAACTTGACCTTGAACACGTCGCGGTGGCCGGACACAACGCCGGCGCCTATACAGCGGAACTGATTGCCGGCGCAACCGTGACGATCAAGACCAAGGTTGAAGGCGATGGTGCGGAGAAGACCGAGATGCAGCTTCGCAATGTCGCCGACAAGCGCGTGAAGGCCATTCTTGCACTTAGCCCAGCCGGCGCCGACCAGGGTGGACTGAGCAAAGAGAGTTTCAAGACCATCGCCACACCGATGATGACCGTGACCGGTAGCGAAGACACCACCGGTGAAGGCCAGGATGCGGCCTGGAAACACCAGCCATTTGAGTTGTCGCCCGAGGGCGGCAAGTACCACGTGTTGATCGAGGGCGCGAGCAACCGCAGCTTTACCGGCGGACGCGCATTCGGACGCCGCGGCACTGAGGAGACAACCGACAACTCTTTCGAGTGGTTGAAAACCAGTGCGCTGATGTTCTTCAACTCAACACTCAAGGGCGATGAAACCGCCACAAAGTGGCTGCGCGGCGACGCCCTGAAAGAAGCCAGCGAAGGCAAGGCCGCCATCGAACGTAAGTAGCTCGCCTCCCCGAAACAGAAACGTCGAGGGCTTCGGCCCTCGACGTTTCGCTTAACCGCATACCCACGAAGGGGTCAGACCCTGTTTTCTCAGTGTATGGACAGTCGGACATTCAAACACAATTCGGGCGAAAACAGGGTCTGACCCCCTCACCCCAATCATTGAGGAACCGCTAGTCTTCCGCGCCGATGTTGATGTGGTCGCCTTCGTCGGTGCTGATCCGGATGTCGAGTTCTTCAATCGCCTGCGTCAGGTCATCACCGTGCAGCTTTACCAGTTCATCAAGATTCACACCCTTCTCTTTCAGCGCTTCGGTCGCGGATTCCGGCAGCAGCGCTGTCATCTTCACGCCCGCCTTCACGATGGCCAGCGGGATACGAATGTTGATGTTCTTGCCGTCGTGGGTGCTGATGTGAATGCCCAGAAATCGACGCCCTTTGGCCTTGTTCTTCGGCTTCGTGGCGCGCGCCATGGCAGTCGCTGTATAGCCACCCGGCTCTTCGATGGTTGAGTAGTGATCAGCAGACCCAGCGTCCAGCCGTTCCAGTTTGGTGAGCAACCTGTCGGCTTCATCAGCCGTGATCTTGCCCTCTTTCAGCATCTCAAGGATCTTCATGCGTTCGTTCATGCTGGCGTCTCCTAAAGTTGATCGAGAAGCCTGAGGGCTTCGTCAGCGTTGATTTCGCCACGGTCCAGGCGATCGAGGATCACGTTGCGTTCCGGTGGCGCTTCGAAAGATTCGTCCAGCTTGCGGGCGATGTTGTTCAGGCGTGATTTGACGGTGGGATAGCTGATGTCGAACAGCTCGCCCATACGCTTGATGTTGCCGTGTACGCGCATGAACGCGATCACGAACGACTGCTCAGACATGCTGAGTCGAGCCAGTGCCGGTACATCCAGGGCACCGTCGATGGTCAAATTGCAGTCCTCGCAGCGATACTTGGCGATGGTCAGCGCCTTGTCGCAGCTCGGGCAATGTAGATCGAGCGGGTTTTGCTTTTCCATAGTCATCCACACGTTTATTCGTGAATGGCCATGCCATGCTTTCAAATTATCAAGGTATACATAAATATTCTTAGCATGCGTAGGACCGGCACACCGGTCATGAAACTGGGGTAACTATGGCTGAAACGCCCAGATCAAATGCTTAGAGAATGCAACGACCCCGGGAGCAAACCCCGGGGTCGTTCCTTAGTAACGCTGGAAGCACGCTACGGCGTTGTGTCCACAACTGTCTCAAATGCGTTGGCTGTGCTCGTTCGGAAGAACAGAATCGACCTTCCATCCAGGGCGGTCCAGCCAGCGACCGTGGCGTGCTTCGGGTCCTGCGCAATGCAACCCAAGTTGAAGCCCGTATTGATCTGTTGAAGCGTAGCCCCGACAAAGTCGAAGTTCGAGACCGTAGCTGTAGTAGCGGGCTCAGAAACGCCAATAGACCATGTTGGGGCATTGTTATCGAACGTGCTGCTGTTGTAGTAGGAAATCTGAATGTTCCCGCCGGCACTGCAGTACAGGATAACCTGAACACTATTCAGACCGCTGTTCGACAGATCGCGGAAGTTCTCGAGTTGCAAAACAATTCGTTGATTCGCTGTGTCCACGGTGTGATAGAAATTTGTGGTGCCGGTAACCGCAGTGCAGTCTTCCGCGAGGAAGGATATCTGCGGCAAGGCCAAAGTCCCGTACGCGAGCTCGATGAACGTGTTGTCGTCATTGAAACCCGACGCGCTCGGGAACGAACCACTTCCGAAGCGGATGTATCCATTGGTGCTTACCGAAACGCGATCAAACGTAGTGCTATTGAATGGGAAGGGGCATGTGCTGATGTCCACATCGTACTGACCATCATCGTCGGACCCCGAGCTAACCGCGGTCTGCAATGTAAGACCCGCAGTGGCTTGAATCGGTAGGAATGGCGGATAGGTAGGCCCGGCTACAACGTCGGCAGTAAAGTTAATGGTCGTTGTGCCACTTCCAGCATTGTGGCTGATCACGACACTGCCAACCACATTGGTTGCGGGCGTCGCGCCGGTATCATCGAACTCAACGGTGAATACATGGGAGCCAGTAGACGGCGCAACCGTAACGGTTGCAGGCGCAATAACTTCACCCGTTGTCAGCGAGTAATCGGTGCCGGAGATCGAAAGCGACGTAATATCCAGGTTCGCAGTGCCGGTGTTGGTAATCGTAAACGTCGCGGTCAGCGCTGCACCACCGATGGACTGCGTACCCAATGCCTCGGGTGTGCCCGGTGTCGGCGCGATGGCGAAGGTCGGTGCCGCTGCCGCTGTACCTGAAATACTCACGGTGATGGTCGCGGTTGGGCCGGTGTTCTGAACCTCCAGATCGGCAGTCGAGGCCTGGGCCGTCGCACCCGGAGTAAACTGCACGTCAAACTGAATCGACGCCGACGCGGCAATCGGAGTTGTGGCGCCAGGTGCGCCGACGAGGCTGAACACAGTGTTGGTATCGTTGAGGATTGAAACGCTTGTGACGTCTATCGAGGTTGTCGCGTTGTTAGTCACAGTGACCGTTACGGTGGTTGTGGAACTGGTTGACACTGTCCCGAATGCGACGGGATTCGGAGTAATCGCAAGTCCCGCAGGTGTACTGCCCCCCCCGCCGCCCCCGCCGCTTTCGCCATCAGTGCATCCTGCCACCAACGCAAGCGTCGCGACGCAAATGAGCAAAACTAAACCTAGTGGTTTGAACATGATTGCATCCCCTCGGTAGATCCACCGCGACTCGTCGCATCCCCACGGAATGTGAATTTCACGAGTTTGGTGATGCTGCCCAGCCTATACGATGTGCAAACGAAGCGATAGAGAATCAGATGTGCCTTACACCACTTCTGCTCGAGCGTTCTATAGGACTTGTTACGCAAGGTCGTCGTACATCGCGCCGAGCATGTCGCAGTAGAGTACGCCGCGGTCGATGTCTTCCTTGGCTAGCAGGCTGCTTTGGTGCAGACCCTCCAGTACAAACTCCATGCCGACGGCCTGCGCGTTGCCTTTGAGGTCTTTCAGGTATTCTTTCGTGAGCTTCTCGAGCTCGGGCACGGTTCTCAGTTGCTTAGCAAATTCGGTGTCTGACGACTCATCTGTCAGCTCCAGCCGCTTGCTCTTGGCGAAGAAATCGATGATCGGCTTGTACGGCCCTTCTTCACGTTCAGGCACGGCCTCGCGTTTGCTACGCCCCATGCGCGCACGCGTGGCATAAACGCCGGGAAAGTACTTCTCGAACGTGCTGCGCACGGCCGAGCCGATGATCGTGGTCGCTACCTTGTGCGCGCCCTCTTGCTCGCCTTCGTAGACCAGCTCCAGCTTGCCCGACATGGCGGGGATCGCGGCCGCGAGGTCAATTACGCGCACATACGTATCGCGCTGTTTCGTCAGCAGGCATCGGCGCTCGGCGTTACTAAGCACGCTTTCAAGAATCGCGATGGTCATGCGGGCACTCACACCGCTGGCCTGGTCAACGAACTCCGATTTACGGGCCTCGAACGCGATTTGCTCAATCGCATCACGGATGAAAATCGGCATGTGGATCGAGGCCTGCTTGGGGCGATCTGTCCATGCCTCCTGGTCCGTGATCGTTTTGCTGTCTTCAAGCGTGATCGGATAGTGCGTCAGCACCTGCGACTCGATGCGATCTTTGAGCGGCGTAATGATGCTGCCGCGGTTGGTGTAGTCTTCCGGGTTAGCGCTGAAGCAGAGCATCAGGTCAAGCGGAATGCGCACGGGGAAGCCGCGAATCTGGATGTCCTTTTCCTCAAGGATGTTCAGCAGCCCGACTTGAATGCGCGGCTGCAGGTCCGGCAGTTCGTTGATCGCGAAAATCCCGCGGTTCGTGCGCGGGATGATGCCGAAGTGAATCACTTCTTCATCGGCGAAAGTGAGTCTGTGCGTAGCCGCCTTGATTGGGTCCACGTCGCCAATCAAATCGGCGATGCTGACGTCGGGCGTGGCAAGTTTTTCGGCGTAGCGCGCGTCGCGGTGCAACCACTCAATCTCGGTGTCGTCGCCGTGCAGGGCGATCAGGTCGCGTGCACGCTTGCTGATCGGCTCAAAGGGGTCGTCGTTGATTTCGCTGTCGCGCACGACGGGAATGTACTCATCCAGAAACTCGACCATGCCGCGCAGGATGCGCGTCTTGGCCTGCCCACGCAGCCCAAGCAGAATCAGGTTGTGGCGTGACAACAACGCGTTAACGACCTGCGGCACAACCGTGCGGTCGTAACCGACGATTCCCTGAAACAGTTGCTTGCCGTCCTGGATGCTGGCAATCAGGTTCTCGCGCAGTTCGTCCTTCACACTGCGGGATTTCCAGCCGGATTCTTTCAGTGCGCCGAATGTCTTGGGTCGAGTCATGGCGGGATGGTACCAACGAGAGAGGTCTGAGTTCAGGGGCCAGTGCCGGAAACTGCCGCTTCGCACCAGCCGGTGTCTAACCACGATTGGCCAAAATCTATTTCAGAACGCAAAAGCGCCCGGGATATCTCCCGGGCGCCATGAAGCGTGCGTGACGCCGTTAGTTCTTGACGACCTTCTCAGAAGTCTTGCAACCTTCGCAATCCTTCTTTTCGGCCTTGTTGCAGCTACCGCAGTCGCCGCTGCTCTTGTCACAGCCGCCGCAGCCACCACCGCAACCACCGTCAGCCTTGGTTGACTGACCGGCAGCAGCCTTGCTGCATGATCCCGAGCAATCTTTGTCGGCCTTGACGGTCTGGCCCGCGGAAGCCTTAGTGCAGGTACCGCAGCCTGAGCATCCTTCGGCCTTCTTGACGTCGGTCACGACCTTGGTGTCAGTCTTCGCGTCAGTCTTTACTTCGACCTTGGCTTCCTTCTTATTGGCATCAGTGACCACCTTTTCGGTTTTCACTTCGGCCTTATCAGTCTTTGCCTCGGATTTGGCATCAGCCTTCTTCTCAGCGTTGACCGTAGTCTTGCCTTCACAGGCCGGACAAGCGTTGAGTACGTTCGCGCCCAACGACAAAGCGAGCGTGGCGAACGCGATCAGGAGCAGATTCTTCATGTAGGATTCCTCACAGTGTTTCAGCACCGAAATTGTGTTCATAGCCTACCAATGAGTGCACATACGCGCATCAGCCTTACGCAGATTTTCGACAGCCAACACGCCTTGCGAGGCTGATGTTGCCCGATAAACTTCGGGACGAACTTCACCAACGGGCAGCAGGAAGGACGTCGTGGCTAAAAACATCCTGAAACTGACAGTCAACGGGCGCCGGACCGAGGTCGCCGTCGAGTCCTATCACACACTCGCACAGGTCCTGCGCAACGAGCTGAACCTGACCGGCACCAAAGTCGGTTGCGACATGGGAACCTGCGGCTGTTGTACGGTCCAGAT
>JAGQRE010000142.1 GCA_020425695.1 Planctomycetota bacterium
CGGCGGTGTCGTGGTCGGCTCGGGCGACGTAGAGGGACCAAGCTCGTCTACAGACAACGCCATCGCCCGCTACAACGGCACAACCGGCAAAACAATCCAGAACAGCGGTGTCACGATTGATGACAACAACGACGTAGCTGGCGCTAGAGGCATTACGATCAGCACTGTGTCTGCGAATCCCGGATCAACGACCACCATTTGGGCAAACAGCAGCGACGGTGATGCGCTCTACTACGGCGCGAACCGCCTGAGTCCCATGCCCGGTGAAATTCGCTTGTGGGGAGGAGCCACAGCTCCCACAGGCTGGGCCTTCTGCCAGGGACAGCTGCTTCCCATCGCGCTCAACCCGGACCTGTGGGCCGTTCTCGGCGCGACCTTTGGGGGCGACGGAGTAACAACATTCGCGCTCCCGGACCTGCGCGGCCGCTCGCCCCTAGGTGTAGGAGCTGCACCCGGGCTTACAAATCGCGTGCTGGGTGCAGCGGGAGGGAACGAAACCGTCGCTCTCACCACGAGTCAAATGCCAATTCACACACACAGCATTGCCGTAAAGGACACGTCCGACCCGGATCACACACATGGAACGTCCGACGTCGCGGGTGCGCCATCGCCGACGACGAACACGGGTTTAGCATCAACCGGGAGCGCTGGAGGCGGACAGGCTCACAACAACATGCACCCGTTCTTGGCGCTGAACTTCATTATCAAACTCTAGCTCAAAGTGACGCTTAGACCGGGAAACCGATCAGACACCTGTCCCATCAAGATGGAGAACGACATGGCAAACGGCAAAAAAGGCTGCGGCTGCGGGGGTGGATCGAGCAGCTCAAAAGGCAGCAGCCTCACCGAAGACACGAAGCAGCGAATTCGCTCGAAGATCAACACACTCCGATCTGGTTCTGGCAGGTCGCCATCAAGCGCAGCGTCTTCAGGCAGCGGCGGACAGTCACGCGCCACCACCTTGGGTCAAATCCAAGTGCGCGTACCGGGCGAAAGCGACTCCATAAAGCCGCTGTAGCGTCTGCATTGGATTGGCAACAGGAAGGCTCGAACACAAGCATCGCAGGCCGAGAGCCTGCCGAAGGGAAGAGTCATGGCAGCAAGCGACGACCTTTTCGAACAACTCAGGGCACGCCGAGCACGAGGCCGGCAGGACTTGGCCCATCAAGCGGATTCCCCCATTGTCGATGCAGAGCTTGTACGCAGAGGATACAATGATGCGGGGCACGGATCAGTCGATTATGCTGACAACCACTTGAGCGGCACCATGCCACCAGATGACTACGAGCAGCCACACAACCTGGTCGAAGGCACGCCGTTCGCTGGTGTGGCAGGCGCAGGCATCACGGCGATCACCGGTATAATTCTAGGCTCAAACGGCAATGTAGTACCTATAGAGCCAATCGGCTTCGGCGACAATATCCAGACCAGAACCTTGCGGCACCATGAAAATGTGATGGGAAGAGAAACCTCCGACATCGACCTCAGCAGCCAACACCGCGCCAAAGTTGGCAGCCAGCACCGAGATATTGACCGCGGCACCGGGGACTACGACCCGGATCTCCCCATTAAGGATTTCCCCAAGGACGTTCACCCAATTGGCGGTTCAGCAATTGGTTCGCTCCTTGGTGGGCCAGGAATTCTCCCAGATAGCGGGATGGATAAAAGACTGACGGGGTCAATTGCGCTCACAACGTCGCCAACATTTCTTGCCGATGTCCGACCTGGTGGTCCCTTCGGCAAGCGGACGCTCGCAGCGCTAACGTTGGCACCTTTCAAACCATCATTCCGCCGGCCAGAAATGTTTGGGATAGAAACGGTATTGCTCAATTCAGTGGAACTTGAAGTCGGCGGGAGCCCGAAATCTGGATGTCCCAAGTGGACGATACGAATTGATCTTCGCAAGGATCCAAACGCCGGGAAACTGCCTTCAGACGATACGTTCGACCAAGTGCTGGAGGACTACGCGGATCAGCAAATGGCTCTAATGAAGAAAGGAGACACTCTCGAGAATCATGTTGGTGAGTGGAAGGCTTTCGGCGGAGAAGATAATGAGGAAACATTTTACGTCAAAGTCATCGGTGCAGCGCGCAAACCTGCACCCGTCTGCGAGGTAGTTATCTCTCTAAAACTTGTCGGCGTGGAATCCGAAGTTGTTTTTTGGGCCGGTGAGCCAATGAACTGGCATGGTAGTGGAAAGCCTAAAGGTGCGGTTGACAGCATTCTCGACTCACTGCGACCGAAGGCGGCCGAGTGCGAAGAGCTTTCTAGGCAGCGTTTGAAGTTGGTCAACAGGCAAGGAAGGGGTGACGATGAGTTTTACGAAGACGCCCTTCGTGAAGCGAGCGAACTCGGACCCAACGCAGTTGTTGAATGGGACCCATCGCAACCAAATCGCATCGAAATATGGCAACTGGACTGTTTTGGGAACTGTGAGGCACAGGGGTCTAAATGCAGAGCGAGGAGTTACAAAGGTTCGGTAAACAGCAAGCCGTACTCCGTTGCATGGTGTGGTTGCCATGACCATCCATCGCAAGAGGGGCTCAGAAACATCGGTGTCGTGACAACGATCTGGATGGGCCAGCCTGAGGATGGCGACGAGGGTGATCTATCCGACCTCGAAAGAGAGAAACTGTATGCAAACAGTGCGGACTGCACGTTTGTATTGGAGCGGGCGATGCGCACTCTCCAATCGCAAGACCATGCGCTGCCGTCACGAAATGTGGTGAGGCCAGCAGTCTACAGACGTCAACCGAAGAAAGGTAGTGAGGGTGGAGCTTGGGAAACAGACTCCGAATTCGTTAAGCGTGTCCAGGCTGATATGATTAGCAACATTGCCTGCGCTGAAGGTTACACGCCGGTCGTGTTTCTACACCCAAACGACCCCTTGCACATCTACATCGATTGCGTGAAGTGCGAGGGATCGTGTGGGTCTACAGACTGTAAGTTGAGAACTTATGAAGCCGTTAATACATACATCCATAACTGTATCTGTTAGAGACTTGGTGTACGGGACCTGCCTTAGTAATCAAGCGTTGAGGCGATTGATGTTCTGGTTCACCCTTGTGTTGGCGCTGGGCTCCTGGCTGCCTGTCCTCAATGCTGGTCCATGGGAGATTGGGTCATATGACGAAGCTGAGGATAAGTTCCGCACAGTTGCCACAGATAACAGTGCAAAGAGACTTCCTTCCAACGTCACGCATCTGGTGATCGGTAAGGAAGTTCGTGACTTTTCCTTCCTAAACTCTGCTGACAACCTCGTCGCACTACGCGTAGAACGGCTACCCCAGGAACTCGCGAATGCACTCGCGAACTTTCCACAACTGCTCTCTCTAGAAATAGAGTACGCAAACTCGGCCGAGCTAGCCAAGTGGCCGGTGGCAAAGAATCTACGTACGTTGGTTCTTTCCAACGAGACACTGGACAAGGAGTTCTCAGTCGTCCCCAACAAGTTTCCTTCGTTACAACGCTTAAGCCTGCGGGCTAAGGTCATCTCGAGGGAATTCTTGTCGTCGCTTGAGAGTCTTTCCAGTCTCACCGCACTGCAAATTCGAAAGTCGTCCGTATTCACAGACGAGGAACTAGTCCTCTGCAGTCTACTACCGCAGCTTCTAGAACTCCGATTGACGACAATATCGCGCGAAGGAGCCAAGTTGTCTGCAAGTGCGGTAAAAAAGATCTTCGAACTAAGTTCTCTCCAAACGCTGGAGTTGCGCCTGGCGACATCGTTTCCCTTAGGCGAGGTGGAATCACTTCCGGAAGAACTAGCTTCGCTATCGATTGGTGCCAACCAAACTACTCCGGAATGGACGACCGAGTGCGCGGTGCTGGTAGCGAAACTCAAGAATCTTGAGTTCCTGTTGTTGCATGCTGAAGCGCTCGATGAACTGTCCCTTGCGCTGATTTCGAAGAACTTGCCTCGACTCAAGACACTTACATTCTTGGGAGATTGGCCCGAAAATGCTGGTACGTGCTTACGCCGAATGAAAGCACTCCGTGCTCTCACTGCAGGCGCGGGCACGAGTAACAATGGTTTATCAGTCGAGGCAATAGAAGGTATTGCTTCTCAGCTCGTCAAGTTGGAGCTGTATGGCTTTGATCTGACTTCAACTTGGATCCTTTCGTTGAACAAAGCGCGCGAATTGAGACAGTTGCTGTTGGGTGGAATCACAATGAAGAAAGAGGATCTTGACGCTACATGTGAGGTGTTCTCTCGACTCACTCAACTCACCCTGTTCAACTGCTCCCAATTCTATCTCGACAAGTATGCGGCGATACGCGCCGCAACGCGAGTGACTCAGCTACAACTCGTACACCAAGAGAGTTCTTTTTCAGGGGAGTATGCCAAGGCTGTTGCGGCGCTTCCCGAACTCAAACGCTTGGAAATCCAGTGCAGCGCAATTGGGGAGGTGGCAATCGATGCGCTTGCGACGGCGAAGAAACTCCAGAGCGTCAGCGTCTCCTACCAATCCGCTGTGGTTCCGCCTTCGATGTTCCTTCGGCTGAAAAGCAGCCTTAGCTTGGTTCGAGTGGACGTTGCGCCCGCAACTGGATGGACGAGGGAGGAAGCTCTAGCTCTGCAAGAAGCGCTGCCCGGCACCGCTGTAACCGTGGATTACATTAGGTAGATCAGGCTTTGACCATTGACGTTGGGAAGTATCTGAACACAGGCTTGGTAGGCCGGCAACCTGCCGAAGGGAAATGCCATGGCAGCAAGCGACGACCTTTTCGAACAACTCAGGGCACGTTCTGCACGAGGCCAACAGGACTTGGCCAATCAAGCAGATTCCCGCATTGTGGATGCAGCGCTTGTACGCAGAGGCTACAATGAGGGGGGCCACGGATCAGTCGATTATGCCGACGACCACTTGAGCGGCACCATGCTACCAGACGACCACGAGCAGCCACACAACTTGGTTGAAGGCACGCCGTTCAGTGAAATTGCGGGAGCCGGGCTGGAGGAGATCACAGGCCTCAAGTCTGGATCTCGCTTGGATTCAATCGACCGAAGCGGCGACAGCTTCTCTAGGTATGCACGAGGCTACGATACCGAGCCAACTCCGGAACCGTCGCCTGAGCCGCCCTTCCCGACTCCATCGCCAACACCACTCCCGGTTCCGTCACCTGAGCCTAACCCGGTTCCTCCTCCTGAGACGGACTGTACCTGCACGCTCGACGTTATGTCCGACATCTCGCTGGGCGGTTACACCGGCGTTTTTCGACTGAAGGGCGACACAAGCGCGCCCGGCAACTATTACATCTACTGCCCTACCGGCGCCTTCAAATTCAAGGCTGCCAACAGCGGAGCATTAGGCGGCTGGCAGGACTCCCTCGCGGGGGTGATGACTTGCGGTGAGCAAATCGAATTCAAGGCAGTGACATCTCACATTGAGCCTCACCTTATCGTAGGCCAATGGGGCTCCCTGCGCTGCAGCCAACTCGTCGGCATAGACCGGCCACGCAAGCCGGGGCAGGAAAACTGCACCTGTGATGCTTTTTGCATACGGATTGCAGACAATCTGGACATTGAACGCGTCGACAAGTGCGAGCTCGTGCTCAAGTCACCTGACCCAACCGTCTTTCCACCGGAAGACCCGACGGACGTGTCTGGAGTAATCGTCGTATCAATCGCGGGGCCGTCTGATCAGGAAGTGGTTTGGGATGCCAAGCCCGTTGGCAAGTACCTGAAGCTAAGCAAAGACACAGGCCGCCTGGCGTGCGGCGATCTGGACTTTTTTCTCGTCAGCCCAACAGACTACGCGGTAGCGGCGTTGGCGTCCGGGCAACCGAGCGTGACCGAGTTTGTCGAAGTTCGGCTAGGATCAGATGACTGTGCGACTATCGAAGTGGCCATAAGACCTTCAGATCGAACCATTGAGGGAACAAACTCACTGACGTTGGCGGGCTCGGGGCTAATGCAAGCATTAGCCCCGAAATGTTTCTGTATCATGCTTACCGAAACGAACGACACCTACTCGTTTCACTCTCCGGATGGCGATGAGTGGTACTCGCTCTCCAATCCAGAATATACACAGAAGACAGAGACGGTTATCAACTCCGAGGGGAAAAGGGTTGAGCGCACACGCACGGTTGTAACCCCGATCTCATCCGGCGTGGCAAAAGTAATCAACGAAGCAATTGCCAAGCGGATCAATAACATGGAGTCCGGCACTGCGCTTGGTTCAAGACAGATTAGAGCCGAGAATTACCAAAGTAATGTAGAATACGAGAAACGGCGAGACCGTGAATCACAAGGCAATCCGGAGCGCCCGGAGGATCTGCAGATTAGAGCTTTAGGTCCTTGGCGGATTTCGCAGTTACGGAGTGGTCAACAAGACAACTCAACGTCTTATGTCGACTCAGTTGATCATGATATGGGCGCTCAATATGCAGTTGCGATCGTTGTTGCTGCGGAATGCGACTGCAAGCCCGGCAATCCGCTGGAGGCAGCCCCCGAAGGCATTGCAGGAACCTTCTATTTTCAATGGTATCGGAAACTACCAACCAGAGAACGCGATCTGAAGGGGCGGGACGAGTGGCGGTATACCGAGGAAGAGTCAGAGTTCGAGGGTGGGTATCACCTCGGCCCGCCCTACGCGAGGAAAGTGGTCGTGGATCCAGGCGGGTCATACCGAAAGGAAACACTGGATGAATGGGATGCCCGCCTCAAGAGTTTAGGGCTACGAAACGGACGGCATGATGACGCCGGATTGAGAGCAAAGAGCGGCGAGTACATTCTATCCTTGATGCGGCCTGCGATTTTCCCGCCAACTGAGGAAGACAAGCGTGCTGGCATCGACCATCGCTATAATGCCACGTATGCGGACGATTATTATGACATGATCAATCCTGCAAACATCGAAGGTTTCACTCCAGCCGACGTAGAACAGGAACTTGAGACCGATTTAGGTTGGGACGAAGATAATCTTGCTTTGTCTCCTACAGGTGCCAAGACACCTTATTCCGAATTGTTTGCTGGTATTACAACACAGGAAACGAATGTCGAATGGACCGCCCCCCCCTATAAAGACGGACAAGGGAACTGCGTTGCGGCGTTTGTCGATTCTCCGGGGACGTGGGAGGACAGGCCACGCCTTCCCATTCAGGAACTCAGGAAGTTTGACGAAATCGAAGAGGATTACCGTTTTGAGACAGAGCGCATAGCTAAAGAGTACTCTGACCGGATCGCTAAAGCACAGAACGCACCGCAGCGCGAACGTCCAGGGCTAATCAAAGATGTTATGGCATGGAAGGCACTACAAGAGCAGGCACGAGATGCGCAATTCGGGTGGGATGCTGCGCCGATTGCGATATCGATTGGAGAATGGAAGAAGACTACCGCGCGTCTTTACAAATCCAGAGTATCAGTACATCGGGACGGCGTCGGCACAAGTCCTGGCTGTGTGGTGGAGAGAAGTTTCCTGTGGCGCGTAGCGGTTCGTTGGCATATTCCGATAGAAGAATTCATCCGACGCCGGTATGAAATATTGTACCCGCCAAACGGCGAGTATGTGCAATTGGGCAGGGTGTTTGGCATCAGCGAAATGATCGGACAGCCTCTTCAGAAAATGTTCCCACTACCTTAGTCATTGGAGTTACGTCGCCCCATGCTAAGAATAACAGCAGGACTACTATGCTTGATCGTTATCGTTATATGCTCAGTGCCAGTTCTTGCGCAGCGTGACGTTCATGTTGGAACGCCACGGCCCGCTTCCATCGCCTATCCTGGCGTTCAACCTTATGTCGTAGAGACTCAGTCTGACGTCGACAATCTTCCGGACGACGTTACGTACGTCAAACTCGCCACGCTCGAAATGGAGCCGCTAGAAGGACTCCAACGCTTCAAAAAGTTGACGACCCTCATGCTGGGCCATCGAAAAGGTGGCGAGTTGTTTACACCCGATGCCTTCATACTGCTTTCGAAGCTCACTCAGCTTAGATCGGTGTGCCTGGGCCATGCAGAAGACGACCCGGCGTCCTATTGGACCGCGAGATTAAACGATGAGTTCTTCGGTTCTCCTGAATCTTTTGCGTTCCTTGAGGAACTCTCTGTTGATTGGGGGATCTACTGCGATCGCGATTTTTTCGAGAACGTTGGCCAGCTACCTGGGCTTCGCGCCCTCAACATAGCTAACATCGAAGAGGGCATTCCTGAAGAGGATGTAGCCTTGGCGTTTCGCTCCGATTCTCGGCTCGAACGAGTTAGGGTCTATTCCTACAACAAGCGCGGTACGGGAGGATTGCTCGCTGAGGCAATCGCTGACTTACCATACCTCACCGAGCTCACCCTTGATGGTTACTGGCGAGAGGGGACTCTCAAGTCTGTCAGCAATTGTCCAAAGCTCAGGGCGCTCTATTTGGGTTACATGAACTACGAAGGCAATTCAACGGCGGGTTCGCTCGCGCTTTCAAAACTGCAGTTTCTGCAAATACTGTATGTAACTCAAGGCGGTCTTGACAACGACGCACTGGCTGTAGCCGCTGCCTCAATGCCTGCCCTAGAGGAGTTGTTTTTGCTGAAGGGCGATCACGGAACCAAAGGACAACTCAAGGAAAAGGGTCTTTCGGCCTTGGCGGCATCGAAGTCCCTTCGAGTGTTCTCGGTCTCCAACAACAAGCCTTTGGCCGAGGGCAGTATTGGGGCGCTGGCCAGGATCGAAAGCTTGGAGTCCGTTGTACTTCGATTCATGGAAACAACCGACAACGACCTCAAAGAGCTCTCCCGCAGTAAAAGCATCTCTGAGCTGGTGCTGATTGGCGCTCAGACAGTTTCCGATGTCGGCCTTTCATACCTCAGCCAGATGAAATCTTTGCGAGTGCTGAGGCACCTGCGAAATGAGTACGTGACCGCTGGCGATGATGGCGTGTGCAGGGTTACCGACGCCGGCGTGGCTGGTCTGCTTGAGTCCAACCAAATTCTCGAAACGCTCTACCTGCTTATGGTCCCAACGTTGACGACGAAGACGTTTGCACTGATGGGTTCTCATCCGGCCTTACAGGAGCTCGGACTTGAGTGGTGCAACCTGGATGCAGAAGGCTCGAAAGCACTTCAGGCGTCCAAGACGATCAAGCGGCTCACGTGTACGAAACCAAAGAACGTAGAGGGATTTGCCAAAGCGCTGGCGGGAATCGACAGCCTGGATGAGCTTAGATTTCGCTACGTTGCTGACGACTGGCCTCCGTTGATAGAGCTACGGAAACTTCGCCCAAAGCTCGACATCAAACTGCTAACGCTTAGCTGACGCGAATATTCGCGCCGCAACTGCCATTTATTTCTATGTAACAAGCCCACAACTACGGCTACGAGCAAGCGGCTAGCTCAAGATCAGCGGGTCGTAGGTTCGAGTCCTACCGGGGGTACCACAATCAAAGCGGCCACCAGAGCGATTCTGGTGGCCGCCTTCTTTACTCGTCAACATTAGAGCAATGTGCGCTGTACACGATTGAACTCGATCAGTACCCGAACATGCCACTGAACAAAAAGATCCATACCCAGAACGTTGGTGTTGAAACACGATACGCCGCGTTAGCTGTTCAGACCAAGCAAAACGAGCCATATCCAAGGTAGCGAGCGGCTGGACTCCAGCCGAATGGACCGTTCGTTCTGCCGTTCATATCGCGGCACCTGTCCGGTCTGAAATGAGCCACTTTGGCAAGGGTCCTTTTTCGTACCAGTTCGAACTAGAGCTTCTTCCTTCATAATCGGCCGTCACGACGCTGTGGCGGCCTTGTTGTGTACGGCGAGTAAACGGCTTTCGCGACGTAGTAGCGGGACAGCGCAAGCCAACGGGACATAAGGTTTCTACCGGGACACGAGACCGCGACCCGGACTCCATAGCCTCAGACTCGAAATAAATCCAGTGAAGCGGCCGGGAACGGAGACGACG
>JAGQRE010000143.1 GCA_020425695.1 Planctomycetota bacterium
CTCGTAGTCCGAAATCGCGACCGTCATCTGCGCGGCGGCGTTGTACGCGGACTGCGCGGCCGCCGCGATATCACCCTTGGCACCGGTAGCCGGCTGCATGCCAAGAATGCTCTGGATGACATCGGCACGCAGTTCGTGGTTGCGGCTGTAGTGATAGTCGATGTCGTAGCGGAACGAAGAAACGCTGCTGACCAGAAACGGGTTGCTGGTCGCACCTTCAAAGTCCAGGCGGCGACCTACACCGATTGAAACCAAGCCCATGGGCGAAGTTGAATAGGCGTTGCCGTAGCGAGCCACCCAACCCGGTGCCAGCCCGCTCAACGAAGCAATACCGCTGCGTGCGCCGTAGCTCCAGATATCCTCACTGACGAAGTGGCTGAGGTTCTGGCTTGGGTAACCGACCTTCGTCACGAAGGCTACATCACCCTGATTCCAGAGATTCTGCAGGTTCGTCATGGCCGGGTGCATCTGGAAGTCAGGCACGGTAGGCCCGCCGGTCATGGAAAGACCCTGCCCCGGCTGGAATGCGATGTTCGGACGACGTGACTGGTAAATGCTTGCAACGCTGCCCGTCGTCGGAATCAGCGTGTTCAGCCAGTCGTTGCCGCCCAGCATGTTGATCACAACCAGACGCTTGTGGTTCGGCAGCGGCGCGGCCTTTGCCAGCTTCGCCGACAGCGGCGCAACGCCTTGGTCAAGGGCACCCAGCGCCAGTGCGCCAGCGCCGGCGGCGCCAACACGCAGGAAGTTTCGGCGCGACATGTTCAGCATGTTCTTGGTTTTCATCGCAATCCTCACGTTAGCGCAGGTGATAGCTGGGGTGCTGGCCCAGGATGTAAAGCAGCCCGCGGATCTTCTTGTCGCGGTCAACGGAGTCGTTGAAGTCCCACGGGTCGGCAAAATCTCCCGAGCTGTTGCGGTCCGTGTTCAGGTAATCAATGCAGGCCTGCCGCTGAGTCGGCTCAAGCTCAACCTGCAGCAGCCATGCGATGCGCTCAACAACGCCGGCGGCGTCGGTCATGCCGCCCGGTATCAGGCTGCCGACGTCGTATCCCTGCTGGGCTGACTCGTGGCTGTAATAGACACAGTCGCGCAGGAAGTTGGCGCGCTCAAGCAGTGCCTGGCTGGAAAGCCACGACGCACCTGTCGGCCAGCCATTGACGGTCGGCGGCTGGCTGGGGCGCTGCCCCACGTCGCGCAACGCCGAGTCAACACGTGACATGGAAAGCTCAAGACCGGTACTGCGAATGAAGCCAATGTGATGCTCAACGGGGCTTTTCACCAAGCCTTCTTTTGACTTGGGCGAGAAGAACGCCTTCGACAGGAAAATACGCTTGAACAGCTTCTTCACATCGTAGTCGTCGTTGCGGAAGTCCTTGGCCAGGTTGTCGACGAGGCTCTGGGGCGGGTTGGCGTAGACGTAGTGCTCCCAGATCTTGCGGCAGATGAACTCGGCCACCGGGCGATTGGCGAGCGTGACGTCCACCATGTCGCGATATTCCTGCTGTCCGTTGCCGTTGATCGTCTGGCCGAAGATTGTCTTGCTGCTGTTGTCGTGGCGGTTGGCGTCGAAGACCATGATGTACTGGTCGCGTCCGGGGCCGGCGTTATTGGCTGCCAGTACGCGGCGATAGCCGGTGAAGGCGCGGCTGGCCTCGACAATGCCCTGCTGGTCGTAGCCGTTGTCGGCGCCGAGTGTGAACAGCTCCCAGAACTCGCGGGCAAAGTTTTCGTTCGGTGCGTTCTTTGTACTGACGTAGCCGTCAAGCCAGATCAGCATCGCCCAGTCCGTGGCCATGGCATAGAGAATGTCGCGCAGGTTCTGGGTGCCGTTGAAGCGCCACAGATTGATGTGGTTGAACATCCAATACATGCTCGCGGAATCCAGCACTTCGTCACTTGTTGCGAAGTGGTCGTGCCAGAACATCGCAAGATGTTCCTGGAACGGGTTCGGGTTGTGCACCATCAGCCACTGCCACCAGCGTGCGATTTCGGTGGTGTTGGGGAAGTCTGCGTCCGCAACGTTGGCAACCAGCGCGGCGCTTTCCAGCGTCTGGTCTTTCTGCAGGCTGAGCATCCAGTCGAGGTAGTTTTCATAACCGAGCTGGTTCAGGCGCTGAAGTTCCGCGGGGTTGAAGCCGAAGTGCGTGCGGTTCAGGAAGTAGATACGGTCTTCCTGACTCAGTTGGTTGACCGAAGACAGATCTTCCTCAACGGGTACGTTGGGATTGTCGTCGTCGGTACTGCACGCCGTGTTGGTCAGGCTGAGTACGCCGAACAGCAGCGGTATCGTCAGCGCGACAAGTCTCTTCAGCATGGTTTGCCTCCCGGTGTCGGGCGTATGCTTGATGTTTGAAGGAATTAGATTGGCTATATTGTGCGATAACACGTGCAGCCCCGCAAAGTAAACCCGTACCGGTTTCTCATATTCCGACGCACGCAGTCCGGCGACGAGTCACTAAGCTGTGCTGTTTGTGCGAACTGCGCTGGTTGCGGATAATTTTGAGTGCCGGCGGAATCATCGCGTCCGTGACCTTGTTTCGTGTACGACTTCCTGAACCCGACAGTGAGACCAAGATGACCGCAAGCGCCAAAGCCCGTGTCAGTGTTGCAAGCTGGAGCAAACTTGAAGATCGCAAGCCGCATCACGCGCTGGTGGCTGACGTTGACCTGGTCGTAGTCCGCTACGACGACAAGGTCAGCGTGCTGTACGGACGCTGCCATCACCGCGGCGCGCTTCTGAGCGACGGGCATATCAGCGGGAACAACCTGATCTGCGGTGTGCACAACTGGGACTGGCGCTACGACACCGGTGTCAGCGAATACAACAACGACGAAGTACTCAAGAAATTCGAAGCCTGGGTTGAAGACGACAACGTCTACATCAATGAGAACGAAGTACGGGCCTGGCGCGAAGACCACCCGCAACCGTTCAACCGCAAGGCCTATCTCGGCAGTTATCAGGACCCGCACGGCGCGCCCGAAGAGCCGCACAATGCCTACATCCGCGATCTCGCGCGCCACGGGTTGAAGAAGTTGGGGCATCATGGGCGCGTTACGGCCATGGGCGTGCCGCTGACGATGCTGCCGCGCTGGGACGATATCCAGATTCTCACGGCGCAGCTTGCAAAGAAGCCTCTGCCTGATGATTCGGAAGTGTCTACGGAAGTCGTGATCGGCCCAGATGCTAAGAAGCCGCTGAAGCTAAAGATTCCAGTTTTCGTCAGCGACATGAGCTACGGCGCCCTCAGCGAAGAAGCCAAGGTCGCCCTCGCGACAGGCGCGGAACTGGCCGGCACGGCGATCTGCTCCGGCGAAGGCGGCATGCTTCCCGACGAACAACAGGCCAACTCACGGTACCTGTATGAACTCGCCAGCGGGCGCTTCGGCTGGGATATCGAGAAAACAAAGCTGGTGCAGGGCTTCCATTTCAAAGGCGGACAGGGCGCGAAAACCGGCACCGGCGGACACCTGCCGGGCGAGAAGGTCGTGGGCAAAATCGCACAAGTACGAGGCTTGAAGGAAGGCACACCCGCGATCAGCCCCAGCAGCTTCCCGAACCTGACGAGCGTCGCCGACTTCCGCAAGCTGGCAGACGAAGTGCGTGAAGCCTCAGGCGGCATTCCGATCGGTTTCAAGCTTTCGGCCCAGCACATTGAGCGCGATATCGACTTCGCCTTGGAGGCCGGCGCTGACTACATCATTCTTGATGGGCGCGGCGGCGCGACAGGCGCAGCCCCGACAATTTTCAAGGACAATATTTCCGTACCGACGATTCCGGCGCTGGCGCGTGCAAGAAGGCATCTCGACAAGGTCGGTGCCGACGGCGTCACGCTGATTGCAACGGGCGGGCTGCGCACCGAGTCGGACTTTGTGAAAGCGCTCGCATTAGGCGCGGACGCCGTTGCCGTGGCGAACTCTGCCCTGCAAGCGATCGGCTGCATCGGTATGCGCGCGTGCCACACGAACAACTGCCCCGTGGGCATTGCCACACAGAAAAAGGGGCTGCGCGCGCGCCTGCTGATCGAGGAATCCGCCAAACAACTACATAACTTCCTTGAGGCTTCGGTCGATTTGATGAAAATCCTTGCACGGGCGTGCGGACACGCCGACCTGCGCGACTTCAATATCGACGACCTGACCACATGGCACCGCGAGACCGCAAGACTCGCCGGCGTCGCCTACGCAGGAGTCGATCGGTCCTGAGCCAGGAAGATCAATGAGCCTGCGAGACCTGCTGTACGACAACTGGAACAAGCTTGGTGCCGTGCCACCGGACGCGCTTCTGAATGCGCGCCTGAATGCGCATTTCGCAACACAGGTTGTAGCGGCGGCCGGCTTCAGTCTTCTTAAGCCGGAGCCGGATGACAGCCACACGAGTGTCGACTGGGTTGATCGCCTGCAGGCACTGATAGGCGACCAAATCCCGGGTGGGTTGCGAGTAGGGCTGCGCATCCGTGACCTGCGCCTGATGCTGCTGGCGAAGGGCGGAATTGAGCTGGCTTCCATGCCGCTGCTCGGGCACACGCTTGAGTCCGGTATCGAATGGCTGCGTGGACAGCTCAAGGACCAGGCAAGTCTTGAGAAGTCACCGGACATCCAGCGCCCTGACTACGACCTGCCTGACTTCGCCGTCGGCAAGGGCGCTAAATTCGACGCGGATACCGAAAAGCTGACTGAGCTTGCCCGCTGGTACGCCAACGCCGACGCGACACTTCAGTTTCTGGCCGGGCGCGAGCCCGAAGCTTCGCGTGTCATGTGCTGGCCCCACCACTTTGACGTCGCAACCCTGTTAACGCTGGATAAGGACCGCACTATCGGCATCGGCATGTCACCCGGCGACGCCAGCTACCGGCAGCCATATTTTTACGTGACGCCGTGGCCTTACCCGAAAGGCGACAACTTGCCGCCACTTACGGGTGGCGGGACATGGCACCGTGAAGGCTGGACCGGCGCGGTTCTTACCGCTTCCAAGCTGCTGGCGGCCAGCAGTTCCGAGCGTCAGGTGGAAACGCTGGTCGAGTTCCTGAACAGCGCACTGAAGGGCGCAAGGGAACTCCAGTCACGCAGCTAGCTACTTGTCATGCGCCGGGTTACCCGTGCGACGCAGGTTCGAACGGAACGTTGTCCACTCGGGGCCTTTGCCCTTCAGATGTACAGCAAATGCGCGCCCGTAGTTGTTCTTGAACTCGTCGGTGCTGGTGCCCTGCCCTGCAACGAAGAAGACTTCCGTCAGCCCGTCGCCGTCAAGATCCGCCACGAGCAAGGCGCTTGAGATGTCTTCCCACAACTCGCCCTTCACGGTGGCGTCGAAGCGGAAGGTCTCTTCGCCGGTTTTTCCGTCACGGGCGACGATGTTGGTGTGGTCCGAATACAGCACGTCCATGTCTTTGTCGCCGTCAACGTCGGTGACGACGACGCCGCGGTCCAGCATGCGCTTCATGTCGTGCTTCCACAACTCGAGCCCATCGCTGGCTGCGAGGCAATACAGCTTATGCCCACCGAAGACGATCTCTTCTTTGTTGTCACCATCTACATCGGTGCAGGTGATTGGCGCGAACAAGTAGTCGTCAAAGTGCTTGTGCCAGAGTTGCTCGCCCTTGGTATCGATTGCGTAGACGTCACCCTGGCAGGTCGTGACGTAGATCGACTTCTGGTTGCGGCTCAGGCAGACGCCGTGGTACATGCCCATCGACTTCGAATCGCCCGCTGTTTTGAAGTTCCAGAGCGCCGTACCGTCTTTACCGTTGATTGCGTGGACTTCGTTGTCGCCCCGCCACGTCGTGACGATCACATCGAGAATCTTGTCGCTGTTCAGGTCAACCAGCACCGGCTCAGACTGCACGCAACCGCGATAGCGCTGCTGCCACAGCTGCTTGTGTTCAATGGCCGAATAGCAGGTGACCGCGCCCTTGCCGTCGCCTTCCCACATGCTGCCGATAACGAACTCTTTGGTGCCGTCGCCGTCCAGATCGGCAATCGCGACCGGTGAGTCCGTACTGTTCGGTAGCTTGAATTTCCAGTTGAGTTTCCCGTCCGCTGCAAGGTCATAGAAATGACCGCTGCTGGAGTCGGCCGTGAATATCTCCAGTTTGCCATCGCCATCGAGGTCATCGATTGCGATTGACGCGTCAAGTGGCCCGGCGTCGGACTTGTGCTTCCAGATCACGTCGCCCGTCGCGCCCTTCACGCAAAACACGTGCTGTTCGCCGAAATAGCTGCCGAACACGACCTCGGGCTTGCCGTCGCCGTCGATATCGGCAATCGCGCCGCTGCCTTTGGTGTCGGACTTCATGTCAAGCGTCCACAAGACGCCCTCGGGTGGTTTGCCGTTGCCGAGATCGCGTTTCAGGGCTTCGATTTCAGCGCGAACGTCAGCGGCTTCTTTCTCGATGGCGGCAAGGCGCTCTTCGAGTTGTTTCAGGCGTTCCTGTGGCGTTGGCGCATCCTGGGCGATGACGCCCCCTACCAGCAGGCACAACACGACCACCACAACAGGGATTCGCATAGTCTTCTCCTGCCTTGACTATACGCCTTTCTGGAGCCGAAAGCGAAACCGCCCCGGTTTTGCCGGGGCGGTTTCATTGCGCAGATCCGCGCTGATAAGGGAGGGGCGCCGCTTGGTCGCGCTTACTCGTCCTTTTCCCACTTCAGCCAGACTTCCGGCTTCTCGTTGAAGTCGCAGCCGGTGAGTTCCATGACGGTGTCGCCGTTCATTTCCATCTTGATCAGCTTGTTGAACCAGCCGTTTTCGGCAATCCAGGTCTTGGTCGTGTTGCCGTCAGACTTCACGGTCGTCAGGTCGCCGTTGAAGCTCTCGCCGCACATCTCAATGTCGCTGAACTCTTCCGTCAGCACGATGCCGCTGGGCGCGGTGGCGCCGCCTTCGGCCTTCTTCCACTCCATGATCTTGATTTCTTTCGGCTCTTCACCAGCCTTGCCAATCCAGGCCTTGGTGACGTTCGGCTTGCCGGCTCCGGCCCAGGCGTCGATCTGGTAGGCGAGGATGTAACCCTGTCCGTTGTCGCTCTCGACAATGAATTCACTCTTGGTGCCCGCGGCCTTGGCGCTGACCTGCCACTTGTTGACGCTCTTCATGCCGCCGAAGTTGTTGGTGACTTCCCAGTATTGTCCGACCGACACAAAACTGTGCATCGCGACAAACGGGGCAGCCTTCATGGTGCCATCCGTGTACATCTTGATGGTTGCGTCCACCGCTGCGTCGTTGGCGCCGGCTGATTCGCCGCCGTCATTGCCGCCGCATTCGCTGCCGCCGCAGGCACTCGCGCCGCAACCGCCGCCTTCACCATTGTCTGCTTTGCTGTTGCTCTTGCACCCGGCGAATGCCAGACCCACCGTGAGGATGACAGCGAGCAGCGAAAGTGTTTTGTTCATGTTCAGGGACTCCGTAGTCGTTTGATTTTGATCAACCTGCGAAGCCTTGTAGCAGGGGCGTTTAAAGACAGTGTGAAGGATGTGTTGGGGCGTCATAAACCTCATGCCGCGGGTACTCGTGTACTGGATTGCGGCCGCTAAAAGGTACTCATGCAGCGCCTCGTCATCATTAACGTCGTTGGTCTCACACCGAAGCTGATCAAGCTGGCGCCAAGGCTGTCGAAGTTTACGGCCAAGCCCATGACCGGCGTTTTCCCCGCCGTGACCATGCCGGCGCAGGCCAGCATGTTGACCGGACTGCCGCCCTCAAAGCACGGCGTCGTGGGCAACACGTGGTTCTGGCGCGAACTGGGTGAGGTGCGCAACTGGCTGCAGAGTAACCGGCTGATGCGCGGCGAACCGATGTATCTCGAAGCGAAACGAGCGAACGCTGAGTTCACCTGCGCCAAGATGTTCTGGTGGTTCAACCAGGGCAGCGGTTGCGACTGGTCTTGCACGCCCAAGCCGCACTACGGCAGCGACGGCAGCAAAGAGTTCGACATCCTGACCGAGCCGCCGGAGCTGGCGACTGAGCTTAAGGCGAAGCTCGGCGACTTCCCGTTTCATGGCTTCTGGGGACCGATGGCCGGGCTGCCAAGCAGCGACTGGATTTCGCGCGCAACGGCACAGGTGATTCGTAGCAAACAACCGACGCTGACGCTTTGCTACCTGCCGCATCTGGACTACGACCTGCAGCGTTTCGGCGACAAGGCCGATGTCAAGAGACTTGTGCGTGAAGTGGACGACTGCGCCGGGCGTGTGCTGGACGCCGCCGCTGAGGTTGGCGCGAAAGTTCTGGTCGTCAGTGAGTACGGCATCACGCCAGTCAGCAGGCCTGTCTATATCAACCGTGCGCTGCGCAAGGCCGGCATGCTGCGCGTGAAACCGGGGCCCTTCGGCGAGATGCTGGATGTTTACGAATCAGCAGCGTTCGCCGTGTGTGACCACCAGGCCGCGCACGTTTACGTTCGCGACCCGGCCGACATCGACGACGCGCTTTCTGTCGTCACGGGTGTGCCCGGTGTGGGGCGTGCCGTAGTCGGCGACGACATGGCTGGCTTGGGCATCGACCACGAGAACGCCGGCGATATCGTACTGCTGAGTGAGCCGGACGCGTGGTTCGCTTACCCTTACTGGCTTGATGACTCGCAGGCGCCGGATTTTGCCCGCAGCGTGGACATTCACCGCAAACCGGGCTACGACCCATGCGAGTTGTTTCTGGCGGGCAGCAAGGCCGGCATGGGTCTAACCCTGCTGCGTAAGAAGCTGGGGCTGCGCTATCGTTTCAAATCATGCCCACTTGACGCGTCAATCGTCAAAGGAAGCCACGGCCTTCCGGCCAGTGATCCGGAAGACGGACCGGTCCTGGCCTGCGACGATGCGTCGGCACTGCCGGATGCACCAAGCATGATGGACGTGAAAGCGCTCGCGCTGCGCTTGATGGACTTGTAGGGGCGGCGCTTGCGCCGCCCGCGAATGCGGGAGTAACGCGGGCGATGCGAGCATCGCCCTTATAAAAAAGCCCCCGCGATTGCGGGGGCTTTTGGTTGCGGGTTGGCGCTAGTCTTCTTTCTTGCGCTCGGCGACTTTCTTCTGGGTCTCTTTATTGAACTTCTCCCAGAAGCCCTTGTACTTGCTCGGTGCGCTCTTTTCGTCGCTGCCGGCGCCGTCGCCCATCTCTTTGCCCTGCTTGTCAGCCTGGAAGCCCTTACCTTCGCCGCGTTCATATTCCTCGGCCTTGTTGTCGGGGTCCATCTGGCCTTCGCCGGGCTGGTAGCCTTCTTCAGCACCCTTGCTGGGCTTGTCGCTGGGGTTCTGGCCCTGATCCTTGCCGTCGCGCGGGTCTTTGGTTTTCTGGCTTTGGTCGTTCTTCGGCTGGCCCTGACCCTGGCCTTGCCCCTTCGCCTTGATGTCGTGGGCCATCTCAAGTGAATCGTTCACCTTGGCGCGCGCGGCCTCGGCGGCGTCGTCCTGTTTCTTGAGGGTCTCCTCGATCTTCTTCTCAGCCGAGTGCTGCTTATCAAGGATGCTTTCCATCGTGCTGCCGTTTTCGGCAAGCTTCTTCAGAAGTTCCGGGTTCTTGCGCAGCAGTTCAGACAACTCGTCGCTGCTTTCGGCGATCTTCTTGATCTCTTCGTTGCTCTTGCCCGTGGCCTTGGCGACTTCTTCGGGGTTCTCCTCAACCCACTTCTGAAGCCCTTCCGGCATGTCTTCGAGCTTGCCTTCCTTCATCTGCTTCGTGAGCGCTTCGATGCGGGCGGC
>JAGQRE010000144.1 GCA_020425695.1 Planctomycetota bacterium
CGTGTTTGATTGACCAGTAAAGCCCTGAGAAGACTTGAGTTGAAGTGCTCGCAGTCCATTTGAATGACGCCCCGGCTGTGGGTTCGCCCCGATCAGTTTATCGGCAAGCGAACGTCTGCTTTTCGCAGACTCCCACGGCCCCTTTGATTGAAGGGACAGGAAGCATGATACTTGCAGTCGCGACCATAATCTCCGGTGGACAGACCGGCGCTGAACGAGGCGCCCTGGATGCAGCAATCGAACTCGGAATCCCCCACGGCGGCACCTGCCCAAAAGGGCGTCCCGCTGAAGACGGAGTGATCCCCGCAAAGTTCATCTTGAAGGAATCAAACGGCAAGGACACCCCCGACCGTACTGAGCCGAACGTCGCGAACTCCGACGGCACCATGATTTTCACGTTCGGTCGCCTTACCGGTGGCAGCAAAATCACGGCCGAATTTGCTCGCAAGCACGGCAAGCAGTGGCTGCACCTCGACCTGAACGCCGAGGCCACCGACTACGCCGTTAAGTGCGTGCGTGAATGGCTGGCCGAGCATGACATCAAGGTGCTGAACGTAGCCGGCGGTCGCGAAAGCGAATCAGCCGGGTTGCACGGCGCGGTCAAAGACCTGCTTACACGCGTTTTCCGCTAGGCGCTGATTGCATCAATCAACTTGAGAACCCCGGCCTGATGGTCGGGGTTCCAGTTTTGTGTTTCGTCCTCAGGTAAGCCTCGGTCGCCCGCTACGCGGGCTTGGGGTGCTGGTTGTTCGGTTCCTGTGGTTTCTTCGGCGCAAAGCGCCTCGGTCACCACAGGCTAAGCTCTTATCACCCGCTACGCGGGTGCGCTGCTTGTAAGGCCGCATGGCGGCCGTCAGAGCTTAGCCCAGGGTAACGAGCGCCGAAGGCGCGAGGCAGCCCTGGGTCAACGAGACAAACCAAGTCAGAGCCCGCGTGAGCGGGCGACAGAGCCGTCGCACCAAGATGTGTACGATGACAGGGCAGTCATGCTGCAAGATACCTGCATCGGATCGCTTAGTGGTTTATGACAGTCAAACTTTGGGTCTGACTCCTTTGTGTCGCAGACCCTCGCTTCGTGTGTCATCGACCACTAAACTCCCGTCGCAAACAACCCAAGCGAACACCCCAGCAGGAGACGGGCCATGAGTGACGACGGCAAAGTGAAGGGTTTCAGCAGTGACTTCGGGTTCGGCTCGACAGACCACCCGGAAGTGAAGCCGTTGCCGTTCCGCATCATGGCGGTGGGCGATTTCTGCGGTGCCGGGCGCGACCTCGAGCGAGGGCCGGTCAACATTGACGCCCACGACTTCGACGCTGTCATGGCAAAGCTCGGCGTGCGCGCTTTCTTCGAAGTCGAGAACGAGCTTAGCGGCGCCGACAAGACCCTCGAAGTCGACCTGAAGCTGACGTCTATCAAGTCATTTGAGCCGACCAACATAGCAGCGGGCATACCGGCCTTGGGCGCCGTCAGCGAGTTCATACGCCGGGCGAAGGGTGTTTCCGACGGCAGCGTTAAGCCGGCCGAATTCAAGCAGAACCTGTCCGAGTTTCAGAAAGTACCGCTGCTGCGTGAGCCCCTGGAGGCGCTGCTTGAGAAACTCGGAGGCGCTCCGGCGTCGTCCGAGCCGGCCAGCGACGATGCGTCCGGCGGTGATGCCGTAGACGCGATCTTTGACATGGTGGACGCACCGAAGAAGCAAACCGGAGGCTCAGCCATTGATGCGTTCGCGGGGAGCCTTTCCGGTGGCTCGCAGAAGGGCATTGATGTTTCGGGCGGCATTGCGCTGGCCATGGCTGCGCTGGAAAAACAACTGAAGGCAGTCACGGGGCACGAACAGTACAAGCGCCTGGAAGCCAATTGGCGCGGGCTGCACCTGCTGTGCAAGCGCGGCAAGGGCGCGCAGATTGAGCTGTTTGATGGCGACTTCGACGCATGGCAAGAGCGCGTCTACCAGCGCGAGTACGCTGGCACCACCGAAGCGCCGCTAGGGCTGGTGGTGCTGGGCGACGACATCGAAAACTCGCCGGCGGGGTTGGAGGCCTTGCAGCAATGGGGCGACGCGGGCGGACAGATCCAGTGCGGGGTTGTGTTCAATGCCGGGCAGCTTATTGGCGAGGATATGCGGACGCTGGCAAAGCGTGACGCGCCGGCCAACCTCTTTGATGATCCGCGCTTCGACAAGTGGCGTAGTCTGCGCGACAAAGACGAATCGCGCTGGCTGTGCGCAGCCTTGAACGGCTGGGAGTGCGCAGGCAACTGGGGCTCACCCGCGTGGCTGGTGGCGGTGGTCGTCGCACAAAGTATGCGGCGCACCGGCTGGCCAAGCGCGCACACCGGCGCCGCCGACGGCGAGATCGAGCAGTTGAAAACGCGCGAATACGATGGCGCGGAGATTCCGCTGCAAACGACACTCAGTGACCGCGCCCTGAAAGACCTCAGCAAGGTCGGCTTCACGCCGCTGATCTGTCAGGCCAATAACGACAGCGCTTGGGTGATGCTCGCGCCGACGGTGCACAAGCCCAGCAAGGCCGAGGAAGAGGGCAAGCTCGGCACGCTGGCCTATCAACTGCTGGCGGCGCGCATGGGCGAAATGATCATGCGGAACAAGGGCAAGCTGATCGTGCCCGGCGACATGCAGGGCAGCGCAGAGAACTTCGCGAAGTTTCTGGCCGGGATGCTCGCCGAATCAGGCCCCGGCGCCAACATCGACATCACATCACAGGGCAGCACGCTGGTGCTGAGTATTCGCACAGGAAGAGACATGCTCGGCGGCGCCGAGCTGCAGTTAGGCGTGAACGTCGAATAGCCCGGGCGGCTACGCCCGGGGAGCATGACTGCTCTATGCGCGCGTTGGTTTCCCGCTCTCCGACATGATTGGTTGTGACCCGGTCACAGAATCCGCCAATCCCCGGCCATTGCTGGCCGGGCTATTCTTTACTGCTAGTATCCCGCGCGGAGGTTTTGATGGCTGATCGTTCTTCAACTTCGGCGGGCAAGAAGAAGCCCGTTTCGCGCTCCAGGCGGAAACCGGCGGGACCGGCGCTGCACTATCAGGTGTCGATGCCGGACCCGGCCTCGCACACGTTCAAAGTCGAAATTACGCTTACCGGCGCGGCTGATCATTGCACGCTGGCGTTTCCGGCGTGGACGCCCGGCAGCTACAAACTTCGCGAGTTCGGCAAGAATGTCAGCTCGTTCAAAGCCACGGGCGCGAAGTTTGAGATGCTCGACAAGCAGCGCTATCGCCTGTCCGGTATCAAGGGCGGCAACGCCTCTGTCAGTTTCGACTACTACGCCGATGAGTTGTCCGTCCGTACGCCGCACCTCGACGACAGCCACGGTTTCTTCCTCGGCACCAACGTGCTGCCGTACCTTGAAGACATCAACGCGATGCCGGCCAAGGGCGACTACACAGTCAGCATCAAGCCGTTCAAGGGCTGGAAAGTCGCCACGTCACTGCCGACGGTGAAAGGCAAGCCGAACACCTGGCACACCGATGACTACGACGTGCTGGGCGATACGCCATTTGAAGTCGGCACTCACGAAGTACTCAGCTTCAGCGTGCGTGGCATCAAGCATGACGTCGCCTTCTACGGCTACGGCAACTACGACAAAAAACGCATCGTTGAGGACACCCGCAAGATCGTCGAAGTGCAGGCCAGGAACTTCGGCGGGTTACCCTACGATTACTACCTGTTCATCCACCACATGACGCCGGATTCCGGTGGCGGGCTTGAGCACCTGAATTCATGCGTTTGCGGGTGGCCAAGCTGGAACTTCAAGAAAGAAGAGGACTACCAGAAGTTTATCCGCCTTGTCAGCCACGAGTTCTTCCACGTCTGGAACGTGAAGCGCATTCGACCGGCGATTCTCGGCCCGTTCGACTACAGCAGCGAGCAACACACCAAGGCGCTATGGATCATGGAAGGCATGACGCAGTACTACGAGCGCTTGTGGGTGGCACGCGCAGGTGTCTGCGATGCCGACACCGTGCTGAAGGCCTACGCCGAAACCATTGATCGCGAGGACAACCGCCCCGGTCGCAAGGTCATGAGTCTCGAAGACTCAAGCTGGTTGGCCTGGACCAAGCTTTACATGGCCGACGAGAACTTCCTGAACACGGGTGTGAGTTACTACTCGCGCGGCGCGCAGGTTGGGCTGCTGCTGGATGCAAAGATTCGCAACGCCACGGACGGCAAACGCAGCCTGGACGACGTCATGCGTTATGCGGCCAAGCGCTACGGCTGGCCGAAGCCGGGCTTCCCGGAAGGCGCGTGGGAAGAACTGGTTGAGGAAGTCGCGGGCCAGAAGTTCACGCGTTTCTGGAATGACCACGTCAAAGGCACCAAGGAACTGAACTACGACGAAGTGCTCGAGTGCTATGGGCTTGAGATGTCACGCGACAAAGAGGGCTTCGAGCCCTGGCTCGGCTTCACGACCTCAAGCAAAGGCGGGCACCTGCAAGTCGGCGCTGTGCATGCCGAGGGTCCCGCGCGAAAGGCCGGTCTGCAGCCGCGTGACGAGATTCTTGCGCTGGACGGTCACAAGGTGCACGCGAAGACATTCGAAGACCGCGTGTCGGAACTCAAACCGGGCAGCGATTGCACGCTGACGCTGTTCCGGCGCGAGAAACTGGTCGAAGGATGCCTCCGCGTCGGGAGACAACCTGCCGGCAAGCTGGTGCTTAGGCCGCGCAAGAAACAGTCCCCAACGCAGAGGCGAAACTACCGCAAGTGGCTTGCTAAGCGCTAAGCCACGACAAAATTGCTGTCTTCAATCAGCTCTGCAATCGGTGTCACGTTGGGGTTTGACGGGTGCTTGCGCTTTTTGCGCAGGACGACCCGGTTGCGCCCCATGTCTTTGGCGTCGTACAGGGCGGCGTCAACACGGTTGAAGAATTCCGTGTCGTCCTCACCGGGCACCAACTCGGTTACACCGAAGCTCGACGTCACGCGGTGCCCGTGGTTGATGTCTGTACTCTCGATCAATTGCCGCAGTCGCTCTGCCACTTCGCCGGCTTTCTCCAGCGAGGTTTCCTCCATCAGGATCATGAACTCCTCGCCGCCCCAGCGAATGATGTCGTCGGTCCGGCGCATGGTGGCGGTCAGGATCTCGGTGAATTTCACCAGCACTTCGTCGCCGCGGTCGTGCCCCCACGTGTCGTTGACGCGCTTGAAGTGGTCGATGTCGAGCATGATCAGGCTTACCGGTGTCTTCTTGCGGGCCTGCCGTGAGCGCGCTCGGCGCATGGAGGCGGCGAAGGCGCGGCGGTTGAACAGCCCGGTCAGCCCGTCCTGCATCGCCAGGCTCTCAAAGTCTTCGGCCTTGGTCATTGCAGTCCCGTAAGCCATGCGCAGGCGGCTGAACCCGGCTGTGAGCACCAGAAAAATCGGTGTCGCAACGAGGTGACTGATAAGCAGGTCCTGTATCGCCACTTCCGGCAGGGGGTTCTGATTGGCAATCAGGAACACGGCGATCAGCAGCGCATGCAGCAGGTAGTAGCAGAAGCCGAAGCAGAAAGAGCGCTTGCCGGGTATCATGAAGACGTACAGGCAGGCCGACAGGATGATCCAAGGCGACATTGAGCCAAGCCAGAACGGGTCGTAGCCATAGAGGAAGGTCATCAACAGTCCGGCGGCAAAGCGCTCCATGACGATGCCCGGCCCGACGATCAATGTGGCCAGCCGCACGCGTGCGATTCGCGACGGGCGAGTTTTCAGCGCCCAGTGCCAAAGCCCGGCAAACACGAAGGCGCTGGGAAGCATCTGATACCGCTCAAACCATGTTGAGGTCCCCAGCACTTCGTTGGCAATGAAGACAAGCACACATGCCAACGAAAACAGCGGGAGCATCACCAGCAGCATGGTGCGCTCAAGTTGCAGCGGCTTGAACAGGGCGTCCGGCGTGTTTTGCAGCAGGATTGTTCGCGGCCCCGCGTAGCGCTTCGAGCCAAATTGAGTGGATTCGTTGTGCATGGCAGTCTGCCCCCCGCTTACCCTTCCATGCAAACTATATCACACGAACGCACATAATGCCAAAAATGCACAACACGATGGCCGGCGTTAGAGCGTAAGCGTAAGTACTTGTATTGCAATGGCATACAAGTTCTATCGCAGCATGAGCCCCTGTGAATTGCACAACTGCTGTAGTTTTGTGGGTCCGGTTTGACGTTGGCTCAGGGTTGGAAGTCCGCTGTTGCAGGCTTGCCTTTTGGCGCGTCTATGATGGTCACGCGGTTGCGTCCGTCGCGCTTTGAAACGTACAGGGCTTCGTCGGCGCGGGGATAGACGACGTCTTCGTCCTCATGGGGAAGGATGTGCGTCGCGCCGATGCTGATGGTAACAGTGGACTTTTCAAGAAAGTGTTCTTTCTCGACGGCTGCGCGCAAGCGCTCGGCTAGCTGCTCAAGGTGCTCGCTCGGTGTCTCCTCAAGCAGCAGCAGGAACTCTTCGCCACCCCAGCGGAAAACTTCGTCCGTGCCGCGTAGTTCGCGTGTCATGACGCTGGCCAACTTGATCAGTACTTCGTCGCCGACCTGGTGGCCGTAGGTGTCATTCACCCGCTTGAAGTGGTCGATATCCAGCAGCATGGCACACAACGGCGTCTTGTTGCGTAGTTGCCGCGCTTTCGCCCGCTTGAACGACTGGCGGAAGGCCCGTCGGTTCTGCAACCCGGTCAGGCCATCCAGCAACGCCAACTCACGAAGGTCGGCGGCGTGTGTGCTTGCCCGAACGTAGTCGGTTCGCAGGCGGGTAAAGGCCGAAAGCAAAGCGATAAAGACCGGCGGCGCGATCACGTAGTTCAGCAGGAACTCGGTCTGCACCTGTACGGGCAGAGGCTCTGACGGCAGGACCAGAAACACCGCCAGCAGCACCAAGCTCGAGCCCCAGTAGGCCAGCGCAAAGCGCCACGACAGGCGGACCGGCAGCAGAAAGATGTACAAGGCCGCGCACAGGATCATCCACGGTGACAGGTTGAAGTAGTAGTTCTCATCGAAGCCGTCGGAGTGAAGATCCATCAACAACTGAACAAACCGGACCATCACAACACCCGGCCCGAGAACCAGCGTGGCTGTGCGGACGCGCCAGATGCTGCGAACGGGCAGGACGATCGCTGCCACCATCAACACCAGAAAGCCGACCGCCGACGGCACCAGGCAGTAGCGCTCATACCAGCGCGCTTGTCCTTGCAACTCCGAAAGCGCCCAGGCTGACGACGCGGCCAGCGCGAACAGGGGCAGCAGCAGGATCAGCAGCTTGCGTTCGGTCTTCAACGGCGTAAGCAGCATCGACGCGCCACCGATCTTGTCGGTCGTCGTTCGGGTCGCGTGATGCCGATTTCCGAAAACAGTTGGCTCGTCCATGGGAATTCACTGAGTTGTGACTCAGATTGTACCGGACAACGCACCGTCATGCAGCGTTGTGTTTGTGTGACGCCGCAATGCGACAAGGTCTAGTGGATGTTGATCGAATAGTCCCGCAGGTCGCGATGCATGGCTCGCAGGTACATTGCCAGCACAAAGCCTACGGCCTTGGTATCGGGGGCGCTGCCCTTCAGCTCAAAGCGTAACCCCAGCGTACGCCCGGCGTCGTCGTCCAGTGCCAGCCGAAGCTCGCCGTATTCTGTCCCATCGGGGCCTTTGGCGGCGTGCACGTGAATGCTGCGGCGTTGTCCGCGCTCGTATTCCGGGTTAGTGACGTGGCTGAAGTAGCGGTCGATGAACTCGCGATCCAGCTTGTCAAAGGCATCTTTGACCGTAACCGCGTGCCCGTGCTCAGAGAAATTGACGTTCACTTCACCGGTCTTTTTGACCCAGTGTTTGAGCTGGTCTTCAAGGCGATTGGCGACGACGTCAGTTTTGCGAATGCTGCTGCGCGTCAGCATCATCGTTCGCGCACGCTGCTCGTGCGACTTGCTGCGGATGCCTTCGATTTCGCTGCGCAACTTCCAGACTTCGCGGTCGCGATCTTTCAGCTGGTTCTCAAGCGCACTACGCTGCGTGTCGACGTCGCGCAGCAACTCCTCGGCCGCATCCAGTTCTGTTTGCAGCTCGCCGAGTTCGCTGTCGTGGGCGACCAGCGCGCCTTCGTGCGCTTCAAGTTGGCGGGCATGTTCCGCCACTTCTTTTGCGCTGGCCAGTGCGACCGTAACGCCACCGGGGTCGTCGCCCGTGATCTCGCCCAAACCTTTCAGCAGGCGTGCGCGCTCGGACTCTGCTCTGGCTTTGGCGTTCTGTACTTCTTCAATTCGATTGCGCAGTGAGATCAGGGTTTCCTGCTGTTGTTCGCGCACGGAGTCAAGCTCAGCCGCAACGGCTGCCGGGTTCTCGACCGCCGCGGACTTGCGCCTTCGCATTGCCAGATACACCAGAACAGCGCCGCAGAAGACGCCGAGGAACAGGATGAGCAACTGCCGGAAATACTCGAGGCTCAACAGAATCGTCATGCTCACCCGCTACAGAATCGTTTTGCCCAGTGCGCTGGCGATCAGGTCCACGGCCAGTTGTCCGGTCTGGTTGTGCACGTCGAGGATCGGGTTTACCTCAACCAACTCAAGGCTGGTCAGGGCGTCTGACTCGGCGATCATCTCCATCGCCAGATGCGCTTCGCGGTAGGTCAGCCCGCCGAACACCGTTGTGCCTGTGCCGGGCGCGATGCGTGGGTCTACCGAATCGATGTCAAAGCTGACGTGCAGATAGTCCGTGTTGCGGGTCGCCAGATTGATGGCGTCGCGCATCACGGCCGCCATGCCGCGTTCGTCAATGTCTTTCATCGTGAACGCGTGAACACCCGAGTCGAGAATCCCGGCCTTCTCCTGCCGGTCCAGGTCGCGCAGCCCGACCAGCACGATGTCGTTCGGGTAAACCTTCGGGGCGAAGCCGCCGATGTGCGTCAGCTCTTTCGGCCCTTGCCCCAATGCGCACGAGACCGGCATGCCGTGAATGTTGCCGCTGGGCGAAGTCTGCGGCGTGTTCAGGTCGCCGTGGGCGTCAATCCAGATCACGCCCAGCGTCAGTTCGGTCTTGGGCTCGTCTTTGCGAAGCTCGGCTTCTTCTTCTTTATAGGCGGCCATGAGCCCGGCGATCGTCCCGATGGCGATGCTGTGGTCGCCGCCGATCACGAGGGGGAAGGCGTCCTTCTTAACGATGCGCTTTACGTGTTCGTGCAGCGCGTCGCAGGCGCGGGCGATCATGGGCAGGTGGTTGGCCTTGCCCTCGACTTTCGCGGCCTGCTGCCCTGCGCGTTCGACGTCGCGAATCAGCAGGTCGCCGTGGTCCACGAACGCCAGCCCGAGGGCCTTCAGCTTGTCCTGAAGACCGGCGATGCGAATCGCGCTGGGTCCCATTCCGACGCCGCGACGCCCGGCGCCGTGGTCCATCGGTACACCCAGAAGGTGGACTTCCTGGTCGTCCTGTAAGCGGTTGAAGCGTCTGCTGGCCATGTCTGCTTTTTCGGTATGCCCTGCCCGGGTGGCGCGAGTCTACCTTGCGGCGCTGCCCCGTCGCCAGCCCGCGCACGGTTTCCTTCGGGCGGCGTATCGTTGGATAGTGATTCCGACTGTTGAATTCGGCCCATTGCCCGTGAAGGCCTACACAGAGGGGATCATGGGCGTCAAAAATATCCGAGAAAACCCGCCCGTTCGCCATCTTCCGTGAAGTTTGTGTGGGGAATGGTCCCTGCACAAAGCGGAGCCT
>JAGQRE010000145.1 GCA_020425695.1 Planctomycetota bacterium
ACCGCGCTGCAAAACCGCTCGCCGTACTCTGTCTCACCGATCACATGGTCGGCGTTTACCGGCTCGCAGACAAAACTGTGCACGAAGTAGAAGTAAGCTTCGGATGCGAGCCCTTCAAACAGCGGGTTGCCCGGTTTTGATTTGATCTGGTTCCAGCCCATATGCGGCAGTGGCGAATTGCCCGCTCTTAGTTCCCGTACTCGACCGGGAATCAGGCCCAGCCCATGAGACTGGCCGTACTCTTCTCCCGTTTCAAACAACAGTTGCATACCAAGACAGACGCCCAGTAGCGGCTTGCCGGAAGAAGCATGCGCACGAATCGCCTCGACAAGACCCTTCTCGCTCAATGCCTTCATCCCGGCGGGGAAACTGCCTACGCCCGGCAGGACAAGACGGTCCGCCTGAGCGACCTGCTCCGGCGTTGTTGCCGCGCTCGTCTTCGCCCCGGCGCGTTCAAACGAGCGCGAGATGCTGCCGAGGTTGCAGATACCGGAGTCGATGATGGTGAGATTCGCCATGTCGTATGCGCCGTTACAAGACGCCTTTGGTGCTTGGGACGCCCTTGCGCCGCGGGTCGTAGTCCAGCGCAACGCGCAACGCCTTGGTCACGGCTTTGAATACACCTTCGATAATGTGGTGCGTATCTTCACCGCGTAGCACGTCGATGTGCAGGTTCATGGGAAAGTGTGTGCTGAAGCTGCGCCAGAAGTGATCCACCATTTCAGTCGGCAGCCCCCCTACTTCTTCGCGTTTCATGTTGCCGAGTTCAGCGACGAGAAACGGGCGTCCGCTAAGGTCAAGCGCGCAACGGATCAGTGCTTCGTCCATGGGGATCAACGCGTGCCCGTAGCGGTTGATACCGGCCTTGTCGCCCGCGCCCTGTTTGAAACACTCGCCGATGGCGATAGCGATGTCTTCGACACTGTGGTGGGCATCGACTTCAAGGTCGCCTTTGCAGGTAACCTTAAGGTCGAACAGCCCGTGCCGGGTGAACAGCTCCAGCATGTGGTTCAGGAAGCCGATACCGGTGTCGATTTTGTATGTGCCTTCACCGTCGATATTCAGCTCAACGCTGATCTCGGTTTCCGTTGTCTTGCGGGTGAAGCTGGCTGTTCTCATTTCACTCATTTTCTGGATCCGGCCTGCGGGTCGGGTTGCTTGTCACGCCACAACGGTCATTGCGTACTCAAGTGCCTTCAGGAACGCGTCGTTTTCTTCAGGGCGCCCGATGCTTACGCGCAGGGCCTTCCCGAGCCGCGGATAGCCCGAGACGTCGCGGATCAGGACACTGCGGGCGACCATGGCCTTCCACAATTCGCGAGGCTCGCGTTCTGTTTCGAACAGGACGAAGTTGGCCCGCGTTGGATAGACGCTTACGCCTGAGTACTCACGCAGTCTGCGGGCGACGCGCTCGCGTTCTCGTTTGATTTCCTCGACGCGTGATTTCAGCGTCACGGCGTTCTCGATGGCTGTCTCGACGGCTGCCATCGTAAAGATGTTCAGGTTGTACGGCAGCTTCGCCGCCGCGAAAATCGGCTTTGCTTCTGGGTGTGCAACCATGCAGCCGAAACGCAGCCCGGCCGTTGCGAAGGCCTTGCTGAACGTTCGCAGCACCACGAGGTTGCGACAGTGCTTGGTCAGCTCAATCGCGGTCTCGCCATGGAATTCGAAGTAGGCCTCATCAATGACCCAGAGGGCGCCGCTGTTGTTGACGAGATGCTCAAGGTCGGTCGGGTCGATCACGCTGCCGGTTGGGTTGTTCGGCGTCGCCAGCACAACGACCGCAGCGTCTTCGCTGGCTTTCGCGAGTGCGTCAGCGTCGTACTGCAGCTCATCGTTCAGGCCTTCGGTCGTGACCTCAGCGCCCAACAGGTCGGCGAGAAGCTTGTAGACCGTGAAAGTTGGCTGCGGAATGACGACTTTGCGTCCGCGCTCAAGTGTGCTTACGAAAATGGCGTACAGCAATTCGTTGCTGCCATTGCCGACAAGTACCTGCTCGGGATCTGCGCCGATGTAATGCGCTACTTTTGCAACGAACTGGTCCGGGTGAAAAGGCGGATAGCGATTCCATGACAGGTCACGCACGCGCTCAAAGACTTCCTGTTTCAGCGCCGCCGGCCAGTCCCAGGCGTTCTCGTTCTGGTTTAACTTCGTCTCGCAATCCGGCACATCAAGCGTGTAGCCACCTGCCAGGTCAGGCAACTGTTGCTTGAAGTACTTGAGCGTCGTGTTGTTCATGAGGTTACTTGAACCTTGCCTCTACGCTGCGGGCGTGCGCTTCAAGCTCTTCGGCGCGGGCGACTTTGATGGCGGCGTCCTTGTTGGCCTCAAGCAACTCACGACTGCCCCGAATGATGCTGACCTGACGCACGAAATCGTGAACACTGAGTGCGCTTGCCCAGCGGGCGCTTCCGGCTGTCGGTAGCACGTGGTTCGGCCCGGCATTGTAGTCGCCAAATGCTTCCGGCGCGTAGGGGCCAACGAAGATCGCCCCGGCGTTACGAATCTGCTTGGCGTCGTTCTCGGCGTCCTCGGTGAGAAGCTCGCAGTGCTCAGGTGCGATGGCGTCGGCGAAGCGCAGCGCAAACCCTTTGCTCGGTACGGTCAGGATGCCGCCGTACTGTGCCAACGCACGCTCGATGATTTCTTTGCGCGGCAGATCAGCGATTTGCTTGGCGACTTCATCCTTTACCTTGCCGGCCAACTCTTCGCTGTCGGTGATGCCGATGGCGGCCGCGTTTGCGTCATGCTCGGCCTGGGCGAGGATGTCAGCGGCAACCATGGCCGGGTCGGCCGACTCGTCGAACACCACGACGATCTCGCTCGGGCCTGCAAAGCTGTCGATGCCGACGCGCCCGCTGAGAAGCTGCTTGGCAACGGCGACGAAGATGTTTCCGGGCCCGACGATCTTGTCGACCTTGGCAATCTTTTCCGTGCCGATGGCTGCCGCGGCGATGGCCTGTGCGCCGCCGACGCGGAAAACTTCGTTGATGCCCAAGTGGTCAATCAATGCGCACAACAGCGGTGATTTTTCGAGTGTTTCAGGTGGTGTGAAGACGACGATTTCCTCCACGCCGGCAACCTGCGCAGGTATGGCGGTCATCATCAGCGTGCTGGGGTAGCTGGCCGTGCCACCCGGGACGTATAGCCCTACGCGCTTCAGCGGCTGAACGCGGATCCCAACCGAGCCGCCGTTGTCGTCGATCTGCCAGCTCTCAAGTTTCTGCTTTTCGTGGAACTTACGCAGGCGCGGGATGATGTCGTCGGTGCAATGCTTGAGCAGAGCTTCGTCAACGCCGTCAGCACCCTTCATCAGGTCGAGTTTGTTTACCTGCATGCGGTTGCTGGGCAGCTCTTGCCCGTCGAACAGGCGGGCGCAGTGACGCACGGCGTCGTCGCCCTGCTCCTGGACCTTGTCGATAACACGTTCGACCGTCGCGACCGCACTGGGCGCGAGCCCCTCATAGAACGCTTCCGCAAACTGGATGAACTCCGTGTCGCCTGTGTCGCGGGCGCGCTGCATTAACTCGGTGGGTTGCCCGCCCAGTGAAACGTCGCCGCCCTCAGCCCTGCTGGCGAGGCGCGCTTGAAAGGCGCTGAATTCGTCCGATCCAATTTCGTACAGCTTAAGCGCGTCAGTCATGACTTTGCCCCTTCGACGGCTGATTTAAGGTTCAACAACAGGTCGCGTACCTCAGCAAGCTTGGCATACCACGCCGCCCTGTTCACGGCCAAGCGGGCGCTGCAATCTGCAATCTCTTCGTGCACGACCAGCCCATTTTCGCGCAATGTCGTACCGGTTTCAACGATGTCCACGATGTAGTGCGAAAGCCCCAGCACTGCGCCAATTTCAACGCTGCCCGATAGCTTGAACACCGTGCAGGGTACACCCTTCTTGCGGAAATAGTGCTGCGCCACCCGCGGGAATTTGCTGGCAACGCGTACCGGCGACAGCAGGTTGTCGAGCTTGCGTTCAAGTTCCGGCCTGCCTGCGACAACCATTCGGCACTTGCTGATGCCAAGGTCCAGCGGTTCAAGCAGGTCCGCGCCTACTTCCATCAGGACGTCCTTGCCGCAAACGCCGACGTCAGCCACGCCTTGCTCAATGTAGAGCGGCGTGTCGACCGGTTTCACCAGCAGATACTCAACGCGTCCGCACTGGCTTCGCACCGTTAGTTTGCGCGTGTCGATGAGCGACTCGACGGGCGCATAGCCGGCGCTTTCCAGGAACGGAATCGCCTGCTTCATCATGCGACCGGTTGGGAGGGCGACGCGGAGCATCAGGTGGTCTCCCCTACCAGATTCACGCTGCCGCCCTTGGTGCGAATCTCGCGAATGCGCTTCAGGGCATCCGTGCCGTCGCTTGCTTTTACGCTTTCCGGCGCGCCGTCAGCGTAGGCGTTTGTCGAGGTCGCTTCTGCCAGTCTGGCCAGATTGAAACCGAAACCGACGGCCGGCACGTCCATCTCAAAGCGATCGAACAGCCGATCGTAACGCCCCCCACCACCGAGGCTTTCGCCGACGGCATGGTGGTACACCTTGAACATGAAGCCGCTGTAATAGTCCGAGCGTCGAACTTCGCCCAGATCGACCAGCAGGTTCGCCGCAGCGCCCGCATCATCAAGCATCGAGTACAGGGCTTCCAGATCGCTCAAAGCTTGTGCCGCGCCATCAGACAAGTTGAACTTGCGTGCGTTCTCGAACACTTCCGGGCCGCCTGTTAGCAGTGGCAGTGCCTCAAGCAGCGCGCCGGTCTCGGCGTCGAGTCCAATCCGTTGGGCCAACTGGCGTATGCGGCTTGGGTTCTTGTTATCGAGCGCTTCCAGCAAGCGGCGTTCACGGCGACCCGCCTCGCCCAATACAGCATGAATGAAACCGGCGTGCCCTACGACAATGATGGCATCGTCGGCGCCTACGCTTTGCAGGCATTCGCGGGCCATCATGATGACTGCGGCATCGTAGACGGCGCCGCTGGCATTGACCCACTCGAGTCCACGCTGCGCCTGCTCAACGCGGTGCCCGTGACCGCTTGGGGCGAAGCGATAGACTCGTCCCTCGTAGCTTGCGCGAATCTGACGCGGCTCGCGGCGCAGGTCCATGGCGAGGGCCTTGGCAGCGATCAGCGTGAAGTCGGCCCGCAGTGTGAGACGGCGACCCTCACGATCGACCAGGTGGTATAGCTCGTTTTCGTCACCGGACTCGCTCAGCCCTTCGAACGTGTCACCGGAGTCGAAGGCAGGCAGCACAATCTCGGTGAAGCCCCAGCCGCGAAAGACGCCGGCGACGCGGTCGCTGATGAACTGACGACGCTCAGCCTGTGGCCCGAAGACGAGTTCGGTTCCCGGCGGGAAAGAAAGCTGTTTTGCGTCGCTGCCCATGTCGGGACCCTGCCGCCCTGTATCGCGGCACCCTTCAAAATGTCGTCACACGCCTGTGATGTGGGTTCTTACCGCAGCGAGAACAGGTATTCAACCAGCGCGCGCAGGTCTTCATCAGTAATGCGCGGGAATGGCGTCATATGGGCGCCCCGGTAGTCGTCTTGGCCGGCGAACTCGCTGGGGTACTTGGCCGGGTCCTTGATGTGCTTGAGGGTCCAGCGCCTGGCCTCCAGCGGGTCGTTGTCTTCCTGCTCAATGATTCGGTCGGATAGCCCGCCGAGGGGTGGCCCCATCAGCCCATTGCGCTCGCTGCCTGTGCTGTGGCACTGCTCGCAGGTTAGCCCGCGAAACAGCTTCTCGCCGCGTTCAATCAGCTCCACGGCCTGGCTTGAGTCAGGCAGGTCGGGATAGGCGGTCTTGGCCGATTCCTCGGGGTCCCGCGTAACACCGGGGACGTTGCTGTTTTCGAGACAGCCGGCAAGCAGGCACAGACACACAAGGCAAATGAGCAGCAAAGGCAGTCGCATCACTTCACGTCTTTCAGAACCGCGTTTTCAGGATTGGGCGCAATCTCTTCGATCTTACCGTCTTTGTAGTGGACGATTCGATTTGCCCTCTCGGCCACGGTGGGTTCGTGCGTCACGACAATCAGCGTCATCCCGAGTTCACTTTGAAGCGCTTGAAACAAATCAAGTAGTGTTGACTCAATCTCGCTGTCTACGTTGCCCGTGGGTTCATCGGCTAACAGAACGCGTGGGCGATTCACAATGGCACGCGCAATGGCCGCGCGCTGCCTCTCGCCCCCGCTTACTTTGGTCGGAACATGTCGAATCCGGTGGCCCAACCCCACTTGCTCAAGGGCTTCTGTGGCAAGCATCTGGGCATCCGGCTTGCCCTGGATTGGCAAGGCGACGTTTTCAAGCAGCGACAAGTGCGGCAGCAGGTAATGAAGCTGGAAGACGAAACCGATTTCTTCTCGTCGGAAGCGTGCAAGGTTGCTGATGCTGCTGGTGTCCTGACCGTGAATCTTGATTCGCCCCTTATCAGGCCGGTCCAGGGTACCGATCAGGTTCAGCAACGTACTCTTGCCGCTGCCGGACTTGCCCATGATAGCCAGCATTTCTCCGTCAGCGACCGAGAGGTCCACGCCACGCACGGCTTCAATCTTGCCGGGATACGTTTTGTACAGTCCTTCAACGAGGATGGCGGGTGAGCTTGCGGATGTTTCCGAATCCAGCATTACGTGGCGTATGGAAGCACTCGCGTCACGCTTTGGCAACCAACGGCATTGGGGCTTGACACAGGTCGCCGTGCGCAACGACAATTCCCCGACCCCATTGGATTGTAACCGCGTATCGTGGGCAACGCCTAGACAGGTGCAAAGCGACCTATGGCTACACAAGAAATAGTACTACGCCCTGGTGACTCCATTTCCCTGCGACTGGAAGTTCCCGGTCAGGCATTGCGACTCGACATGAGCCTCACGCCCGATGGCATGGCTGTCTCCGGGCCGGTACCCATGGGTGCCCCGACGATCTATGGCGGAGTACCGCCGACACACGAAGACAATTCGCCGGTCGATTTGACGGCCGAGTTCCAGGCTGAGGACGAACAGCCGGCTGACTTGCCTCAGCAAAAGGTGGAGAGTCTGGCTGCTGTTGAGCCGTTCGACCCTGCGCCGCAGGCACTGGATATTCCGTTTGAGGACATCACTGAAGACACGGGCGGCATGCAGGCCGAAGAAGTCCTCGACGACGCAACGGCATCGGATGATCTCGACCTGGACATGGATGACCTTGACGGCGAAGAGATTGTGTCGGTTGCTGATGACGATGGCGGGATCGACATTCCGGGCGATGACGATGATCTGGAAGGTGGTGACCTGAGCATCGACATCCCGGGCGATGACGACATTGAAGGCGGTGATTTAAGCATCGATATCCCGGAAGATGACGACGTGGGCGGCTTAAGCGTCGATATCCCGGACGACGACGGTTTGGATATTGAGGGCGGCGATGAACCTGACTTCAGCGCCGACGCCATGACGATGGTTCCTCCCACCAGCCCCAAGTCAGCACCAGCGCTCGCAATGGCTGGCGACGATGACAGTATGTCTCTTGAAAACATGTCCCTTGACGACGAGGTTGAATTGGACGAGCACGGAAACCCGAAAGACAAGTTCGCACCCAACCCCGACGACACCCTGCCTGTATGGAAGGGCAAGGCCAGAACGTACCGGGACCCGGAGCTTGAGAAGAAAAAGAAAGAGACTTCCAAGCTGAACAAGGCATCCCAGCCGGCGCCGGCAGCACCCGCCCCTAAAGCGATGCCCGCCAAGGCCAAGCTTCCGGGCGCCGCCAAGAAGCCGATTACCAAACAGATCAAGAAGCCCGGCGCGGCATTACCCGCGGCGGCGTCAGCCAAGAAACCCGCCGTTGGCGGCGGAGGCAACTTCACCGTATTCCTGTCGCCGCCCAAGGGGGCCGACAAGAAGCAGGCCGCGGCCGAAATCATTGCCGAGATTCAGGGCATCGATATGAACTCGGCAGCGGCGTTGGCCGGCAAGATGATTGTACCGGTAGTGAAGGGCGTCAGCGAGACAGAGGCCCAGGGTGTGCGTGACAGGTTTAAAGACGCGGGGCTTTCCTGCCGTATCACCCAGAAGCGCTGATCAGGCAAAAGCGCTGATCAGGCCAAACAACAGGAAATCGCAGGGAAATCAATGAAGATCAACAAGCACGATGACGGCTCGGCAACACTCGAATCCTCACATGGCAACTTCACCTTCACGGATGATGAGTTCGATGATCTCGTGCATGCCATTCCAATCAGCACAACGCACTTGTATCGCCTGCTGATTGACACGCTGATCGAAGGCGATGAACGCAAGCAGCAGGTTCGCGCCATCATTGAGGCAACCGGGAACTCGGACGAGCAACTCACGGCGCTGCAAAACGAGGCACTGAAGCACGTGCCTGGGGAAGACGACTAGCCGATGTCTGCAACACTGCGCTGGAATAGACTGGTCATCGCCGCCGAAAGCGAAGAAGAGTTCATCGCGGCGGTGTTTGACTATTTTCCACAGTTGCTGCAACTACCGTATGAGCAAGTCGAAATGGATATCACCGGCACGGCCGAGATATCCGAAGACGCGTTCCGTAGCATTGCAATCAAGCTGATTGGCGGTGAAGCCGAAGAGAAGAAGGTTCTCATTCGCATCCCGCCAAGTGTGGATCGTTACTTCCGCCACGCCAACCTCTACCGCATGGTCGATGTTGACGTTGTGCACCCGATGCCAACAAACGGCAAGGTCGATGCCTCGCAAGTGGCGGCCAACATCAAGGGCGCGAAGTACGAGGCGGTCAAGGCACCCAAGAAGGCACCGCCACCGGACATGACAGAGCGCGCCCCGGCCGACCTAGCGCCTGAGGCCGTTGAGTTGAACCCGGAGCCGGCCAAAAAGGCGAAGGCTCCGCGTGCGTCTCGCCCGGTAGAAAAGGCGACGAAGGCCGACATCGGCTATCTCGTTGATGTCGAAACCGGCGCCCGGCACGAAATCCGAAAAACAATCATGATCGGGCGCGAGCCGCCCAGCGACTTGGTGTTCCAAATCCCGACCATCAGCAAGCGTCACTTCCAGATTCGCAAGGAAGGCGACGGCTTCATGATTGAGGACATGCGTTCGACCAATGGCACCTATTTGAACGGGCTGCCGGTCCATGAGCCCGTGCCTTTGCGTGACGGCGATGAGGTCGTTGTCGCCATTACGCTGAAGCACCCGAAGGGCGCCCGCATCTTCCAGTTCACAACCAAGCCGGAATAGCTTGAATGAGGGCTGCTGAACCGGGAACGGAATTCTCCGTTCTTAGGTTCAAGGAGTGCGGCATTGGCCAAGATGAAAATCCAATCTAACGAGCAAGGCCCGGCGCCGTCTGGTGCCGCCATGTTCGTCAAGCTCCTCGGGTTGCTCGTTATGGGTGCGGCCTTGATGGGCGTAATCTCAATGCTTCTTACGTATTCGTGGGAAGACAAACGGGAAACCTGGGAGTGGGAGCCAGAAGACATTCGCACAAACTTCGCGCCTCTCATGACGAGCGAGCAAATCCAAAAACTGTTCGAAGCCAAGCGCCGTGAATGGATGGGAAGCAATCCCATCAACAACATCCCGGAAGGCGTTGAAGGGCAGGACGACCCGCGCAACGCTAAAACAGCCGGCAACCGCCCCGAACCACTACCCATAGAA
>JAGQRE010000146.1 GCA_020425695.1 Planctomycetota bacterium
CTTTTGGCCCATGCATAGTCTAGCGATTATCTTAGGAAGCGCCTACTCCATCTTGAGTTCGGTCAATTCCTGGGTCATTTCGATGTCTTCCATCTTCATTTCCATGCGCACGACGATTCCGTGCCACATCCACGTCGTTGTCTCTTCCATCTGGGTACGAAGTGCGGGGAACTTGCCTGCCGGCGTCTCGATTAACTCTTCCACCTGATCGACGTAGGGCGAAAGACTCTCGTCCGGTTCGCTGACGTCGAGGCTCATTTCGTTCTTGAAGGTCTGGCGCCCATTGGCGTCTTTGCTGGTCATGGTGTAGGTCGAGACGCCGTCTTCAAACTTCTTGACCTTGTAGGTGACCGAGCTTTCGATGTTCATGGCCTGAAACTTGGTTGTGGACTTCGTCGTGTAGGTGTTGCCGGCCGTGCGGTAGAACTTCATGAAGTCATGCCCAAGGTCGAATTCGATGAGTTCCATTGTGCTCGTCGGGTCCTCCTGGCGTACGATCAGCCCCGGCCACCGTTTTGAGTTCCACGTCACCGTTTCGCCGTTCTTGAGGACGGTGCAGTCAAACTCACCTGCACTGCAGGTTTTTACTTCGTCGGGAAGTGCTTCGAATTCCGGCGGAAGTGGTTCCGTTGAGATTGGAGAAAAAAGAACCTCGCTTTCTCCCGCGTCTACGGACTCTTCGTCGCCGATAGCCATAGTCAGCTTAACCTTTGCTGACTGGTCGTTGCTCGCTACGACTTCATTTTCGAAGTAGCTGACTGACTCCTCGTCGTCGAAGTTCGTCGTCATCTTTATCTTCCAGCGGCGACCGACCATCCGGTACAGGAGCCACGGGTCGGTCTCGGCTGAGTTGAATGACGTGAGCTTGCGAATCTCTGTGTACTCGCCGCGAAACGTGACCTGCTTGACGACCAGCGGGTGAAATTCGGTACTGGTCCAGGTTGTGATTTGCAGCCCGTCAGCCTTGAACTCATGCTTCCGGCATTCAAACGCACGGAAACCCATGTCCAGGGTCTCCAACGGCAGGCTGTCGGCCACGAGCGCTTTCGTTTCATCACTGACGTCTTCAACCGTAACCAACGTGGCGGTTGATCCGACATAATCGCCGCTGGAACTTCTGGTTTCGCTGTTGACCTCGGCCACACCGTCAACGAATTCCGTAACGTTGTTCTTCGTCGTCTCAACCTCGGGCGACTCGCCGCGCGTCCAGTGGATCACACGGTGCCCCCACGCCCGCCCGGCCTGCTTGTAAAGGCGGTTCAACGCAACGCTGGTTTGGGGCGCTTCGCTTTCAGGCTTTTCATCCTGGGCCAGAACAGCGGGCACGGTCATCAGCAACAGCAGGCATGCAATGGCAACACGTTTCATGGCTATCCCATATGTGAGTACAGGCGCACAAGCCTAACGCACCAAGGCACACAGACAAAAAGAAAAGCGGGCGCCTGATGGCGCCCGCTTTGGTGTGGCTTTTGAGCAGTAATTACTCAGTGAACTCGATCAGTTCCATGCTGTTGCTCGCGCCCTCCATCTTGACGAGAAGGCCTGGGTACTTCTTGGAGGTCCAGCTCTTGGTACCGTGTTGCTCAAACCGAAAGCACTTGAACTCTCCGGCCTTCACCTTGATGGTTTCCTCAACGATGTTGTTCTCAGCCGGGCCTTCATTGGGGGCTTCGTATGGGTCATCACTACCGGCATTCCAGACTTCGAACGGTATGCGAGTTTCCATTGGATCCAAGCCGCCCATCGGCTTGTCGTCTTTGTCATGGAGGGTCATCGTGTACACGGCGTAATCCTCCGCTACCTCCGTCACTTCATAAATCATATAGCTGACCAAGTCGTCCATGCCCTCAATCTTGGCCACGGACTTGTGCTTCCACTTCCGCCCCTTCTTCTTGTAGAGATTGAACGGGTCGGGTTTGTCGGCCTCAGCAACGGTCTTGTCAGCGAACTTGATGTTCGGGTTGCCTTCCTTCAATTCAGCTTCGCTGTCGTACCACTTCAGGTCGGTTGTGCCGGATCTCCAAGCGAATGTCATCACCGCGTACCTGCCGCCCTTATCTTTGGGGTCCGCTATCAGCGCGGCGTAACGCTCGCGCATGCGGCGACCCTCGACGACAAAGAACACCTCGTCCCGTACGGTATGCGTGTCTACGCTGAGATCGTCATTCTTTACGCCACAAGAAGCCACCAGATCACGCGGATAGCTGCCGGTCTTTGAGTACTGGATACGAGCCTGGTCACGCAGTGACCCGAGCAGTTCCTCAACGTCGGCCAGTTTCTTCTCTGCCTCGAGTTTTGCGATGTACTCCTCAAGTACCTTCACCTTCTTCTCGAGTTCCGCGACTCGTTCTTCCAGGCTCTTGCTGTCTTGCGCGGTGCCAGCCTGAGGCGTGGCAAAGACAAGCAGCAGCGAGGCCGTAACAGCGCTCAACAGCAGTTTCGCTTTCATGGAATTCTCCGTCTCTGAAATCGTTGTTGAGGATTAGAGCCGAGTCCAGGACAACTGGCAAAACAAAAACGGACACCCGAAGGTGTCCGTCCTACGCAGGTCCTCGGCTATCAATGCTGACAAAAACGGCAAATCCGCAAGCGGCAATGCCACACACGAAAAGAAAAGCGGGCGCCGATTGGCGCCCGCTTTGGTGTGGCTTTTGAGCAGTAATTACTCAGTGAACTCGATCAGTTCCATGCTGTTGCTCGCGCCTTCCATCTTGACGAGGAGGCCCGGGTACTTCTTGGAGCTGTAGCTCTTGGTGCCGGCAACTTCCGTCACGTAGCACTCGAACTCACCAGCGGCGACCTTGACAGTCTCTTCCTTCATTTCGACAGCTTCGCCACCGGTGCAAGCCGGAGCTTCGGCGGTCTTGAACTCGATCTTGGTCTCGGTCGGGTCCATGCCAGCCATCGGCTTGCCGTCCTTGTCCAGCATCGTCATCTTCTGCATGGCGTGGTCGTCAGCGACCTTGGTGATTTCGTATTCCATGAAGGAAACCATGTCGTCCATGCCTTCCATCTTGGTCACGCTCTTGTGCTTCCACTTACGGCCTTCCTTCTTGTACAGGGCGTAGGCGTCAGCTGAGTCACCGCCGCCGTTCTCACCGCCACTGCAAGCTGCACCGTTGCCGCCGGCGCCGTTACCACCGCCGTTGGCGTCGTTGCCGCTGCCACAAGCCACTGCCAGAACTGCTACCAGGCTCAGAAGCCCGAAAAGAATGCTCTTGCGCATGTATATCTCCCTCGAAAATTTGGTTTCTTTGCTGTTACTTGCCAATCCCTACCGGAATACGGTGCCTTGCGGGCAAGCAGAAGATATGCCATATCTAATCGGAGTGTCATAAAGGCTTTGGCAATGGGTGTTACGGGCCCATCGCCCCCTGCGACACTGACGCCGTTTGTCACGTTTCATGGCCCCGTGTAAGAAAAGTTGACACGCCCATGCCAATCTATGAGTACCGCCACACCAAGGAAGTCGGCGAAACCTGCGAAGAGACCTTCGAGATCTTCCAGAAGATGTCCGACGACACGCTCAAGAAATGCACTGTCTGCGGCAAGCCGGTCGAAAAGATCCTGTCGCGGTTTTCAGGCGGCGCGGATAAACTCGCACCCAGCCGCCTCAAAGAGCTCGGCTTCACGAAACTGGTAAAACGCGACAAGGGCGTTTACGAAAAGGAATAGCCAGACCCGTACTTTTGTTGACGCAAGGCCCCTGCCTGCCCCCTGAGATTCCGAGACATGAAACCTTACCGTTGGCTCGCCTTCGCCTTGTGCGCCTCGCTGCTGATGTCAGCCTGCGCTCAGGAAGCAGACGAAGAAGAAGAAGTCAAACCGATCGAAATCACGCCCGGGCTGGCCGTGGCTGAGCCCGCAACACCCGCAGACCCAGCCGTCGACCCCGCCGTCGCCTATGACGGCACTCGCGTTCACATGGTCTACAGCCAGTGGGACGGCGCGTCGCAGTACAATCTTATGTACACCCAGCGCATCGGTGCGGGCAACTTCACCGCCCCGGCTTCGGTGTTTCCGGCGTCTGCGGCTGACAGCCGCGACGCCGACATCTTCCTCGACGGTACAGGCACTCTTCACATGGTGTGGGCTGAAGGCACGTCACCGAACCGGGAAATCTACTACGCCACACGCAACAACGGCGGAACGTTTACGACACCGCAGCCGCTGACAACAACTTCTGAAGACGAAGCAAACCCGCGCGTACACGTTGACAGTACCGGGCGCGTACACGTGATCTGGCAGGGCTCCACGCCACCGCCAAGCCCGACCTCGGCCATCTTCTATCGCCGGACCCAAAGCACGGTGTTTCTGTCGGCCGTGATCCTGCCCAAGGGTAGCGGCAACCAGCCGGCCGAAATGCCGGACCTGTGCACCGACCGCGGCGACCGGATTTACGTGGTCTGGGCTGAAAGCAACGGCACGTCGCGCGATATCCGGATGGTCCGCAGTGACGATAACGGGCAGAACTTCGGCGGTGTCGGCAGCGGTTTCGCCGCCACAGGCAGCGTTGACATGACCCAACCGCGCGTGCAGGGCGGGCTGGATGGCGAAGTCTTTCTCGTGTTCGTAGGCCAAGCCGTTAACGGCGACCGGGCGCTGTTCGCGACCTATACGAGAACAGGCGGCACATTTGTGGACCCGGGACAGCTACTGACCAGCGAAACCGGCGGCATCCGTGACCCGGAGTTGGCTGCATTTAAACGCTCCGACGACAACTATACGCTGATGGTTGCTTGCAACGACGGGCCTGTCTCGGGCGGGAATATCCTGATTAAAAGCAGCCATGACAACGCCGAAAACTGGCCGGGTGACCCGATCAACCTGAGCCAGGGGAACACCCAGCCGTCGACGAACGTTACACCGGTGCTGGCGCTGGATGACAATGAGTTGATCGCCTGCTGGGCGGGCCAGCCCACGGGGGCCGGGGTAGTAAGGACCTGGACATCGGCCAGTGACTATACCCTGCCCTGATTTGCGGGCGGATTGATTGTGATAATTTGTGCTATAGACAGGACTTCTGCCAGTTGACACGACGCGCTACATCCCTATATTCTTCTGCCCTTGAGAGATCGCAGCCTCGTCACGATCAGTGACGGGGCGTCGTTTATTGGAGTCATGAATGTCCACCGCGGTTGCCGCCGACCTTCTGACAGAGATTACTGAATCGAAGAGCCCCGACGTAAAGCGCCTGCTGGATCTGCGTGAGCAGATGCTGGCTGAGCCCGGTCTGCGTGACCACGCCGAGGATGCACTGGGTAACTGGACAGCCTCGCGTGAGCGCCAGGGCGTCCTACTTTACCTGCTGGGGCAGCTTGATCGTTCTCTGACCATTCTTGAAACCGAAGCCAGCGCCGCCTGGAGCAAGCACTTTCTTGCCCGTGCCAACGTTGACTGCGGCTTCTACGCCAAGGGTGAAGAACTCTTCAGCGCCGAGTTGAAAGACAACAAGGGGCTCGAAGTCATCATGCCGCTTTACCGCGCGCAGATGATGCAGGGCAAGTACGCGGAAGCCGAAAAGACCCTCAAGGCCTACAAGGGTGAACACCCGACGATCCAGGCCTCGTTCATTGAACTCAAGTACCGCAACGGCGACCTCGAAGGCGCGATGGATGAAATCGTCGCGCTGTACAACGAGGTCACGACGGATCGTCAGGTAGCGTTCGTCTACGCGCAGATCGCGCAGGCCGCCGGCGACGATGAGTCCGCCCGCCGCGCCTATGAGCAGATCGCGCAGCAGCCGCCGGTCGCCGTGGACGTGCTGATTAACCTCGGCACGCTGTATGAAGACGAGGGCCATTGGGACCTCGCCATCAAGTGCTACGAAACCGTGCTGGCCGCGTACCCGACGCACGCACGCGCCCGCCTGTTCAAGCGCGACGCTGAATCCAGCAAGAACATGTACTACGACGAAGATCGCGAGCGCAAGGAAGACAAGCGCCTGCAGATCCTTCGTACGCCGGTCACCGACTTCGAGCTTTCAGTGCGCTCGCGCAACTGCCTGCAGAAGATGAAGATCGACACGCTGGGCGACCTGATCCTGAAGACGGAATCAGAGCTGCTCAGCTACAAGAACTTCGGCGAGACCAGCCTGCAGGAAATAAAGGCGATTCTTTCCAGCAAGGCGCTTCGCCTTGGCATGCGCACAGAGGACGCCCTGGCTTACGCGCCGCCCGAAGACGGCTCAGCGCCGCCGCCGAGTGCCGACGATCAGCTCACACTTTCGATCGATGCACTGGAGCTTTCAGTACGTTCACGCCGATGCATGGAACGTCTTGGTATCAAGACAATCGGCGAGCTGCTTGAAAACTCCGAGGCGGAGTTGCTGGCAGCACCGAACTTCGGCCAGACATCGCTGAACGAAGTACGCCAGAAGCTTGCTGAACTGGGGATTTCCCTCAAGGGCTAGCCGGTCGCTCACCGGAAAGTTGCTGGAGCCGTAATGTCGGACGCCGCAGGCACTGTTACCGACCCACTGGAATTCCGGGAAGGTCGCGGCGCCCTGGATTTCGGCGTTTTGGCCGTGCGTAACGGGCTGCTGACAGCTGAGCAGCTTGACGACTGTCGCGCCAAACAGACGGCCAGCGCCAATCTGGGCGACAACAAGACGCTAAAGGAAATCGTCCTCGCATCGCAGTTGATGACCGAGGAAGAAGTCCAGCGCGTCGAGCGCGCCCAGCAGCAACTCACGCAAGATCGCGAGCGCAAGCAGGACCTCAAGTTCAAGGGCTATGAGATCATTAGCACGCTCGGCGAGGGCGGTCTCGGCAGCGTGTTCAAGTCACGCCAGGTCAGCATGAACCGGCTGGTCGCGTTCAAGGTGCTGCACAATCAGTGGATCGACGACGACGAGTTCCGCAAGCGCTTCGTGCTCGAGGCGCGCATCGTCGGCAAGCTTAGCCACCAGAACCTGATTCAGGTCTACGACGTCGGGCGCGAAGGCGACTACTACTACTTCAGCATGGAGTATGTGGACGGGCGCACTGTCGAAGACCTGATTCGTGAGGCCCCGCGCAAGCAGATGGAAATTGGACGCGCGGTCGATATCTGCATCCAGACCTTGCGCGCGATCAACTACTACAAAGACTTCGACATCGTCCACCGCGACATCAAGCCCAGCAACATCATGAACACGCGTTCAGGGCTGGTGAAGCTCGGCGATTTCGGCTTCGTGAAAAGCAAGCTGGACAAAGAACTCGGCTACGAGGGCATGGTGCTTGGCACGCCTGATTACATCGCGCCCGAGCAGGCCATGGGCAAAGAAGACGTCGATTATCGCGCCGATATCTACAGCCTTGGCGCGACGCTTTACCACATGCTGACGGGGCGCCCGATGTTCGATGGCACGCCCAGCAAAGTCATGCTCGCGCACACGCGGACGCCCATGCCGGATCCGCGTACCTTCCGACCCAGCCTGACGGATGATGTGATCAGCGTGCTGAACCGGATGCTCGAGAAGGACCCGAACAAGCGTTACAGCAACATCAACAGCCTGTTCGCCGACCTCGAAGCCCTGCGCGACGCCCACAAAGCCAAGGCCGCAACGCGGTACGAAATTGGCAAGAGCAGCATAATGCGAGCGCTGAACATCGAGAAGAGCCGCCACACGGAACTGGCGGCGAAGATCAAAGACCTAGAAGCCCGCACCGAAGAAGCCGCAGCCGCCGCCAAAGTAGCTTGGGGCGTAGCCGCAGCAGCCGTCTTGGCCGCCATCACGTTCCTCGTGCTCTGGCTCGTGACTTAGTCTGGGTGGCATGCGCTTCCAGCGCATGAGTTTCGCGTGCTTCCAGCGCGCGAACCGACGGCTGGCAGCCGTCGGCACTCATCGCCTGGAAGGCGATGCCACTACTTCGCCAACCGACTCCAGAAGTCCCAAAACGTTGGGAAGCTCTTGGACACGCAGTCGGGATCTTCAATCGTGATCGGTGTTTTCAGGCCGGCGATGGCGAAGCTCATGGCCATGCGGTGGTCGTCGTAGGTTTGGATGCTTACCCGTCGCTCGCACTCCGGGCTCCTGTCTCCAAACCCGTCGACTTCGAGCCAGTCGTCACCGGCTCGTGTTTGTACACCCAGCTTCTTCAACTCCGTCTGCAGGGCGGCGATCCGGTCCGTCTCTTTGACGCGCAGCGTGCCGAGCCCAGTCAGTCGCGACGTTCCTTCCGCGAAGGCACATACTACGGCGAGTGTTTGTGCGCAGTCAGGCAAGCCCGACATGTCAGCGCTGATTGCTTGTAGGGGCGACGCTTGCGTCGCCCGCGAAACCCCAAGTCCGTTCGGGAACTCAAGCACTTCACAGCCCATCCGCCCAAGCATCTCGACAAACTGCACGTCACCCTGCACGTCTTGACGCGTCAATCCATCGACTACACACTTGCTGCCGGTCACCGCCGCAGCACCCCAGAAATAACTCGCGGCCGTGCCATCCGGCGGACAAACGTAAGAAGTAGCGTGGGCGCCTCGCGACTCAACAGCGTGGAAGCACGCATACCCATCCCGCTCGACTTCAAACCCAAACGCCTTCATCACCTGCAACGTAATGTCCACGTACGGCTTGCTGACCAGTTCACCGTCGATCTCAATTTTAATGCCACCCGCACGCGTCGGCCCGACCATCAGCAACGCCGACAAAAACTGGCTCGAAACGCCGCCGTTCATGCGGCACTTGCCGCCGCGCAACGACCCACCCTCAATTTCCAGTGGTACGCAACCCCGTTTGCCTTTCTCGGTGATCTTCGCACCAAGTTGCCTCAGTGCCTCGATCAACTCCCCCATCGGGCGCTCGCGCATGCGTGCATTGCCATCAAGCGTGAACTGGCCCGCCGTCACGCACAGAAGCGCGGTGGCAAACCTGGTAACCGTACCGGCTGGGCCAGTGAACACCTCCACCGGATGTGTCAGCGGCTGCTTGGGCGGAGTCAGCGAGACATCACGTGACAGCGGGCTCGCGCGACGCACAGACCAGCCGAGGTCAGTCAGCACATTCAGCATCAACGCCGTGTCGTCACCGGGAGAAAGGTTCGCAAGGCGGCATGGTGCGCCCGCGATGGCCGCACAAACAATCGCGCGATTGGCAAACGACTTCGAGCCGGGGAGCTCAAGGCGCAGATCGAACGGATTGCTGATCGGGTCCAGTTCGCGGGTTGCCATGGTGACTCCGCGCCTTAGCCGATGCCCTTGAGGTGCTTGTAGTTCGCGACGCACAGGTCGGCGAGGCGGTTGGCTTGCTCGCTGGTGATGTCCGGGCCGAAGCTGATGCGAATACAACCGATGGCGTCCTCCCACGAGAGCCCCATCGCCGCCAGCACGTGGCTGGGGTCCGTTTCGCCCGGCGCGCATGCACTGCCGAGCCCTACGCAGAAGCCCTGCTCGCCAAGTTCAATCGCGAGTGCCTGGCCTTCGATATCGAGGAAGCTGATGTTGCTGATGTTCGGGAGCCTCGGCGAATTCCGTCCGTTAATGCGAACGTGTTCGCCGAGCCCTTCAACGATTCGTGCATCCATCGCGTCACGAATGTCGGCTACACGCCCCCACACCTGCTCGCGCTCGTCCTCGGCGAGTTCCATC
>JAGQRE010000147.1 GCA_020425695.1 Planctomycetota bacterium
CTGTGCCTTGTCAAGCTCGGTCGGGTTGTCACTGAAGCGGCGCACGACGGCCCAACGGACACGGCGTTCAGAGTCTCCGATGGCCGTAAGAAAGGTCGTGCGTTGTGCGCCAGGACCATGCACCTGAAGTGCGCGCGCCGCCTGCACCCGTACTTTGCCGCTGGGGTGGGTCAGGCTGTGTGCCAGCGCCTCACGAACGGTCGCCGTCTGATCCGAGTCAAGAATGCTGAAGTCGGCCGAAGCGAAAAATCGCAGGGCCTCAATCAGTTGCGCGTCCGTAGCCTTGGGCAGGTAGAGGTAACTTGCGACGGCCAGCAAACCCTTTGCACCGGCCTGCTTCAGCCGGTTATCGGCTTGGATACGCTCAAGGGGAATTTCCGATGACAGCTTGGGCACGTCGTCCTTGAGGGCGGGATTGGGCGGATCGCTTTCATCCTTGCGTTCCGAATCGACCGGTGTGCGAACCTCCGGCGACAGCAGCTCTTTGCTTTGGGCCATGTCAGCATCACGCGACGGGTCGCGTGTCGGTGGCTGGATGCAACCGGTCGTAACCATTGCCAGAAAGGCAAAGACTAGGCCGATGCGCCCGAAAGCTTTTTGCGCGTTTCCCGTGCGGTCGCCTTGTTGATGCCCTGCTTGCGCAGCAAGGTCCAGACGGTGTGAGACGGCTGAGCGCCCTTGCCGAGCCAATGCTCGATGCGCTCTTTCTTGATGACAACTTTGTTCTCGTCGTTGTTCGCGAGGTTCGGGTTGTAGTGACCCAGAATCTCGATAAACCGACCATCGCGAGGGCTCGTTGACTCGGCGGCAACGATCCGGAACGTGTGGTAGTGCTTGCGTCCCGTACGCGTGAGACGGATTTTGACCATTCGTAAACTCTCCAGCGCCCTGCGTGCTCATGTTCTGCCCGCCCGCGCATTTCAAATCACCAGCCAAACGGGCCAGCCTGCGAATCGGGCGCGAAAGGGTAACGGGGACACGGTTTCGATGCAAGGGGCGGCAAAGCCCGAGTTTTGATGAGATTTTGCTGGAGCAGGCACGGGGCATTCAGTGCTCTATCAGGGCTTCCAGTCCTTTGGCAGGCGGTTCTTCGGCGCGGACGTCTGCCCAAGATCAAACAGAGCTTCAAACTCGTCGTTTTGCTGGGCCAACGCATCCAAGTCTTCTTGTTGGCTCCCGGGTGTGTGAATCGTGCCGTCCAGCAGTCCGCGCAAGAGATTGGACGACTTTCCGCCCTCGTTCATTTCGAACCCCGTAAGCCCGGGCAGGTTGCTGAACAGCAGCTTCACATCAAGCATGCCGGCTCCCTGGCCTTTTAGACCAGCCAAGATCTCGCGGGCACGGCTGAAAGCTTCACACAGGCTGTCGACTTCCTCCAGGTCGCAGCCTGATTGAAAGGCGACTTCCTGGCGGCGTAGCTCAGCCATTTCTTCCGGGTGCGAGCGTTCTTCGTCTTTAAGAACCCCGGAGATTCGCTCCAGGCGTTCGATGTGTTCTTCGATGTCGTGCTCAAGTTCGTGGATGAAGTCATCCAGCATGCCCGGGTCCAACTTCAACTTCGCGTCGTTCAGGGCCTGCTTGACCTGATCGTTGAGCTGCATCTGCCGCAACTCTTTCATTGAGCTGATGAGCATGTCGAGATTGAAGTCTTCCGCGTTCACTGATGTCTCCGTCTGTGCCGACAGTATAACGAGGAACACCCCGTCTTTGTCCACTTTCCTTACGCTTAACGGTTTGGTGCTCGCAGGTTGTTTCAACGGCCTGCCTTAAAGACCCCTGCGAGCGCCGTCGCAAGCGCTCGCAGGGGTGTACAGCCCGTAGCCGTGAGGAAGATCGGCCCCGGTCAATTACTTGTGCTTGCTCGTCATACGCTCATGCCGGTAGTGCGTTTCCAGGGTGAGGCAGTTGATCGCTGTTGCGTAAACCCGACCTCCGGCCGTACCCCAGGCACCGACTGGGTCCCAGCTACCATGCTCATCCAGAAGCTTGGCGCTGGTCAACCCGGCCTGCCTGTCGATTTCGCTGAAACCGCGCTGATTGTCTGTTAGCGTCTTCACCATGGATTTCTCCCACTGGTCCCAGGCACTGCCGCCCAACTGGTACAGGGCGAGGCTGGCGTAGTACCAATAGTAGTAGTCAATCTTCTCCTGCTTCCATTCGGGCAGGAAGCCCTTCTGCGTGCATGTCCGTGCCATCGTGCGAATCTGTGAATCATCCAGGTCACGTTTGCCCATGAACAACATGCTCATGACGTAGATCGCGTCCATGGAAGGGTTGCTGTCGAACACACCTTGTGCTGAGCGCAGGCGGGCGTTGTCGCTGCCGGGTTTGTCGTAGCCGCACTTGGGGTAGCCGTCCACGTCAATTGTCACCAGTTCAAACCACTTTTCTGCGTCTGTGTAGCAGTGACTCGTATCGAACTGGGCGCCGGCCAACTCACACGTGTGAAGGGTCAGCACCATCCAGCCCGTTACGGATGTGTCGTTGAAAGTCGGCTGAACGCCGTAACGCCAGCCCATGCCGGGATTCTGCGCCCTTAGGATGAAGTCTACGGCACGTTGCACCATGGGGCGCAGCACGGCGTCGCCTGAAAGCCCGTACAGCTCCGCCACTGCCATGGTGCTGATGGCGTGGTTGTAGATGAACTGGTCGTCCTGTTTGTCGCCGAAACAGCCGTCATTGTCCTGAACTTTGCGCAGATAGAGCAGCGCCTGTCGCAGTGTGCGTTTGTGCTTCGATGTCTTATGGTCGTAGCCGGGGCCGGTAAAGGCAAGTATGGAGAGACCGGTCAGTCCGATGTCGCAGGTGTCCGCCCAGCCCTGATCGCCGGTGGCGCCGCCGATATCATTGAACTCGACGTTGTAGGTATGTTTCGCGCCTTCGCGGACACTGTCTTCACCGAAAGTTGTCGCGCTCCAGTTGCCTTCACGGTTCTGGTGATCCGCCAACCACTGAAGCCCGGATTCGGTTGGAGTGCCCAACGGCGGTCCGCCATTGGGGCCCGCGTGAGGACGCTTCCTGAAGTAGCCACCGGCGCCTCCTTCGCCGCCGCCACCGCCGCCATTGGGGCCGAGCCCCGTCGATGAATTGCTGTTTTCCTTGTTGGGATTCGGCGATTCGGCTTTGCTGTCGTTTTCGTTCGGGTTTTCAGCGAGGTCGTGCATGGGAGAATCGGTCGCGTCTTCAGCGTGGTCATCATCTTCAGTTTGTACGCGCTGGTCTTCGACTGGTTCGTTCTGGACGTCAGTTTCGTCCGGAAACTCAACCTGCTTCTCTGGCTCAAGTTCTGGAGCTGGAGGTAATGCCATCTGTTCACGTGCGGTATCAATAACGTTGAGACGTGGCGCTTCTGCTGCTTTCGGCATAATGAACCACGCCACCAGCAACAGGATCGCGTGCACTGCCAACGCAACGGCTACCCAGGGTACGCTCGCGGCGGCACCCATCGATTCGTCAGTTGATTGTTCCGGGTCTAGATAACTCTGGTCCGGCTGTACGAGCAGCCCTTCTTCGCTTGCCATGGCAGTTCCTTTTGAATCCTCGGAACCGACCCCGGGATGGGTTTAACCCTGGCAACACTAGAAACGGTTGTGCAGTGGAAAGGTTCACCCGCGCAGTGGATTGCGCTGTTCAACGACCGTTGTGCAAGAAATCCTTTGTGCTTGATGGGCAGAACGCAGAAAAAACGAAAAATCCAAATACGCCAGGCCGGGACGCGAGTCTTCAGGGTGGAGGCAGTCAGAATCGGATGAGTGCAGCAACGCAAAATGGGATGACCTCGACAGTTGGGGAAGACGAGTTTCGGGCGATTGTCCGCGAACTCTCACAGCCGCTGTTGTCATTCGCGAGCAGCATCGTGCGTGATGCAGATGCCGCCCACGATGTAGTCCAGGTCGCCATGCTGCGTGTATGGAAGCGGCGGCGGCAGTGGCAAGCGGAGAGTGCCCGCGCCTACTGCTATCGGGCCGTGCGCAACGAGGCACTGAGTTTCATCCGGAACAGAAGACTGCGGAATCGCCACGAGCAGGAGGCGTCACGCATGGCTGAAACTAACCACAACCCGGCGTCGAGCACGACCGCACGGGAAACGTGGCAGGCCGCGCTGGACCTGCCAGCCGAGCTTCGCGAACCGCTCGTGCTGCACTACGGCCACGGGCTGACGGTTACCGAAGTTGCCGACGCGATGGACGCACCGCGCGGCACAGTCGCAACCCGTTTACGCCGAGCTCTTGAGACGTTGCGTGGTTCGTTACTGGCCGTACCGGCATTTGCAGCCGTCGAACCTGAAGGGTTGGAAGGTACGCTGCGTAACGGTTCTGAATTTGCCTCCGATGTGCATGTATCCAATCAATTGGTCGCAAGCCTGGAGGCCGCAGTTATGGCAGGAATCGCCACAAAGGGCGCATGGAGCGCCGGTACAATCGTTGCATTGGTGCTGGTCGGGTTGATCGCTGCCGGGGGTGCCGTTCTTGCATTCGCCGACTGGGGCGACGAGAGCAGCGCTGCGCAGGTCGCAGTGCTGAACCACGAAGAGTTCGACCCGCAGGATCGAGTAGTGGGCAATCAAAACCTTGAACCGGATCATTCCGAGGCGGCAGGGAAAGAAGCCGCAGAATCAAGCGAGTCAACGAATGACCCCGAACCGTTGAAGTCAGAGCTGTCGACTGTGCCGGACATTGATGCGGGTCCAAAGGTTCCCGCGCTTGGGCCGATAACCGTCAAGTTGAGTGGCGTGGTAATTGAATCCAGCGGTTTGGGCGTCGCCCACGCGGACGTGGTTTTTACGGCGATTACGGACGCACGGTCTATGGCTGGCGGCGACATTGTCGCCACGGTCAAAAGTGATGCAGAGGGGCGCTTCGAAGCAACCTTCCAACTCGCGCCCGTTGACCCACGCAAAGCAAGTTCGGCACTGCTGATCAGGCCTTGGGCGTCGGCCTACCGCCTTAGTGGCTCAAGCGATGGATTCGTTCTGGTCCGCTGGTACGCGGGTGAAGACAGTTTTGCGCGTGATGGGCTGATGCTCCGAGTCAGCGAAGCGCGACGCACACAGGTACATGTGACGGATACCGAAGGATCTCCGATTGCGGGAGCACGGGTTTGGTGGCGTCAGCAGCCCGGGCTGGCCGATTTTGGCCCAGACAGCAATGGCCCGGAGCGAACCCCGGACGGAAAGGTGCTTGAATTCTTCACAGAAACCGACGGCGTGGCCGCGATTGAAGTTCCCAAGTCCAATGAGTTGCAGGGCGTGCAGGTGTTTCAAGATGGATATGTCAGCGTGTATCAGACGGTGGTCACCAAGAACCGCGACGATTCGCGCCCTATCGAAGTGCAGTTGCACAAGGCGCGACCCAGGTTGAGGATTGAGGTCCAGGACACTGAGGGACGCCCACTGGCCCACAAGAGTGCCTACGTCGGCTGCAGCGTGGGGGAGAATCAATATTTCACCGAGTCGCAATTGCGCTCAACCATGAAGACTGACGCCGCGGGTGCAATCACTCTTGATTCGGCGCCGGTGGGCGAGATTGGGCTCATTGTTGGGGTGGAGGGGCGCAGCTCGGAGTTCGTCACGGTTTCAGAGGCAACCGACCACGTCGTGGTGAAGCTGAAACGCTGGAACACACTCACGCTCAGTTTTGTCGACGAGCGTGGAACCCCGCTGGAGATTGAGGACGAGCACTTGCGAACGTTGGCCGCCAGTTTCGCGAGCCAACGTCGTTCGTCCGAAGGCAAGATTGTGATGGAGTGGGAGGGTGAAATTGACGAGGTCGACATCGACATCACATTCTGTGGCTGGACGAACGTTGTTCCGTTCCATGCAACGCTCGAAGACGGCTCTGCGCAAACCTTCATAGTTCCTGCCCCGAAAGACAGCGACGAGGTCAGGGTGCAGGTGCTTGAGCATGACGGCCGGCCAGCATCAGGTGCTGAGGTTTACTACTCTCAAACGAAACTCGACTTGGACGATCTTCCGTACAACTGCGTCCACACGGACGCAGCAGGCCGGTTCACGTTCTATCTGAAAGACATGCCTTCGGTTTGGTTCTGTGCCTCACGCCGTGGCGTGCTTTCCGAGGTCCGCCACGTGAAAATCGCCGACGCGGATGAGATCAAGTTAACGCTGGCGCAAACCAGCACATTGAAGGTGACACTTAGCGATACACTCGCGGCGTCCAGACCACTGCTGATTGCAAGGGACACGCAGGGAGTTGAAGTCGGGCGCTGGGTAGCCAGTGGTGTTCCAACGAATGAAGTGGAGATCGAGCGTCTTCCATTGGGCGCTGCGACGGTCACGGTGATGACCGAATACAGCAGGCTCGCGCCTTTCGCGGCTGACCCGTACACATTCGATGTTGAAATCGCAGCTGATAGTCCAAATCATCTCGACTTGAGTACCGTGGTAGTGGCGGATATCTCGGTCAGAATTCTGATCGGTGACCAGCCGCCCTTGCCGGATGTTTACAAGATCCTGCTTTGGGTTCGAATGGGCGCGGAGGATGATCCACGCAACTGGGGCAGCTTGAAGCGCGTCCTTGATATTGACTCGGCTCCGGTGCTTCCGCTTGATGCCGAAGGAAGAGCGAGGGTGGCCATGCTACCCGGCCGCTACCTGGTGTTGTTTGCAGACATGATGAACGGCGGAAGCTGGGGTGCCATTGTTGACGTCACGGATCGGACAGCGCAGCAACTTGATATCTCGTTGGTAAAGCTGGAGCAGTAGAGTGCTACAACAAGACCGCCGCCGGAGATGCCGGCGGCGGTTCTGGTACCTTCCGGTCTACACGGTGCACACGGCGAACGTTGTGTAGCTAGTCCACCATGCCGTTGTCGTTGGCGGGATTGTCAGGGATGGTCTGCATGACATCCCAGTGTTCGACAATCTTGTCGTTCTCGACCCGGAACAGGTTGTACATGGCAAGCTCTTCACCACTTTTGACGGCCTTGGACTGCACCAGCACGAAGTTCCCCTCGCCGATCACACGGCGCACGTCGTACTTGTACTCTTTGCCGAAGTTGCGCGAGTGCAACATGGCGTTGCTCCAGGCGGTCGCGCCGTTGGCAATCGTGGGGTTGTGCTGTGTGAAGTTCTCGCCGTCGATGTAGGTCGATATCTTCGACAGGTCGCCGCCGACCAATACATCATCAACGAAGGCACGGACCAGCTTCTTGTTGGCCGCCGTCTTGTCTTTGTCGGTGACCTTGGTGGCGCCGTCGAGCATTGTGTTTTTGTTGACGCTTTCGGCCGGTGGAATTTGGATCGCGTCCCAGTGTTCAACCAGCATATTGTCTTTCACGCGAAACAGGTCGATTACCACCTGCTTCTGGCCCCAGTCGTACTCGTTGTGGGTGACAATGAACTCGCCGTCAGTAAAGATGCGAACGTTGCGGTACTTAAGGCGCGCGTCTTTGGGTAGTGATTCGATGAAATCAAGCAGCCCCTGCCGACCGTCCGCTGCCATCGGGTTGTGCTGCTTGTAGTCCTCAGCCACATACTGCTTGATCACATCCAGATCACCGCCAACCAGCCCTTCTTTCAACACCTTCAGTACGACCTGCTCTCCGCTGAGAGTCTTGTCAGGTGTGCCGGAATCGGACGAGTCGACGGACTGCTTGCTGGCACACGCGCCCAGGAACAGCGCTGCAATCAGACTGGCAGAGAACAAGCCAAGGGTTCGGTGCATCGTTAACTCCTGAACGTGGACAACTGCATGCTAGCGTCGGCGGCGCTTCTTGCCCTGTGGTTTCTTGCCGCGGTACGGATTGTTGCGTTTCTTTAGTGTGGCTGGGCCGCTGCCTATGCCGGCCGGTCTTGCTGGGTTGTCGTCGTCCCAGTCTTCTTCGTTACCGGGTTTGACCAATGCTTCTTTGCTGTTGCCGATCAGGTCTTTTCGCCCGGCCTCACGCAGTGCTTTACGGACGCGCCCATGAAACTCGGGGCGGTCGAACTGCATCAGGGCGCGCTGTCGGCGCTTCTCGCGCATGGTGGTGGGGGTGTAGACGAAGTCGAGCGTCTCCGGGTCAAAGCCTGAATAGAACATGGCCGTCGCGGGTGTCATCGGCGTCGGAATAAAGTCCTGCACCTGTTCAGGCGACCAGTTGTTCTTCTTGAAGTACTCGGCCAGACGGATCTGTTCGTCCATGGTGCAACCCGGGTGGCTGCTTACGAAATAGGCCACGAGGTACTGTTCTTTGCCGACTTTCTTGCTGGCTTCGATGAAGCGCTTCTTGAACTCTTCGTACTTGTGCAGCCCCGGCTTGCGCATCTTTGCCAGCACGTCGTCCGAGAGATGCTCAGGTGCGACTTTCAGGTGCCCGCTGGTGTGATGCGCGGCGAGGTTCTCGATGTAGGCATCACCGAGCCCCTTGGTGTTCTTGTCGTCGATCAGCATGTCGTGGCGAATGCCGCTGGCGATGAAAGCCTTCTTCACACCGGGCACAGCACGAACGCGTTTCAGCATGTCGAGTTGCTTGTCGATGTGCTGGCGCAAGGCAGGGCACGGGTCTGGCAGCAGACAGTCGCGGTTCTTGCAGGCGCCGAGGTTCTGCTGGACACTGCAATAGTTGCCGTACATGTTTGCCGTGGGGCCACCGACGTCGCTGATGTAGCCCTTGAAGCTGGGCATCCCGGTGATGCTCTCGGCTTCTTTGACAATGCTTTCGGGGCTTCGTGACTGGATTGTGCGGCCCTGATGCATCCAGATTGCGCAGAACGTGCAACTACCCATGCAGCCGCGGTGGGTGATGATGCTGTGCTGGGTCGTCAGCCACGCGGGCACACCACCCTGTTTCTCGTAGTCAGGGTGAGGCAGACGGGTGTAGGGCAGGTCGTACCAGCGGTCGAGCTCTTCTTCGCTTTGCAGACGAGCGGGCGGGAGCTGTATCACGCTTAGCTTGCCGGTGCGTTGAACGACGGGGCGCCCGCGAACCGGGTCCTGCTGATCGAAGATACGCTTGAAGGCTATCGCGTAGTTCTTCCGGTACTCGGCGACCTGTGTCGGCGTGTCGGTCTGGTGTTCCTGGACACGATCGAGGGGGGCAATTTTGGATTTTGGATTTTGGATTTTGGATTCAGTTTTCGCGCCGTCTCCTGCCTCCTGGATCGGCGGCAGCAAGTCTTCGTGATCGAGAGTGTATAGCGGCTTGCCGAAGCGTTCGACGAAGTCGGGAGTTTCGAGATAGCCGAGGTCTTTTTTGACGTAGGCCGTGCCGCGAACGTCGGTGATCTCTTTCAGTTGCTCGCCACGGTTCAGTCGGTGGGCCAACTCGACAATCTGGTTTTCGCCCATGCCGAACACGAGCATGTCAGCGTTTGAATCCAGCAGCACGCTGCGGCGGACCTTATCGTCCCAGTAATCGTAGTGGCTGAAGCGGCGCTGGCTGGCCTCGATGCCGCCGATGATCACCGGCACTTTGCCGAAAGCGCGCCGCAGCATGTTGCAGTAAACAATGGTCG
>JAGQRE010000148.1 GCA_020425695.1 Planctomycetota bacterium
AAGCTTCACTGCGTCTTCCCATGCCATGGCGCCGGCGGCGGCCAGGGCCGAGTACTCACCCAGTGAAAGACCGGCGGCCACGTTTGCGCCATCGAGAATCGCGCGTCCCTTCTCGCTGGTCTTGAGAACTTCCACCACAGCCCACGAGTGCACAAGGATTGCCGGCTGCGATACATCGGTGCGGTTCAGTTCAGACTCCGGGCCCTCGAAGCAAATCTTCGAAAGCTCAAAACCCAGCAATTCGTCAGCCTTGCTGAACACCGCTGCGGCCTCTGGGTATTTTTCGGCCAGATCTTTGCCCATTCCGACGTGCTGGGCACCTTGCCCCGGAAACAGGAGTGCGGATTTCGACATGCCTTCACCATTCGTTTGAATATGCCGACGCAGCGCCGTCGGTCTCAACGGAACTTTTGACGCGCGCAGCGGCAGTGTCAACCGTCAAACGCGACTACCACTGTACGAGATTGTAACCCCAGGAGAGTCCGCCACCAAAAGCTTCCAGCAGGATGTAGTCGCCCCGCTTGATACGCCCGGTTTCCAGAGCTTCGTCGAACGCAATCGGAATACTGGCGGAGCTTGTGTTGCCGTAGCGGTCAATGTTGATCAGCACTCGATCCATGCCGATGCCGGCACGTTTCATTGCACTTTCGATGATGTTCACGTTTGCCTGGTGCGGGATCACAAGGGCGATGTCGTCCGACGTGATACCAGCCCGTTGGCAGGCTTCGTCAGCCATCTCATAAAACTTCTGCACCGCGAACTTGTAGACCGTCCGGCCCTTCAGGGCGATCGTGTGCTCGTTTTTCTCTACAGTGTCTTGCGACGCCGGCCTGCGACATCCGCCAGCGGCAACGTTCAACGCGTCGTAATCAAAGCGTGCGCCGTTGCGCGAGCAGATGATCGTGCCGCGCCCTTCGGTCTTCGTAACCACGGCCGCGCCTGCGCCATCGGCGAACAGAATGCAGCTTGAGCGGTCATTGAAATTCGTGATCGACGAAAGCTTTTCTGCACCGATGACCAGGACGTTCTTGTAGGAGTCTGTACTTACCAGTGAGCCCGCCAACTCCAGCGCATATGCGAAACCAGCACAAGCCGTGCTGATATCAAGCGCCGGAATGTCGCCCATCTGAAGCCCCTGCTGCACCCAACAGGCGGTGTTGGGGAACGTGTTATCCGGGCTGGCCGTGGCGACGATGATGTAGTCGATGTCCGTCGGCTGCATCTCGGCGCGGCTCAGGGCAACCTTGGTTGCCTCGATGGCCATATCGGACGTGTACTCGTCTTCGCGGGCCCAGCGACGCTCATGAATCCCCGTACGCTGGAAGATCCATTCGTCACTGGTATCGACAATGGTGGAAATTTCGTCGTTGGTGACCACGCGCTCAGGTAAGTACGCGCCGATGCTCAGTATGCCTGCTCGCTGCTCGCTCACTACGCGTCCCTGGGCTGTGTCTGGCTCTACTGCGTCGCACCGGCCTTGGTAGCCTCACGTGCCAGCGCTTCGATGATTTTATCGTTCACGTGCTTGTTACAGCAATCGGCCGCCGTACGGATGCCGCTGGCAATGGCGCGTTCGTCACTGCGCCCGTGCGCGATCACGACCGTGCCTTTGACGCCCAACAAAGCTGCGCCGCCGACTTCCTGCCAGTCAAGATCGCGTGACATCGTCTTCAGTGTCGTCATGAAGCGCTCGTCTTCGCCAAGCCCCGCCTTTGTCGCATGCTGTACGAACATCTTGACGAGAATCTCGCACAACCCCTCGGCCGTCTTCAGCACGACGTTGCCGACGACACCATCGCAGACGATCACTTCACTTGCGCCTGCGAAGACTTCGTGACCTTCAATGTTACCGCGGAAATCAAGCTCGCTGTTCGAGAGCAGCGCGTGTGCTTCCTTGATTACGGGGCTGCCCTTGCCTTCTTCACTGCCGACACTGAGCAGGCTGACGTGAACCTTATCGGATTCGTCGGCCAGCAGGTTGCGATAGAAGATGTCACCCATGGCCGCGTATTGAGCAATGTGCGAAGCCTTGGCGGCTACGTTTGCGCCGACGTCCATGATGACGATGCGCCCGCGCAGAGTCGGCAAGGTGGTCAGAATACCCGCGCGACGAACGCCCGGCAGCGTCCTCAACATCAATGTGCTGGCCGCCACGAGTGCGCCGGTGTTGCCGGCGCTGATGACCGCGTCGGCCTTGCCCTCGCGTACCAGCCCAACCGCGACCGGCAGTGACGCGTTGCGTTTTGACTTAAGCGCCTCGACAGGATGTTCTTCCATCCCGATGACTTCCGGCGCGTGAATGACGTGGATGTTCGGCAGTGGCTTTTCACAACCGGCAAGCTCGGCGCTGATGGCCGCCTCATCGCCAACGAGCAGCATTTGCCACTCGGGCTGCTCAGAGGCTACCCGCCAGGCGCCGCGAACGACGACCGCCGGAGCCTTGTCACCGCCCATAGCATCAATGGCGATTCGGGGCATACCCGTTTCCTCTCAAGCTGATTGCCCGTGGACGGGCAGACCTTCTCCACAAATGCGGTGACGGCCTGTGGCTGATCCGACTAGAGGCGCTCTTCTACTTCGAAGACCTGCTTGTTCTTGCCGTAGAAACCGCTTTCCTCACACACGCGGTGTGAAAGCTTTGGCAAGCCAGTCTTGGCGCACTTGCTGATCTTTGGAAGCGTCAGCGCGTCGTGCGACCGGCGCTTTCTTTTGCGTGCCTTGGAGCTCTTCTTTTTTGGGACTGCCATCTCTGTCTCTCCTGCCTGCCGCGCTCATTTCTCAACGACGTCGGTCAGACTATGCCTTCTCAAGTGCTTCGCGGATTCGATTCAAACCCGTCGTCAATGCTTGTGACAATCCTTCAGGATTTTTCCCGCCGGCTTGCGCGATTTCGGGTTTTCCCCCACCGCCTCCACCGACAAGGCGGGCCATTTCGCCAACGATCTTGCCGGCGTGAAGCCCCCGTCCGGTCAAATCTTTCGTAAAAGACAACAGCAACAGCGCACGACCTTCGCCGCGACTGCCAAGCAACACTGCCGACGGCGCGCCATCCTGCCCCAAAGCATCCTTGATTGTCAACAGATCAGGCGCTTCCACACCGTCCAGCTCGGCGACGTAAACTGTGACACCACTTATAGTTTCGGCCTTCTTGCGGATCGCATCCAGCTTGCCGGCGTCTACGCTGCTGCCTTTCTTGGCCGAACTTTTGAGGTCTTTCACTTCCTTGATCAGCGACTGCACCTTCTCAACGATCTTGCCGGGCTGCGCTTTCGTCAGACCGTGCAGCTCCGCCAGCGTACGGGCTTCTTCCGCCGCCAGGTTGTACGCGTCGGTGCCCGTGATTGCCTCAATGCGTCGTACACCCGCACTGCTGCTGCTTTCGTTAATGATGCGGAAGTAGCCGATGTCGCCGGTATGTCCAACGTGCGTGCCGCCGCAAAGCTCTTTGCTGAAGCCGTCACGTCCCATGCTAAGCACGCGGACCTTGTCGCCGTATTTTTCGCCAAACAGGGCCATAGCACCAGCCTTCTGGGCGTCTTCGGGCGCCATGACCTGTGTGCCGACGTCTGTGTTGGCCTGGATCTGCTCGTTGACGAGCTTCTCAATCTGCTGGCGCTCATCAAACGTAAGCGCTTTCGGGTGGCTGAAGTCGAATCGCAGGCGATCCGGGCCGACTTCGCTGCCGCGCTGGACCACGTGGTCGCCAAGCACCGTCCGCAAGGCCGCGTGCATCAGGTGCGTCGCACTGTGATTGCTGCGGATGCGGTCACGGCGCACGCCGTCAACCCTCGCGGTGACTTCGTCGCCAACACGCAGCTTGCCGTGCAGCAACTTGCCCTCATGCAGGAAGTAGTCGTCACGCTTCTGGGTATCGGCCACTTCGAAGGTGGATTCGTCGTGCTGCAGGCTGCCACGGTCCCCCACCTGTCCGCCTGATTCGCCATAGAACGGCGTACGGTCAAGCACGATGGTCGCGCTGTCTCCGGCCTCGATGATGTCGAACAGCTCGCCGTCACGGGCAATGGCAACGACCTTCGCGGTCGCGTCGCAGCTTTCGTAGCCCAGAAACTCGGTCGGCGCGTACTTGCCTTTGACTTCCTGGAACCAGCCTTTCTCGAATACGACGGCTGCCTTGCCGCCCTTGCTGGCTTCGCGGTGCGCCGCTTCGGCCTCGTCGTAGCCAACTTGATCGAGCGACATATCTTTGGCGGCAAGTTCGTCCTGCACGACTTCACGGGGAAGCCCCTGCGATTGATACAGGTCAAAGGCAGGCTTGCCGGGGAGTACACGTTCACCCTTGGCTTCGACCTCTTGAATCAGCCCGGTCAACAGTTGCAAGCCACGTTCAAGTGTCGAGGAGAACTGCTCTTCTTCCTGTTTGATAGTAGCGGTCACCGCGCTGGTGTTGCGTTTCAGTTCCGGGTAGGCGTCGCCGTAGTGCTCGACAATCACCGGCACCAGCTTGTGCAAGAACGGCCCATCAAATCCAAGCGCGCTGCCGTCGCGGAAAGCACGCCGAATGATGCGTCGAATGACGTAACCCGCTCCTTCGTTCGACGGAAGAATGCCGTCGGACATGGAGAATGTGACGGCGCGAATGTGGTCACCAATGCGCTTTTCGCGAACACGCAACTCGCTCAACCATTCTCCATAGTTCAGATCCTCGTCGAACCAAGGCGATTTGAACGAGCCGGCTCTCAACGCCGAACGTAGAACGTCGGGAAGCTTCGAATTGGTCTCGGTCAAACTAGCCATTAGGTTGGACACTCGCTCTGTGTCGAGTGCGATTAGATCCTGGTCACTTCGAAGTGCCGACTCCTCGGACTGAAATTGAACATGAAACACGGTGCTGACTGTGCAATAGAAGCTATCGAGGGCATGTCCATCTTCCAAAACCAACGAGGCAGCAAGATCACGCAGCTTCCAGCGGATAGCTTCAAAAAGCCCGCAATCGAGAGTTGTTGCGGCACCGTCGAGGACCATAACTAAGCGCTCGAAACCGCCGCCGAAGTCGATGTTTTTTGATGGCAGTGGTGTCAGTGTTCCCTTGCCCGGTATCAGCCCGCTTCGCTCGTACTGGGTGAAGACGATGTTGCCGATTTCCATGAAGCGGTCGCCGTTGGTTTCGACGTCGCCTTCGCCGTATGCTTCACCCAGGTCGTAGAAGATTTCGCTGCACGGGCCGCAGACGCCGTTGGGGCCTTCGCTGGGCGCGCCGGCAGGCCAGAAGTTGTCGTGCTCACCTAGCCAGAAGATGCGCTTCTCAAGCTCGTCGCCACTCCAGTGCTTGCCGAGAATCTCGCGCCACAGGTTCGCGGCTTCTTCGTCTTTGCCTTCGCCGTTTTCATCGCCGCCGTAAACGCTTACGTACAGCTTTGACGTGTCAAGACCGCAGCCGCCTTGCTCCCATGGCAGTGTGTAGAAATCCCAGATCCAGCGAATGGCTTCCTTCTTGAAGAAGCCTTTGCTGCCATTGGGACCGTCGAGGCCGTCACCGAAGCTGAAGAAACCGAGCATCTCAAAGAACGTGTGATGTCGTGCGGTCTTGCCGACGTTCTCGAGGTCGGGCGTGCGCATGCATTTCTGCACGGTCGCGGCCGCGCGAGTGCCGTGTACCAAGTTGCCCGTGAAATCGTCTTTGAACTGGTGCATGCCGGCGCTGGTGAACAACGTACTTTTGTCGGGCGGCTGCAAGCTACTGCTGGGCAACTTCAAACTGCCTTCGACGTTGCCGCCTGCATGTTCCTTCATGCGCGCGTCGAAGAAGTCGAGGAAGCGTTGGCGTAGTTCGTTCGGATCAACTTTCATTGCGTCTCTCTACCGAGCCTGCGTAGCAGGCTTACATCCGTTAGCCCCCACCGGAAGGTGGGGGTGTACCCCATTACCCATCACACAGAGGCGCGGAGCGCCGACACAATACGTTGAACACCTTTGTGTCGCCCCTCCGGGGCTCTTCGTTTCCGGTTGCTGCTGACCCGGGGCTTACGCCCCGGGCTAATTTCTGTCAGCCCCTGCGGGGCTTCTCGCGTTTCTCGCCGGCTTCCCGCGTTTCTCGCGCTGGCTTCTGGCGTTTCCCGTCTTCGCGCGAGCCAGAGGCTCTCCTCTTGCTGGTTTGCGGCTCGCGACAATTGCCTTGGGCAAGCCTGCGCTACCGACAAAACAAAGCCTTCGCACCTGACAAGAAAAGCCCGGTCTGCGGACCGGGCTTTATAGGTGTTTGCCGTGTGTCCGCTACTCCTCAGTTACTTCGGCTGCCAGCTCTGAAGTTGGCATTCCGAGAGACTCGCGTGTGGCTCGGTCAATCTCCGCCAGTATGTCCGCGTTCTCAGCCAGGAACGCCTTCGCATTTTCTTTGCCCTGTCCAAGCTTCACGTCGCCGTAGGTCCACCATGCGCCGGAGCGTTTCACGATGCCCGTTTGCGCCCCCATCTCAAGCAGGTCGCCCAGCTTGCTGACGCCCTCATTGAAGATGATCTCCAGCGCGCAACGCTTGAACGGAGGCGCCAGCTTGTTCTTCACGATCTTGACGTTTACCGCATGTCCAACCACGTCGTCACCCACTTTGATCGGCTTGCCTTTGCGCACTTCAATGCGCTGGCTGGCCGCGAATTTTAACGCGTTGCCGCCCGTAGTTGTTTCAGGGTTGCCGAAGACGATGCCGATCTTCATGCGAATCTGGTTGATGAAGACCAGACTGGTTTTGGCGCGGCTGACTGCACTCGTCAGTTTACGCATGGCCTGGCTCATGAGCCGGGCCTGGCTGCCCATCTGGGCATCGCCCATGTCACCTTCAAGTTCACTGCGTGGCACAAGAGCGGCGACACTGTCGACCACGATGATGTCAAAGGCGTTACTGCGGATCAGCGTTTCGCAGATGTCCAGCGCCTGTTCGCCACTGTCAGGCTGGCTCACGTACAGGTTGTCCACGTCAACGCCGATGCGCTCCGCGTAGGTTGGGTCCATCGCGTGTTCGGCGTCAATGAAGGCCGCAATACCGCCGGTTTTCTGGGCTTCGGCAATGATCTGCAGGGCGATGGTTGTCTTGCCCGAAGACTCCGGGCCGTAGATTTCAACCACACGACCGCGAGGGATGCCACGCCCGCCAAGGGCCAGGTCGAAGCTCAAAGCGCCGGTGCTGATGCCGGGAATCTCGACACGAACCTGGTCACCCAGCTTCATGAGCGAGCCCTTGCCGTGGCTCTTCTCAATCTGAGCCATAGCCATTTTCACGGCCTCGGCACGTTTATCTTCTGTCGCAGTTTTCGCAGCCACGGGAGCTCCCTTTTGCATATTCAAAGGCACTTTAGGCGCGCGTGGGCCGAGTTGCCAGTGTGAGTCTTTCGTTAGTTGATAGTTGCTAGTTCATAGTTGATAGGAACTACTGGCCACTAGGACCTGTTTCTGGAAATTGCCTTCTTTAGGCCGTTCAGTAGGCGTGCAACCTCATCCACGCTGTCCAGTAAGTCTCTCGTCTCTGCTTTGCCAGAGTATCCCTGCCTACTTCCAATCAGGATCTGCGTCTTCACTTCCATGAGTGATCCGTATGCAATCGAGAGGAACCTCAAGAAGTCTCCGCTTCCTTTGCGTCCGTGTCCTTCGGCAATGTTAGACGGGACGGAGACTGCCGCGCGACGTACCTGATTGACGAGTCCGAAAACCTCGTCACGTGGCCAGTTCTTTGTGGCCTTATAAACTCGATCAACCACATCCATCGCACGCTGCCAGACAACCAACTCCTCAAGCGATCCTTTTTCGGGTTCAGTCGTCATAGCGCGGCTACCAACTATCCACCATCAACTATCAACTTCCGGGTACAGCACTCCGTCGTACCAGGCGGCGATTTCGCGCCCCGGTTTTTCTTCGAAGTAGTGCAGCTTTACCCACTGCTGAATGTTGAGCTTCTCGCCGGGGTGTTCCGCGGTGTAGGCTTCGTACATGTCCAGAAACTCTCCCATCGAACCCGAACTGCCAATGGGTACGTGCCCATACGCAAAGAAAGCCAGCTGTTCCCTGGCTTTCTCGAGTGATTCGCCTTTGTAGTCGTGCAGCCAGATCACGCTGATCAAGCCTGTTCGGTCGCTGCCCTGACGGCAGTGAACGAGCAACGGGCGCTGCGACGTATCCAGTGCTTCGAACACTCGGCTGAGTTCGGAGCGGTATGGCAGGCGTGTCGCCGCCATCTTTGCGACCACCAGCGTCGCGTCGGTTTCGGCGACGGCGGCGCTTTCCATCTCGTAGCTCTCGACATTGCCGTCCTCGGTGCCGACGAGCCGAATCACCGTCTTGATGCCTTTGTCAGCTATCACGCGCTTCATGGCAGGGCCATCGAGTTGCCGGCTTCGGTAGAAATCCTCGCTGACCTTGTGCAGGTTGTCGTCGCCGAAGCGTACCAACAGCCAGGCCAGAACGATCGTGACGACACCGACAAACAGCACGCCTGCACCGATCATCACGCGTGCGCGGCTTTGACGACCGTGTACGAAGCCCCAAGACGCGATCTGATGATCCAGGTCGCCGGGTGAGCCTGTCTTGTTGATGCCCTTTGGGTCTTTGGATGCAACCATTAGAGACGACTCTCCAGCCAATTGACGTACTGCGTAATGCCGCTGTCCAGATTGAACTTGGGCTCATAGCCAAGCTCGGTTTTGCTGCGGGTCAGGTCCGCCTGCGTAAACGGCTGGAAGAACGGGAATGGGTTGGCGATGTATTCCGGGTCAAGCTTGAGGTTCAGTGCCTTGTTCAGACCCGTGATCACATCGTTGAAGCTGCGCGCCTCACCGCTGCCTGTGTTGAAAACACCCGGTTTGGCGCTCTGCATGGCAAGCAGCGTACACTCGACGGCGTCATCGACATGTACGAAGTCGCGCATCTGTTCGCCACTCTTGAACACGCGCGGATTTTTACCGGCCTTCATCTGCAGGTACAGCTGGTAGATCATGCTGGCCATCGCGCCCTTATGCTGCTCGTGCGGGCCGTACACGTTGAAGAAGCGCACCGCGTTCAACTTCCAGCCAGCCAGATCGGGCTCGCGCAGGTACTTCGCGGCCAGGTTCTCAAGCTGCACTTTGCTGAAGCCGTAGACGTTGGCCGGCTTACGCTCGTCCGTTTCTACGTTAACCTTGCCGTCAATGCCGTAGGTTGCAGCGCTGCTGGCGTAGGTCACCGGGATCTGGCGATCACGGGCGAACTCAAGCAGACGCCTGAAACTCTCGATGTTATCCCAGCACATCTTCTGCTGGTCCATCACACGGGTGTCGGTGATGCTGGCCAGGTGAAAGATGGCGTCAAACCCGGCTGCCTGCAGAAACTGCTTGAGGTCAATCTGAGACAGATCAGCGGCGATGACTTCGCCCCGGAAGCCTTCGAGGTTCTTGAAGTCACCGCTACGGAAATCGTCGATTACCGTGACGTCGGCGTTTTCCCATTCGGTCTCAATGCGCCTGA
>JAGQRE010000149.1 GCA_020425695.1 Planctomycetota bacterium
CACGCCTGATGATTTCGTACAGAAGAAGTGCACGCTGGACGACGCGAAGAAGGCGCTGGCGGCCATGCGCGAAATCGTGGAAGCAACGGACTTCAACGACCCCGAGGCTGCCCACCAGCAGATGGACGAAGCCGGACGAGCCAAGGCAGAAGAGTTGGGCATGAAGCTCGGCCCATTCCTGGGGCCGGTACGCATGGCCATCACAGGCAGCAAAGTAAGCCCACCGCTGATGGAAAGCATGCTGGTGTTGGGCAAGGACGCAACGCTGAAGCGCATCGCCCGCGCGATCACGTTCTTGGGATAGAGCTCAAAACCAAAACCACGGGGTCTGCCCTCCAGAATGCAGGCTCCGTGGATTTACCATTGCGCACGGCCGCGTTTTGCTCATAAAACGCGCACCGTACTGAATCCATAGATCTAACCGGAGTAGTCAACGTGGCGCATAAGCTGAATGAGTGGTGCAAGAGCGAAATTGATGGGCTGAAAGAACGTAGCCTGTTTCACATGCCGAAGGTTCATCAATCTGCCGTTGGTGCACGGGTGATGATTGACGGCAAGTCGGTCATCCAGCTTTCGAACAACAGCTATCTTGGGCTCAGCACGCACCCCAAGGTTGTCGAGGCTGCGATCAAGGCGACCGAAAAGTACGGCGTGGGCTCGGGCGCGGTGCGAAGCATCAGCGGGACCATGGACCTGCACGTCGAGTGCGAAGAAAAGATCGCCAAGTTCAAAAAGGTCGAAAGCGCGCTGCTTTTCCAGAGCGGCTACACAGCCAACGTCGGCGTCGTAAGCACGCTGTCTGTCGCGGGCGACCACATCGTCAGCGATGAATTGAACCACGCCAGCATCATCGACGGTGCACGCCTCAGCAAGGCCACCAAGGCAGTCTACAGGCACAAGGACTACAACCACCTTGAGGAACTTCTGAAAGAGGCGCGCGGCCCCAAGGGCATCACCGGCAAGATTCTCGTGGTCACCGACGGCGTCTTCAGCATGGACGGCGACGTGGCCGACCTGAAGGCCTGCGCCGATGCCTGCGAGAAGTATGACGCCATCACGATGGTCGACGACGCGCACGCTACCGGCGTACTTGGAGAGAAAGGGCGCGGCACCGTTGACGACCAAGACATGCACGACCGTTGGACCCTGACCGTGGGTACGCTCAGCAAGGCGATCCCCGTGGTCGGCGGCTACTACGCCGGGCCGAAGGTCGTGAAAGAGTATCTGATCGCGAAGGCGCGTCCGTTCCTGTTCAGCGCATCCGCACCGCCGATGGTTGTGGCGGCCGTTAGTGCCTGCGTTGATGTGCTTGAAAACGAGCCGGAGCACCACGCCCGCCTGTGGGAGAACACGAAGTTCTTCAAGAAGGGGCTGGAGGAACTCGGCTTTAACACCGGCAACAGCGTTACGCCGGTAACGCCGGTGATCGTTGGCGACGGCGCCAAGGCCGCGAAACTGAGTGAGATCCTGCTGCAGAACGGTGTGTATGCGCAGGGGATTTACTTCCCGATGGTGCCGGAAGCGCTGAGCCGCGTGCGAACGATCGTGTCAGCATCGCACAGCAAGGATGACTTGCAGGAAGCGCTGGATACGTTCAAGAAGTGCGGCACCGAGCTTGGTTTGATCTAGCTGGTGGACTGAGGGGGTCAGACCCTGATTTCGCCCGAGCGGCTCTTGAGTGTCCGTTTGTGCCTCCACAGCGAAAACAGGGTCTGACCCCTTCGTGCCACGTCGGGCTGTCGCGCGTTGAAGTTCGCCCGTAGAATCAACGCATGAACTTTCTAGCGCAGGAAGGGCCGACGATATTCGGGCTGCCAAACCAACTGGTTGTGGCGGCCGTGCTCGGTGGGTTGGCGATCCTGGCCTGCCTCAGCGCCTACGCGGCGCAGCGCTGGGCGCACCAGTGCTACCTTGAGTTGAAGAAGATGAACGAGACTCTGGGTGAGTTGAAGTCGGACTCACCGTTCAAGGCAACCGAGCGCCCTAGCAGCTACCTCGACGAAGAGAGGTCGGAATGATGGTTGGAAGGATGCCACAGGTTTTTGCCATGGCGGATCCCACGGCGGCAGAGGCCGTGCTCTTGGTACTCTTTGCTATTTTGATACTGGCGGTGATCCACCTCGCATCATCTGTAAAGAAGCTCGAGTGGTGGCTGGAGCGCATTGCCAAGGCACTCGAAAAGCAAGAAAAAGAGTAGCTCCCCGTCGGGATCAGGGCAGGCAAAGCATCGCGTCGCCGTAGCTGAAAAAGTGATACTCGTGCTCGATGGCTTCCATGTACGCATGACGTGTCAACTCCACACCGAGCCACGCCGCCACCATGAAAATCAGCGTGCTGTGCGGCAGATGAAAGTTGGTCAGCATCGCGTCGGTACAGCGAAAGCGGTACGGCGGATAGATGAACAGGCTGGTTGCGCCGGAACCGGGGGCGGGCACGCCGCGCTCGTCACTGACGGTCTCAAGTGTCCGACAACTGGTTGAACCGACAACAACAACACGCCCGCCATTCTCACGCGTTTGCTGAACCGCCGCGGCCGTCTCAGCAGGTACGCTGTACTCTTCCGAGTGCATCGGGTGGTCGGCCAGCATCTCGGTCTTTAGCGGACGAAACGTGCCGGGCCCGACGTGTAATGTCACGAAGGCGCGATTGATCTTGCGACTGTCCAACGCCTCAAAAACTTGCGGCGTGAAGTGCAGCCCGGCCGTAGGGGCGGCCACAGCGCCCTCGTTTGCGGCGAAGATCGTCTGGTAGCGTTCTCGGTCAAGGGCAGCGTACTCATCGTCAATTTTCTCACGCCGGATGTATGGCGGCAGGGGCATCTTGGCTGCGCGCTGTATGAATGCTTCAGCGTCGTTCGGGCGCATGTCAAACCGCACCCGCCAGTGCCCCCCTTCGTGCTTTTCGACCAGCGTCACGCCGCCGCCATTGTCGGGCAGTGTGATCCGCGCCCCGGGCGGGATGTTGCGCCACGAGCCGGTCAGCGCCTCGTAGTCGGAGCCTTCCAGATGCCGCAATATGAAAAGCTCAACGTGCCCGCCCGTGCCTTCTTTACTGCAATGCAGCCGGCACGGCTTCACGCGGGTGTTGTTCATGACCAGCAGGTCGCCGGCGTTCAGCAAGCCGGGCAGGTCTTTGAATGTCAGGTGCTCAATGGTGCCGGCCTGTCGGCGCACGACCATCAGCCGGCTTTCGTCGCGTTTTGCGGCGGGCGTCTGGGCAATCAGGTCAGGCGGAACTTCGAAGTTGAAGGTGTCGCTACGCATGGCGGGATTATGAAGCCCGGGCCCGCATGCACCAGTGGGTACTATTTGATGCGAGTTACGAAGGCGGCGTCACGCTCAAGGATGCCTTCGCTTTGAAGGTCCAGGCGCACCCACGCGACGTGCCAAGTCAGTGATTCGATGGTGTCGCGGGTGTGGGGGTCAAGCGCCGCATAGACACGCTTGTTGAGTTCAAACAGTTCTGCGCAGACGCCGGGCTCAGGCAGAATATCAAGCAGCGCGATACGGATACTCTCATAGTACCAGCGCTCCATGCGCGTGGTCAGCCCGTTTGGCGAGTGGCATTCGACGATCTTGCTGGTGATTGCTTTCGGCATAGCTCTCTTCTGGCGTGCTGGCGAAGGGGCGAACGGCTGCACAGTTTCGTCACTGATGTTGTCGTTACATCGAAACCGAAGTGCACGCAATTCTCACGAACCGTGGTAACTCCTATTTGTCCTGCTCATCGACAAACAGGGCATACTCCTGTTCAAGTACTTCAGCGCCGTTCTTGCGGTCTTCGCGCGGGTAGCTGTCTTCGCCACCGCTTTCGATGAAGATGCCGAAGTTCTTTGCCAGGCGGCCGCCGGCGTAGGTCGTGCCGCCTGCGTTGCCGATGGTTGTTTTGGCGCCGCGGTATACATCGTTGCCGCCGGCCTCCCAGAAAATGCCGAAGCCGTTTTGGGCGCAGGCACCGAGGCCCAGCCCGTTGCAGCGGTAGAAGTCGTCGCCACCGCCGTCGAAGAAATAGCCCGTCGCGATGTCCCAGACACCGCCCATGCTCGCGGCCGTCTTGCCCTCGTAGACATCGTTGCCCTTGTCGTCCATGAACACGCCGACGGCCGAATGGGCCGCCGCCGCAAGCCCGTAGCGACTGCTGTGGTAGATGTCGTCGCCGTCCATGTCGCGCACGGCGCCGATGCCCATGAAGTAGCCGCAAGCCAAACCGAATTCACCGGCGTCGTAGATGTCGTTGCCTTTCACGTCCACGACTAGGCCAATGCCGCCGCAGGCCAGCGAGCGCCAACCCCAGCCGCAGCCGATACCGCCGCCCATCCACTCACCTTCCGTGCCGTAGCCGCTGCGCTCAGAGCCGGTGCACGAGTAGCGGTCGTCGCCGGAGTGGTCCAGCACGAAACCAATGCCGCCCGGCTGTCCGCAACCGATGCTGTAGGTCTTCGAGTCGTAAAGGTCGTTGCCCTCAAGATCGATCACACCGCCAACGCCATAGGCCGCGCAGCCGATACTGTTCGTGCCGCCGAGGTAGCGGTCGTTTCCCTTCCGATCGATCAGCAACCCTATGCCGCCAAAGGCCGCGCCAATGCCCCGGTCGCCGCACTCGTAAGTGTCGTCGCCTTCCCGGTCGTCAATGATTGCGGTACCCAGAACGCCGCTGGCAACTCCCCATTTCTGCGCTGAGCTGTAGTGGTCGTTACCCTTGAGGTCGATAACGATGCTGATCCCGCGCCCAAGGCGAGTGTTGGCGCAGTCGGTGTACTCGTCGTCGCCGCCCATATCCAGAATCACGACGGGCGCGCCCTCGCCGCCCTTCCAAACGTTTCGCTCGGGACCACCGATGCCGATCAGGCCGTAGCTGGTGTGGAAGAAGGCAGCGTCACCCTCAACGAGTTTCGATTTGTCCAGGCTCACGGGGATCGGCAGTTGCCCGTTGTTGATGTGCGACTCCCAGTATGCGGAAGCGAGTCTCTCCAGTTGCTCTAGAACAAATGGGATTGCGGAAAGAACCTTCGCAGTATTCAGCTCGAGTTCGCGCATTGCCCCAACGGCGACGGCCGACTCGCTGAACTTCGGGTCTCCGCGCCAATGAAATTCAAACTCATCAATCTGGCGGATCAGTTTGTCGCTGCCTTCGTCGTCGAGGCTCTCACCGAGGTCCACAACTTTGGCTTCGTTGAGGATCGCGTCGCCGGTTCGCTTCCACCATGTGAAGGCGTCTTTCTTCGTCATCGCGGGCTCAGGCAATTCAGGTGGCTCGTGTGTAAGGGCCTCGTGATCGAGCAAGTTCTGCAGAGTGCTGCTGACGTTGAGAGATGTGCCCCCGCTACCAGTCGCTTCTGTGAATCCGTCACCTACGGATCGGATCCACTGGTGTGCGGCCAGCGGATCGCCTAGTAGCAGGTCGGTACTGCTCAGGTTCTCAAAGCTGTCCCACAGGTCGATCTCGCGTTCATGGGCGGCGATCAGGTTGTCCCATGCTTGCGGCAGTTTGTGTTTTTCGATCAGCGGCCAAAGCTGTTGGCGCAGGGGGCCACCCTTGGTGACGGCTTCGTTTTCGCGCCAGTCGTACGTGCGCTTGCGCTTGTCAAACTGCGTGTAGAGCTCTTTGTAGGCCTGCTTCGGGTCGCCGAGTTTCACAGTTACTGTGTGCACGAGGCGTTTCTCGCCGTCGCCGGGTGTGGCGATCTCGACCTCGACGCTTTCGTCCGGCTTGGTGGCGTACAGCGAGCGGCAGAAGTCGTCGAGCGTTTTGATCTCTGCTCCGTTCCACTTGAGCAACTGGTCTTTCTCTTTGATGACGATGTTGCCGTCCGTGTCACGTGCTCCGCCCTGATAGACGGTCAGGTCATCTCGCAGCGCCACACCCATCAGCCCGAACGTGAACTTCCGCGGCGGGCTGTATGCCTCGGCCGCGTCTTCCTGGCTGACAATTGCGGTGGGGCCGAACAGCAGAATCACACAAAGGCAGGAAGACACGTAAGACAGCAGTTGGCGTTTGACCCTTCGTGTCTTTGTGCCTTCGTGTGAGCCACTTTTCTTCAGCATGACGACTCCTGAATTTGTTGGGCATTCGTGTGTGTGGCTGGTTAACCTGCTATCGAAACGACTCGACGCCAAACGAAATCTGAGAGTTCAGCATGAGCCAGAGGACGCTTTTGATAGCCCTCGCTGTGGTGGCCGCGCTTGTTTTTGCAGGCTCGGCCTTCCTGCTTGGCAGCGATACCTTCCGACTGTTCGGCGACTCGCCCCGAGACGCCCGTATTGAAACGGCCCAAACGCCTTACGGTGACCCGTTTGCCGAAGACGAACCGGCTAGCAGCATCCAGTTTGACGGCACTGACGAAAACGGGCGATACATCAATGGCCCGGGCGGCGAACGCATCTACATCGACAGCAACGGGCGTCGCTACGTTCTTGGCCCCGGCGGCAAGCGAATCTACGTAGACGCCAAAGGTCGACGACTGGGGCCGGACGGGAAGCCGGTTTCGACGGCGGGCACGTCGGGCGGCAACAAGGGAAACTCCGACGGCTCGGACGACGCAGCCGGGGACACTGCCGAGACTGCTGACGACGAAGCTGAATCTGAAGAAACCAAGCCCGCAGATTTGGGCGGCAGCGTCGTCGACGATCAGGGCAAGCCGTACTTGGGCGCGCGCGTAACGGTGCAGATCACCGGCGGCGAGTCGCGTAGCGCCGTCACAGACGAAGAGGGCTTGTTCCAGTTCAACAAGCTGCCTTCCGAAACCACGCTGGTGCTGACGGCCGCAGATGACTGGGGCAACACTAGCGCACCCGTTAGCACCCGCCTTGCACCCGGTGCGACGAAACTGAAGCAGGCCTTGGTGTTGCCGCGAGACACGGCAATCCGCGGCGTAGTGCGTAGCGCAGACACCGGGCTGCCGATCGACGGCGCGCAGGTTGTGTTGCTCGGCTCGGGCGATCAGCGTGGGGCGCATTTCAGTGTCCAGAAGTCCGAAAGCACAGACGCGGGTGGCGCGTTTGATTTTCAGAAGCTCACGCCAATGGGCTACCGCATTCAGATTTCACGTGAAGGTTTCACGCCGCGCATCCTGAATAACGTAGAGCCTCCGCAGGATCTGATCATCGAGATGTCGCCCGGTGCAGTCATCACGGGCACAGTCAGCGATCAGGGCGGCAATCCGATCAGTGGCGCACAGATCAGCTGCGATTTCCGCGCCGAGCCCGCGCAATACTTTCACACAGACGCGATCACAGATGACGCTGGCTTCTACGCCGTGAAGTGCCAGCCGGAAAGCCAGCACAACACCATCAGCGTGATCGCGCCCGGCTTCAAATCAGCAAACAAGACGCTTGTGCGAAGCGGTGCCGAGAAGGTCGATTTCGCGCTCGCGCCCTCAGGTAACGTCGTCTTGCGCGGTCGTCTGTTGACGAAGTCGGGTGTGCCGGTGCAGTCCGCGACCTTCTTCAGCTACGACGCGGGCGGCAAGTACAAGAAGGTGATCCAGAGCGTCGGTCCTGACAGCGAGGGCAAGTTCTGGTGTGAGGCCGTCGTTGAGGCTGTCGAGCTACGCGTGCGCAGCAGCGGGCTGGCCGAGGTGCGTGCTGATTATCAGCCCGTAGGCGGCGGCGAAGTTGACCTTGGCGACCTGTACATGGACCAGGGCTACGCTCTGTTCGGTATCGTCACCAAGAAAGGTGAGCCCGAGACCAGGATTGAAGGCGCGGCCGTCAGCGTTGGTGCAGCCAAGACTGAAACAGACAAAGACGGCAAGTACCGGCTCGAAGGGCTCAACGCGGAAGAGTTCATTGTGCGCGTGCTGCATCCGGCCTACCTGGGTTCCGCGTTGCGCATTACTCCGACCCCGGGCGAATACGAAATCGAGCAGAATATTGAGCTGACCAACGCCGACTTTGAGGCGCGTTTGCGCATCGTTGACGCCCAGACTTCGCAGCCGATTGAAGGCGTCAGCGTTGAGGTTGTTGCCTATGAGCAGACACTGACGTCCGACGCCGAAGGGCTGGTTCACTTGACGGGTCTGTCATCAATGAAGATCGACGTCCGGATCGAAATGCCCGGCTACGCCACGGTCAACACAAAGATCAACGCGGACGTCAGCGACAAAACCGCCGCCGCGCCGCCGCAAGAGATCGCGTTGCTGTACGGCAATGCAATTTCGGGCGTCTGTACCAGCGAAGGTGAGCCGTTGCCCGGCGCAACGCGCGTCGAAATCTGGAACACCAGCAAGCTTGTCATCACCGTCGAAACAGACACGGAAGGCAAGTACACAACCGAGAGCCTGCCCGTCGGCCAGTACTTCGTCGGCTTGCCGGACTACCACTACGCGGCCCGCGCCGTGGAACTGACTGAAGATGGTGCGGAGTTTGACATCGAGATTGGCGTCGTCTGCCACGTGAAAGGTCGCGTACTACGCGCCAACGGCCAGGCCCACGCAAACGCGGGTATCTACGTTTATCGGCGAGACAACATCTACTGGACGGCGACCATCCACACCGGCCCCGACGGGCACTACGAAGTCAACAATCTGTTTCCGGGCGTGTGGGTGTTCTGCGCCTTGAAGACCCAGGGGGACACGGCCGCTCAGTTTGCCGTGGATGTCAACGTGAGTGAAAGCGGATTGAGCACGGTGGATGTCCAGTTGCCCGCAATCACCGGGGTAATGACCGGGCGGGTTACGTATCCGGACGGGCAGCCGGTGAAGCGCGCCCGAGTTGCCGTGACGAATCTGGACGCCAACTTCCCGCGCGCCTTGCTCGCCGCCTATGTCGTGACCGACGACAACGGCTACTACACGGCCGAGCGCCTTGAGAACGGCATGAACATGCAGGCCCGCGTTGGTGGCTACGTAGATGAAGCCCAAACCGGTACCGCGTTCAGTGAGGTTGTGACGGTGCCATCAGACAACTCGCCAGTGGAGGCGAACATTGTTGTCGCGACACAGGGCGTTACGGTACGCGCGACTATGCGGCGTGCGGACGACGGCCCGATACTGAACGGCGGCCCGTTGTGTTATCTACTTGATTCGCAAGGGCGCCTGAGCGGGCTGTACTTCGGTGGGGGTACCTTTACAGGCCACATTGACATCTACGACGTCGTACCCGGTGAGTACACACTCGTGGTCACCAACCGCGGCGCGAAGAAGAGCGAAGTCAGTATCACCGTGGGGACACAGAACATCAGCAGCGGCATCGAAGTCATTGTTGAGCTTGAGGACAGGAGCAACGGCGGATGATCGACAAGCGTGCACTGGTAATCGGTGTGCTGATCGGGCTGGTTTTCGGGCTGATCGGCGTGCTCGTTACGTTCTACTTCACGACTGAGGGCATGAAAACCAAACAGGCCGAGGCCTACGATCTGGGGCTTGCCGAAGGTCTGAAGCGCTCCGGCACGGACGGCATCAACATCAGCAGCCACATGTTGCAGG
>JAGQRE010000014.1 GCA_020425695.1 Planctomycetota bacterium
GCCCCGGGACAGTTGCCGCATGATCGGGCGATCCTGCTTCACGGCGACGCTGACGGACGGCGGGCTGAAGCCGGCCTGACAAACCCAGCTTGCGAGAAAGGCCGCGCGTTGCCCGTTGTTCTCGGCCGTGACTATGTAAAGCCCTGTAGGCACGCGCCCAAGGGCCTGAATGTCTGGAGCTGCATCTGGCATAACTTTCTCCTAGGTGCCATTGGAAAGAACAGGAGCCCGGAGCGCAAGCGACGGGGAAACGTGCCACAGCCAACCTGCCTGGCAAAGCCCGGGCGGTGCAAGCACCGCCCCTACATGTAAACGCGCGCGACGCGGCGTCCTAATCCGCACAGAATCTCGTACGGGATAGCGTCGGCCCAATGTGCGATCTCGTCCAGCGTAATGCGCCCGTCGCCGTCGCGCCCGAACAGGGTGATTTCGTCCCCTACTTCGGCGTCAGGCACGATGCCGACGTCAATCGTCGTGTAGTCCATGCTGACGCGTCCGACCACCGGGCAGCGCACACCGCGCACCAGCACTTCGGCGCGGTTGCTGAGGCTCGTGCGGTAGCCGTCGTTGTAGCCGATGGGGATGGTCGCGATGCGCGTTGGCGCGGGCGTGTAGTACGTACGCGAATAGCCGATCGGCGTGCCTTCGGGGACATCCTTGAGAAACAGAATGCGGCTCTTGAGTTGCAGCGCGGGCTTCAATTTGCTTTCCCAACCCTGCAGGTCACCCGGCAGCAGCCCCCACAGGCCAATCCCCGTGCGTACCATATTGAAGTAGGCATCGTCGCGACCAAATACGGCGAGGCTGCTGCTGCTGTGCAGGATCAGGTTGTCGTAGCCCAGGCGCTCGGCCACTTCGACGGCTAGATTAAAATGCTCGATCTGCCGTGTGGTGAAGGCCGGGTTGCGTTCATAGGGCAGGCTGAAGTGCGTACACAGCCCGACCAGTTCAAGGTTTCGCAGGCGCCGCAGGTTGTGAAGAAACGGCACGGCTTCGAAAGGCTGCATGCCGAGGCGCCCCATGCCGGTGTCGACCTTCAGGTGGACGCGCACGGTGCGATTCTGCTTGCCGGCCTCGGCGTTCAGGTCTTCGGCCATCTGCACGGTGTGCAGGTTGACCTCAATGTCGTTCGCGACGACGCGCGGCATTTCGCCGGGGATGATGCCGCCGACGATCAGGATTGGGGTAGTGATACCGGCGTCGCGCAGCTCAAGTGCTTCGCCACTGTCGCCGACGCCGATGGCGTCGATGCCCTCGCCGGTCAACAGCTTGGCCATCTCGACTGCGCCGTGCCCGTAGGCGTTGGCTTTGAGCACGCCCATCACGCGGGTATCGCCCACGCGCTGCCGAATTGCGCCAAGGTTGTGGCGCACGGCGGCTGTGTCGATCTCGGCCCAGACTCGATGCATGCGGGAATTTTGGATTTTCGATTGTGGGTTTTGGATTCTTGATTGGACCGCACGAAGCTGAGTGCGCTTACGCGCAATCCAAAATCACGAATCCAAAATCCAAAATCGTACTAGCCCTTTTTGGCAGCGATGCCGTCAAGCTTCTTGCGCCGCTTGGCCGATGCGAGCTTCCGGCGCTTGTTCTTGACACGATTCTTCTTGCTGCTGTCGTAACCCATGTTTACTACTCCGGTTTGATTGTTCCTGGATATGGCTTCATCAGCTTTGACGCATCCTCATTCCGTACCAAAGCACAAAGGATGTACGTACCACGCTCATTGCTGGTGCAGGCGAGCCACTTGTCCTGCGCTGACGGGTGCATGTAGACCGCGAAGCCCGAGACTTCACCGACTTTGGATGAATCGAAATCTTTTATGAACGCGCCGCCGTGCTTCTTCAGCGTTTCGGTCGGGCTGTCTTTGGTTTTTGAGGCGTTGTAGATAAACACGGCCGAAACCGTCTCACGCCACTCTTTCCATTCCTCGTCTGTCCCGCTGCTGGCGTGGGGCGATGCCTTGTCGCTGAATGAATCCAGCAGGAAGAAGTCGCCCGATGGCTTCAGCAACAGGTCAAACTTGTCTGACCGGAGCTCGGCCTGGCCGTCCTTGGGTAGTTTGTCCCAGCCGGTTGGCGTCGGGATGACAACTTTCTTCCACTTGTCCGGGTCTTCTTTCGGAGTGTCGTCCGGTGTGTTCGCCTTCGCGTCGCCGCTGTTGTTGGCGGCGGGTGCGGGCGTGTTTTCGGCCGGGACGTTGCCGCTGCCGCATGCGGACAGGGTGAACAGTACCAGCAGGCAAATGGCGCTGAGGGTCCAACGTTTCATGCCGCTACCTCCGTACGATCAGGGGGCGGCAATCCTAATAGTTGTTGCGTGTGAAGGAAGGACAGAGAACGAGTTAGAACTCGTCTTCCTGCTCGTCGTCGGGGTCGACAGGCTCTGCCGGGTCTTCCTTGGGCTGAACAGACTGCCCCGACGGCTTGGTGTGCGGCTTCACAACCGGCGCTTCTACTTCCGGCGCTTCGACTTCGACTTGCTGGACGCTGTGCCGGTGCTGTGGAGGGCGTTCTGCGGGTGAACCCGTGTAGCCGAGCACGGCAATCAACAGCACGAAAGAAAAGACTCCGCAAAGCGGAAACAGCAGCAGGGCCACCGCAACTCTCCGTCCGGCGTGACGCTTGCGGCGCTCTTCTTCAGTCAGGACTCTGCCGGGCAGCGCATATGCTTCGGCGCTTCGGTCTCGTGCCGGGGTCGCGATCGTCACCCAGCGCCCTCGTGGTTTGACGTATCGCCCTGAAGGCCAGTCAATCATCGGCGGGTACAGGTAGGCGCCCGTCTGCGGTTTGCCATTGGGTTCAGGCGGCACATCGATGATGGCCATACAATCCGCGCAGCGAATGCGCTTACCGGCGTAGAACTCGCTGAGTTCGCGCTGCCAGCCGCAATTGCATTGCACTCGGGTTCGCATGGTTGCCAGTATACCACATGGAAGGGAATGCTGCGCGCCGTACTGACGCGGAACGCCAAGCCCCTTGCGCCGACGCGGCGGCACGCTACAATTTCTCGCGACCTTCATGAAACCCGCTAAAAATAAGGCTTCACAGGCTACCCTGAACAGTGCAAGTCGACCCCACTGACGATCATTCGCAGGAAGAAATCGTCGAGGATGATGACCTCGACCTTGATCTTTCCGACCTGCACAGCGAACCCGCAAACAGCGAGACCGTTCGCGAACGCCTTCAGCGCGCGGCCAAGCGCCGCACGACCAAACAGCAGGAAAAGAACTGGCATGACACGCCGGTCAACGTTACTGCCTCGGGGCGTCACGAAATCCTCGAAGACGACGATGTCATTGAGGACGACGTTGAAGTTGACGACATCGCGATCACAGCCAGCGGTCGCCACGAAGTCGTTGACGAAGACATGGACGTCAACCTCGATGACCTGGACGAGTCGACGCTGGACGCAAACGACTATGACGCTTCGTTCCCGGGGCCTGCGACCCGTATCGAAGAAGAGCTTGACCTGGCCGGGATTCGCGCGGCTGAACCGATCGCAGCCGGCCCGATGACAATGGCCGGCTTCGATATGGATAATGCTGAACGCTCAGATCTGGACTCACGCACCGGGCACGACACCGAGCGCGTGGAGGCTGCACCTGCCGACACAGACGACAGCGCTGAAGCTGCTTCAGGCCCCATGACCATGGCAGCCATGGACATGGCTCAGGACGATGAGGAAGACGACGGCAACGACACCGAAACCCCAAGCATTGAGCTGGGCGGCGGCGGCATGCCTGAAGATGACCCTTTGGGTGGTTCAGGGCCGATGACACAGGCCGCCTTCGAAATGGAATCTAACATCGCGCAAGATGTTGATGGGCAAGGTGATAAAGTCTCCGGGCGAAGCGAAAATCCTACTGGCGAAACTGTGAGTTCGCTGTTAGATAACACGGCACAACAATCCGACCAGGATGACGCAGGCGCAGCTCCCCCCGCAGCGCAGATACCGGCTGACGGTGATTCGGATTCGGCCCAGCAGGCTGATGAAGAGGAACCATCAGAAGTCGACGTGTCGCCTGAAGAGGAGGAGTCGCCGATGTCGGAAAACGAAGACGAACTTAATTTGAATGCCGCCGATGACGGTGGTGATGAAGGAACCGAGTCTGATGAGCTTAACCTGAATTCAGAATCAGGCGAGCAAGCAGATTCCGCGTCCGACACGGACGCAGCAGGAATCGACGAAGCCGAGGCGGTCTCGGAAGAATCGGTCCCTGCGGAGCCTAGTGAGGATTATTCTCAACAGCCGGAGGTATCCACCGTGGGTGATGATTCGGGGGCGCCACTCGGGCGCGGCTTGGACGTGGGAACAGCGAACCTTGTTGCTTCTCGCATGGATGAAGAGGGTGGCATCGAGTTCTTCCCCGCACGCAATGCTTTCCTTGACGTGCCGGAAGACCCGTACACCCTGAAGATGCTCAAGGGACAAGGCGTTCCTTACATCAAGCGCGAAAACAAACTCTTCATCATTGGTGAAGACGCGTTCGAGCTTGCGAACATCTTCAACCGGGAAATGCGCCGTCCGATGAAGCACGGGCTGATCAGCCCGACTGACGTCGACGCCATGCCGATGGAAGTTGAACTGTTCAAGAAGATTCTCGGCCCGGCACGCGCTGACGGCGAGATGGTTTACTACTCGGTCCCGGCTGACCCGGTCGACTCAACGATGAACATCGTGTACCACACGAACATCGTAAACGGTCTGCTTGAGCGCCTGGGGTACCGCGGCACGCCCTTCAACGAAGGTCAGGCCGTCATCTTCAGCGAACTCGGCGACGACGACTTCACGGGCATCGGTATTTCGTGCGGCGGCGGTATGGTGAACGTCTGTGTTGCGTTCCGTTCCATGCCGGTCATCAGCTTCTCGACCTCAAAGGGCGGCGACTGGATCGACCAGCAGGCTGCACAGGTCATGGGTTGCGCCGCTTCAAAGATCACGGCTGTCAAGGAACGCGGCGTCGACATCAACGCCCCGAAGACACCCGAAGAGGAAGCGATCGTCATCTACTATCGCCACCTCATCAAGTACTCGCTGGACAACATCGTCAAGAAGTTCGAAGGCACCAAGGACATTCCGAACTTCCCGAAGCCGGTACCCATCGCGGTTTCAGGCGGTACGTCCAAGGTCGGTGGTTTCGTGGCTGTCTTCAAGGATGAGTTCAGCAAGATGGCTGACCGCTTCCCGATCAAGATCAGCGACATCCGCCAGGCCGAAGACCAACTCAACGCCACGAGCAAGGGTTGCCTGCTTGCGGCACTGAGCCACGAGGACTAGAATTCCTACACGGAATTGAACCGCGTCGCGCGCCCGGTTTCCACCGGGCGCGTGCTTTTTCAGACCCAATACTGGTGATGCAGCATGGCGGATCTGGCGAAACTCGCAAACCTCTCGAAACGGCTCAAGAGCTCGAAGCCCAAGGTCAACGAAGACAAGTCGGCCCTTGGCTCGCCCATTTCCGCGTCGGACGATGAACCGGACACTTCCACGTCAAGCAGCCCGGCGTCCGCGCCGGCGGCAACGGTTTCAAGTGCGCCCGCAAGCTCGGCCCCGGTTTCATCGGGAGGCGGCGGTGGTGGACCCGCGCCGAAGGTAACCGTGAACGTGGACCTGGGCCCGGTCACTGACATGCTCGGACGCATTCGCGACGAAATGAAGAGCCTGCGCGAAGAGGTCAAGAAGACCCGCGAAAAGGGCATGAAAGTCGAGTTCGGCGACGACGCCACCGAACAGATGGACCAGATTCTCAAGCACCTCAGCAGCGTAAGCAAGGCCGGGCGCGAGCTGACAGAGAAGCTCGTCACCAGCCTGCCGGAGTCGCGCTGGTACGGCGACCTGCTGAACCTCGGACGCGAAGTCGGCGAAGGCATTGTCGCGGGCGGCGGCGGTGGAGGCGGCGGTGGCAGCGCCGAAGAAATTAACGAAATCAAAGAGAAGATTGAGATGCAGGGCAGCCAGCTGACAGCAATTCTCAGCATTCTGCAGCGCCGGTAGTTCAGAGTTCAAGGTTCCGAGTTCAGAGTTGCGGTCAATGGATCGCAACTCTTGCTTTAACACGCCCATACAGAGAAAGTCTGCGATCTGGAACTTCCCCGGACACAGAACTCAAAACACGGAACTCAGAACTCGACATGCCCATTCACCCCACCGCCATCATCGACTCCTCGGCCAAGCTTGACGAAGGCGTAACCGTCGGTCCCTATTGCGTGATCGGCGCGGACGTCGTCGTTGGCAAAGACACGACGATCGGCTCACACACCGTGATCGACGGCCCGACGACAATCGGTGCCGGCAACAAGATCGGGCACCATTGCAGCCTCGGCGGCGCGCCCCAGGACCTGAGCTACAAGGGCGAGCCGACGAAGCTGGTGATCGGCAATGAGAACTTTCTGGGCGACTACGTTCAGGTCAGCCGCGGCAGCACAAAGACTGAGCACCAAACGACCACCATCGGCAACAAGAACTTCTTGATGGCCTACTGCCACGTCGGTCATGACTGCATCGTCGGCGACAATGTGATTGCGGCGAATGCGCTTCAACTGGCCGGGCATGTGACGGTGGAAGACCGCGTCGTGTTCGGCGGGCTGGTGGCAATTCACCAGTTCGTTCGCGTCGGCAAGCTGGCGATGATCAGCGGTGGCAGCGTGACGGCCATGGACATTCCACCGTTCACCAAAGTGTTCGGCTACGGCTGCCCTGTCCACGGGCTGAATGCAATCGGGCTTGAGCGCGCAGGTGTTGAGCGCGCGGCAATCAAGCGCCTGCGCGAGGCGTATAAGCTGCTGTTCCGAAGCGGGACGACGCTTGAAAAGGCCCTGGCAACGCTGGAAACGGAATTCGCCGACAGCGCCGAAGCGCAGCACTGGGTGCATTTCTTCCGCACCAGCAAACGCGGCATCGTGCGCGAACGCGCCTCGCACTAATTGCGCGTAAGGGGTCAGACCCTGTTTTCGTAGCTTGCACTAGATGACGTTCCAAAGCCGCTCGGGCGAAAACAGGGTCTGACCCCTTCACGAGTGTCTGAGACCACTTTGGTTTCTGCGTTCACGGTCGGCGAGACTAACGCCTTTAATGGCGTCGGCCTGTTCGCGGGTCATGGCCGGTCGATGCGGCTGCGGTGGCATCTCGCCCTTTGCCCTCAGCACGAAGTCGTGCGCCCATTGACGTGTAAAGACACGGCTGTGGTCATTGTGAGTAAGCTCGATTTTGAGTCCCCGCTGCACAATCAGCGCACCGCACTCCATCAGGCGATCTTCCACAAGCTCAATGGCTCTTCCGAAATTGCGATAGGCGCGGTCACAGCCGACGAACGCGGCAGCGGGTATGCCTGTCAACCGCTTCTCAGGCGCTAGCAACTCGCCCATGCTTCGGTCCATCGGAAGAAAGTCGGCGTGGTGTTCACCATCTCCCCATGTCGGTTCGCCCACCAGAATCGCGTCGCCTTCCAGCAGGATTGACGCGTCAAGGCCGTAGGCGTTGTACAGGTCGACCTCGACGCCGCCGACTGATGATGCACCCTCGGCCGCCAGTTCGGCTGTTTCCCGGGTGTTGCCGCCTGTCGTGGTGTAGACGATGAGTAAGCGCAGGCTCATTCGGATGTATCCGACGTCAGTTCAGGACGGGCGACGGTGCTACCAGTGGCCGCTCGGTCCTGGATTGTAGCCCGTCACGGAGCGATTTCGACCGTGCCGGTCAGGGCTCAAGCATTCTCCACATCCGCGACTTGCCCTGAAGTTGCGGCGCAGTAGTCAAGTCCAGTACGGCACCGACAAGCCCCGGTTTGAAAGTCACAGGATGACGAACGCCCTGGGTAAAGGCCAGCATCGGCACTTGATGTCCTTTGGCGTGAATCGCATGCAGGCGGACAGCAGTTCGGACCGTTCCGCTACGAGAAGTCTCTTCGACATGATCGTCTGCCAGATCTTCATCGGCCGGGTCGATCACGGTCGCACCTATCATCTTCTTGCCGTCCAGCATCTGTTCCGGCGTATAGCCGAGCTGCCTGTAAATGGGTCCGCGCACGAACCTCTCCGTGAAGAACGGATCGTTCTCCGCGAAATAGGTTGAGAGAGGCAGCAGGTCCACTAGCCATTCCGCGTTGATCTGCGCGGGCGGCTCTGTCTTGTGAGTCCAGATGGCATCGTGACCACGGGGTGTCAGCACTTCGTACTCGCCGTCCAAAGCAGGTACGCGCCGCAGATCAACAGCCATACCAGCGAGGCCAAGCAGCTTCTCAGAACGGTCGAAAACACCGTGCAGCATCAGCAGCAGCGCTAACGGGCGGTCAGAGACATCACGGATGCGCAAACGCGCTACGACGGGACTGGTCCCGAGCAGCGCCTGCTCGGCCGCCTGCTCCATGACGCGCAGGTCGCTCCGCTCCAACGCGGAAACAGCAAAGCGATTTCGATTGTCGATGAAGTCCGTCAACTTGTAGCCGAACGCGCCTCCACCGGACGCGGCCGCGTATCGAATGGTGTAGTACTCGTCGTTCTCGCAAAAGAAGGTCACGAGCGGCAGCTGATCAAGCACCCACTGAGCATCCATGGGCGGGTCATTTGGCGACGCATTCATGGAGATGATTTTCGTGTGAGCGACGAAATTCCCATGTCCAAGAGTTAACGGAGCTTTGTAACAGACCCGAATGACAATTGGCAAGAACCGGTCCACGTACTTGAGACAGTCACTTCGAAACTCAGACCGGCGTTTGCGTACTCAAGAGCTTCGACGGCCCTTGCAAGCCCGGGACGTGCGTGATGTTCAAGACGCCACCACTGATTGCGATTTCGTCCGTGTCGGGCAGTTTGATTCCGCGTGCAAACACGAGCACCGGGACAGCTTCTGTGGACTTCGCCACCAGACGAATTCGCGCTACGGTGATCGTGCCTTCTCGGCTTGCCGCAGCTTCGAAGTATGCGTCGGAAACGTCCTGATCGTCGGGGTGTAGAACGCTCCAGGGTTTGATCGGGCCGGCCTTTCGGAAATCTTCCGTGGAGTAGCCAAGGGTTTCTTCCATGGCCCCACGGTTGACGCGTATCGAGTAGCTTTCGTCGTTCTCACAGATGAAAGTGTCTACCGGTAGGTGGTTCGACACCCACTTCGCTGTGTAGTTTGTCGTGGGCTTCGCGGGTACACGCAGAATCGGCGGTACGCGCAGACTCGACAACACACCCGGCTCGCCTTGAAGCGCAGGGCAGAGCCTCAAGTCGAAGGCAAACCCCGAAAGCCCCAACACTTCGCCGTCCGCACCCAGCACGGTTTGCGAAGCCAGCAACACCGGCACCGTTTCACCACTTGCAGTGACAAACCGATAACGCGAAACGACCGGACGCCCGCCGGCCAGCGCTTGCTCAGCGTGCGAATCAACGATGTCCTGATCTTCCGGAAATGTCGTGCTGGCCGCAAAGTAGTTCTTGTTGTCAACGAACTCGTGGTACTGATAGCCGAACGCGCCATCCCCGGGGCCGGTAAGCAGGCGCATGGAGTACAGCGCGTCGTTCTCGCAACAGAACGAGATGAAGGGCATGCTCGCCAGCAGCCAGTCATCGGATATCTCCGAAAAAGTACCTTCTGTCTCGTTCATCGCCCAGATTGCTCATGTGGGACGGGAGGTGCGTGGAAGTATAATCACAAAGTAAGACAACGGAAGTGCGCTCAAGTCACAATCCAAACTTACTCGCGGGTTGATTCGACCCAGGCCCGCCCATCTTCATCCCAGGTCACCCGCAGCACATTCGGAACGCAGCACACAGGGCAGTCTTCGACGTATTCCTGCTGGTTACCAGCACTTGTGTCGAGACTGACTTCAATCTCCTCGCCACAACTGTCGCATATGTAGACGGCGGTTTCATCCATCATTCACCAGTTAAATTTGAAGCCCTCGCGGGGCAATCACGAGGGCTTCTCTCAATCCCCTCCCGGGCTAAGAGGGGTTGGGGCATACTGTTTTTGTCCGTTTCGGACACCAGAAGCGTACCCCACCCAAAGGAAAAATCAAGACTATCTGGACCTAGTTTATCCACATTAGGTCTCACGACGTAACTCCTCGTGCGGACTTTAGGTAGACACGCAGAACCGTAAGGTCGCCCGGGCCGATGCCGGGGATGCGCGCGGCCTGTCCAAGGGTTCGCGGCGCGACTTTCGCCAGTTTCTCGCGCGCCTCTTTGCGCAACGGCTCGATGCCCGTGTAGCGTAATCCGTGCGGCAGGACGAAAGACTCAAGCTCATTCATGCGGGCCACTTCGGCGTCTTCGCGATCCATGTAGCCCGCATAACGCGCGTCGATTTCGAGTGTCGCCATGGCTTCTTGATCAAGCTCAACCAGCGCCGGTTGAAGCTCCAGCACACGCGCCCACTCGAACTGCGGCGTGCGCAGCCAGTCATACAATGTCTTGCCGTCGTGGCGCAGCTCGCGCAGCAGTTGCTCACCACGCTGATAGTCGTGCAGTTTGGCTTCAAAACGCTCGCGACGCTCGGGCTCGGCACAACCCAGTTCAATGGCAACAGGTGTCAGGCGGCGATCGGCGTTATCCGTGCGCAGGCGCAGGCGGTACTCGGCCAAACTGGTGAACATGCGATACGGCTCGTCGGTGCCGCGCGTCGTCAAGTCGTCAATCAGCACGCCGATATAGCCCTGGTCGCGCCGGAGCACGACCGACTCGCGACCGCCCAGCGTAAGCGCCGCGTTCAGCCCGGCCATCAGCCCCTGGGCCCCGGCCTCTTCATAACCAGTGGTCCCGTTGATCTGCCCAGCCAGGTACAGCCCCGCAACCAGCTTGGTTTCGAGCGTGCTGAAGACCTGCGTCGGCGGAATGAAGTCGTACTCGACCGCGTAGCCGTACTTGACGATCTTCGCGCGCTCCAGCCCGGGAATGGTTTGCACCACGGCGTCCTGCACGTCGCGCGGCATGCTGGTGCTGATGCCGTTTGGGTACACCTCGTTGGTGTCAGCGCCCTCCGGCTCGAGAAACACGTGGTGGCTCAGCTTGTCCGGAAAGCGCTTGATCTTGTCCTCAATCGACGGGCAGTAGCGCGGCCCGACGCCGACAATCTGCCCACTGTAAAGTGGACTGCGCTTTAGATTCTCGCTGATAACGCGATGCGTTTCTTCGTTGGTATGCGTGATGTAGCAGCTTTGCTGCGGCTGCGTGATCTCGCGGGTCATGAATGAAAAAGGGCGCGGCGGGTCATCACCCTGCTGCTCCTCGACCCTTGACCAGTCAATGGTTGACCCGTCAAGACGTGGAGGCGTACCGGTCTTCAGGCGCCCTGTCCGAAAACCGATATCGCGAAGCTGTGCTGACAGCCCGTGCGAAGCCTTCTCGCCGGCGCGCCCGCCGACAATCTGCTCCTCGCCGTAGTGCAACAGCCCACCCAGGAACGTACCGGTCGTCAGCACCACACGCGGGGCGCGCAACTTACGCCCGTCAGCGAGGACCACACCCGCCACATTTTGGATTTTGGATTTTGGATTTTGGATTGAGCCGTCGTGGACCGCTTGCGCTGAATCCAAAATCGAAAATCCAGAATCCAAAATCAATTGATCCGCTTCACCTTCGACGATTGTAAGGCCTACGGTCGCTTCGCACATTTCCTGCGCGTAACGCTGGTACTTGTCTTTGTCGGCCTGTGCACGCGGTGAGATCACGGCCGCGCCCTTACTGGTGTTCAGCATCCGGAACTGGATACCGGCCGCGTCAATCAGGCGCCCCATCGCGCCGCCGAGCGCGTCGATCTCACGAACAATCTGACCTTTGGCCACACCACCAATGGCCGGGTTGCAGGACATGCGCCCGATACCGTCACGCGTAAACGTAACCAGACAAGTACGAGCACCCACACGCACCGAGGCCAAAGCCGCCTCAATACCCGCATGCCCCCCACCAACCACGATGACGTCAAAGGTGTACATGAACCTCGATCACTTTGGCCCAACCCGGGAATCGAGCCACAAGTCAACTTCACGAGTTCCGTGAACAACACCCAGAAACTGCAGCATGTCGCCACGAAGCCTGAAGAATACGAGGTATCTGTACTTTCTGATGATGGCTCGGTGAACCATCGGGCGAACTTCACGAAATGCTTCCGGATGGTCTACGACTTCAGAGATCACGTGCTCGACAGCGGCAATAAAAGCATCGCCAAGGCCAGACACCTTGGTTTCAAGCCATGCAATGGCCTCATCGACGTCCATATCGAATTCCGGGGCAAAGACTACGACGCGCGCCACTTCTTACTCCGCAGTCGTTTCATCATCTCGGCGTATGGAATGCCGCTTGATGGGTCGGCATCCAGTTCTGCGGCGCGGCGGTCCATCTCGTCCAGCACACCCTGCGAAACGGGTACATCATCATCTTCAGCCAGGGTGTCCCAAATGCGAGCGATCAACGCCAGCCGCTCGGTGGTGCTGAGCTTGCGAATGGCATCTATGTCGATGGTTTGCGCCATACCTACAAGCATACCACGCCGCGGAACAGGCCAGCAACCACTAGTCACCGGGCACGGGCCACCATATCCTTCCTGCCCATGAACCGGGATTTGATCACCTATCTGAAGGCGCAGTCGCAGTTCACGCCGATCCCTGAGCTTGAGGCGAAGCTCGGGCTTGAGCGTGACCAGGTCTTCACCGATGTCGAGACCCTCATCGAAGAGGGCTACTCGGTCGAGTTTCATCCGTATCTCGGCATGAAACTGATCGATATCCCCGACCGCCTGCTGAAGCACGAGATCCGCGACGACCTGAACACCAAAAACGTCGGGCGCAAACTCAAGATCTTCGACCAGGTCACCAGCACCAACGAAACCGCCTGGGAGCAATACGAGGCCGACCCGGACTTGCGCGACGGCACAGTGATTCTCGCAGAAAGCCAGACACGCGGGCGCGGACGCATGGGGCGCGAGTGGCACTCAACCCCGAAGGCCGGGCTGTGGCTCAGCGTGATCCTCAAGTGCAACGTGCCGCCTGACAAAGTTGCGTTCCTGACCAGCGGCGCTGCCCTGGCCGTTGCAAACATGCTGCAGCAGTTCATCCACCTGCCGGCCGAGGTGAAGTGGCCGAACGATGTCATGATTCGCGGACGCAAAGTGTGCGGCATCCTGGTTGAGGCACGCAGCACCCACCCGAATGTATACGTGCTCGGCATCGGCTTGAACGTGAACCAGTCGCGCTCGGACTTTCCGGAGTCACTGCGCGAGACGGCCACAAGCCTGCGCCTTGAGCGCCCGGGCGCCCGCAGCCTGAACCGCGTGCGTGTGCTGCGCCCGCTGTTGTTTTATCTTGAGCGCGTCTACACCCAGATTCGCAAGAAGAAGTGGGACCGCATTGCGAACGCGTGGTCCGAGTTCGTTCACATGGGCGGCAAGTTCGTGCGCCTGCAACAGGGCGGTGAAGAGTTCCGCGGCACCGTCGTCAAGATTCACCCCAGTGACGGAATCACACTGAAGCTCGACGGCACGGAAGACCAGAAAACGTTCTCATCCGAAAGCGTCACCGGCGTTCGTGAGATCAGCCAGGAAACCCCGGACAGTGAGCCTGAAGGGGTGCAACCGTGAGCATCACACGCGAGACCCTTGAGCACTATCTGGGTGTACACAACGAAAGCGTGGCAAGCGGCGACTTCGGCCCTGTGACCGCACTGTTCACACCTGACGGCGAACTGCATTTCGTTGGTGTCGAACTCGGCCCCTACCGTGGGCGCGACGCGATTGCACAAGCGTTCAAAGACTACCCGCCTTCCGATGCGCTTGTGCTGATCAACATCGCAGCGGACGGCAACAAGGCTACGGCGATATACTCACGCGCATCGGACCCTGACAAGCGCGTCGGCACGCTGGTGCTGACAGCCGACGGGGAGTTGATTCAGCGTCTCACGATCGCCGTGCAACCCAGATAGAAACATGACTGAGAACGACATCTACGCCGCGCCCGAACTCTACGACCTGCTTTCCACTGGCGTACCGGGCGACGTGGAGTACTTCAGCAAGCTGGCGAAACAACATAAGCGAGTGCTTGAGCTGGCCTGCGGAACAGGGCGCATCACGCTGCCAATGGCACAGGCCGGAGCCAAAGTCACCGGTATCGAACTGCGCGAAAGCATGCTGGACGCGGCCGCGCGAAAGCTGGAAAGCGAAACGCCGGCTGTGCAGAAGCGTGTTGACCTGTACCAGGGCGACATGCGCAGCTTTGACCTTGGCAAGACGTACCCGTTGGTCGTCATTCCGTTTCGCGCATTCCAGCATCTGATTGACGTGAAAGACCAGCGCGCCTGCCTGGAGTGCTGCCGCGACCATTTGACGCGTCAAGGGCGGTTGGTCATCAACCTGTTCGACCCGAACCTCCGTATTCTGGCCGCCAATCTTGAAGTCAACGCCACGGCCGTGCGCAAGGTCGGTGAAGTAGACGTCGGTGATGGCGAACGAGTCGTGGCGTATTCAACCCGGACTTCATGCCCGGAAGAGCAGCGCTTTGAAGAAGAGTGGATCTACGAGCGATTCGCCGCCGACGGTCGCTCTCTCTGGCGACAGGCACGCAAGTTCAGCCTGCGCTGGTTCGGGCGTTACGAGATGGAGCACCTGTTCGAGCTCTGCGGGCTGGAAGTAGAGAAACTCGAAGGCGGCTTCAAAGGCCAGCCCTACCAACACGGCGGCGAACAAATCTGGACCGTCAAAAAAGCCTAGCAGCTGAGAGTTCCTCACTGGTGGACTTTGACAATTGCGTTTTTGGGTGGGCCCGACAATCTTGTCGGGCCGGCTGAGCGGAGCGAAGGCGAAACTGTCGCGCCAGAATCAGCGCGACCGCCGACAAGATTGTCGGCGCCACCCAACCCATGGTTTCAACTAGCATGAACCACCAGGACGCCGTTCTTCGTGTTCCTTCGTGGCCCTTCGTGGTTCCAAATTGCTTTACGTCTGAGCGCCGGTGGCTAGGTTGTTAGCTGACTCAACTCAGGAGAAACCGATGGCCGTTACGCCTTCCAACATGCTGCCGCTCGGCACGCCCGCGCCGGACTTTGCGCTGCCGGATATCGACGGCAACGTCGTCACTCGCGAAACCTACAACGGCAACCCGCTGCTGGTGATGTTCATCTGCAATCACTGCCCGTTCGTGATTCACGTGGCCGGCGAACTGGCCCAAATCGGCGAGGAATACTCTGATCGCGTGGCCGTCATCGCGATCAACAGCAATGACGTCTCAACACACCCCGACGACTCCCCCGAGAAGATGAAAGAAGAAGCCTCACACCGCGGCTACACCTTCCCGTACCTCTTCGATGAAACCCAGGAAGTCGCCAAAGCCTATCACGCAGCCTGCACGCCCGACTTCTTCCTGTTCGATCGCGACCACAAGCTGGTTTACCGAGGGCAGCTTGACGACTCACGCCCGAACAGCGACATCCCGGTCACCGGCAAAGACCTGCGTGAAGCCCTGAACGCGGTCATTGCCGGCAAGGCGATAAGCGACAAACAGCGCCCGAGCGCCGGCTGCAACATCAAATGGAAAGCCGGAACCGCGCCGGGCTAACGGCGGGCGCGCTGGATGTCGCTGATGACATCAACGGCGAATGCATCATGGGCGCTTTCAAGGCGCCCGCCATAGGTGTACCACTGCCAGCCGGCGTCGCCGGGTGTTTTGAACTCGCATTCGTATTGGTCGATCACGTTGCCAGCGGAATCGGTGATGACCACTTCGCCTCTGCAGATGGCCGGTTTACGCACGATGCCAGCATTGAAGCCAAGGTCGACTTCACGAACAATCAACTGGATGACCGCGCAACCGGCAGGCACTTCGCCCTCCAGTCGCGAGATTGGCGCACGCTTGGTCACGGTCAAACGATCTACGAACGTCTCTGAAAAACCGGGCGTCTTGCCATCCCACTCCCCGGGCGGCAGCTCCCAGTCATCAGGCTCGGCGAAATCGTAAATCACCGGCGCAGCATAGAAGCGCTCAATCCGCTTCAGCGGCGACTCCGGTTCAGGCGTCTTCGGTGTGCTGGAGCAGCCGACAAGCAGCATCATTGAAACAGCAATCAGGATTCGCATGCGAAAAAGCATAGCAGCGCGGACAGCCGTAGTCACAGCCCATCGCGTCATGAGACAGCCTCACCTCTGTTCCGGGTCAGGTTAATCCCACTTGTAGAAGCCCTGGCCTGACTTCTTGCCGAGTTTGCCGGCTTCGACCATCTGGCGCATCAAGTCAGGCGCTCTGAACACCTCGCTGCCGAGTTCCTTATGCAGGTAGTCGGCGATATTCAGTCGCACATCCAACCCCACCAGATCGGTCAGTTTCAGCGGGCCCATCGGGTGCGCGTAGCCTAGCGTCATGGCCTTGTCGATATCTTCGGCGCTCGCGACGCCCTGCTCAACCATGCGGATGGCCTCCAGCCCGATGCATACACCAAGGCGGCTGGTGGCGAAGCCGGGAAAGTCCTTCACGACGATGCAGTCTTTACCCAGTCGTCCGCCGACTTCTTTCACCGCCGCCAGCGTAGCGTCGCTGGTTTCCGGCGCGATCACAATCTCAAGCAGCTTCATGATGTGCACCGGGTTGAAGAAATGCATTCCGATGAACTTGTCGGGGCGCTTGGTCGCGGCCGCAATCTTGGTGATGCTCAGGCTGCTGGTGTTGCTGCCGAAGATGCAGCCCTCGTCGCAAAGCTCTTCCAGTTTGCCGAACAGGTCAGCCTTCAACTCCATCTTTTCGGGTATGGCCTCGATCACCAGTTGCGCCTGATGGGCGGCCGCGGCGAGGTCGGTTGTGCCGGTAATCCGGTTCAGCGACGTGTCCATCACCTCGGGCGCGACCTTGCCTTTCTCAACACCCTTGGCGAGGTTCTTGCGAATGCTCTCGATGCCGCGATCGACAAAGTCCTGCTGGATGTCGTAGAGCGCCACGTGATATTCAGCCATGGCCGCGACCTGCGCGATGCCGTGGCCCATGGTGCCAGCGCCGATGATTGCGATTTTCTTGATCATTGTCGTATCCATTCTTCAGCCACAGAGAACACGCAGTCTCACGGAGCTAACCTCAACTGCCTCCGTGCATCTCCGTGCACTCCGTGGCTAAGCCTTGTTCTTCTTCTCTAGAAACGCGGTCATTCGTTGCATTTTGTCTTCGCTCTCGAACAGCATGGCCTGGGCTACACTTTCGAACTGTAGCCCGGTTTCGAGGTTTGTGCGGCTGCTTTGATTCAACGCCTGTTTGGCAACACGAATAGCGAGCGGACCTTTCTTGCAGATCGTGCTCGCGATCTTCAGCGCCTGCGGCATGACTTCTGCGTCTTCGACAACGTGATTCAGCAGCCCGATTCGATGGCACTCCGGGGCTTCAATGATCCAGCCGGTCAGCACAAGTTCTTTGGCACGACCCAGCCCGACGATGCGCGGCAGGCGTTGTGTGCCGCCGGCGGCCGGGATGATGCCGAGGTTGACCTCAGGCTGTCCCATTTTGGCGGACTTGCCGCCGACACGAATGTCGCAGGCCAGCGTGAGTTCACAGCCGCCGCCCAGCGCGTAGCCTTGGATAGCGGCTATGACGGGCGCCGGGTTCAGCTCAATCTTGTTGAACAGCGCGTTGTTGATCGCCGCGAGGCTTTCCAGCGCTTTGCGTTCGCGCAACTCACCGATGTCGGCACCCGCCGCGAAATCGTCGCCTTGACCAGTCAAGATTACGCAGCCGACGTTGGTGTCTTCGCGCAGCTTGTCGAAAGCGTCATGAAGTTCGCTGACCATTGCTTTGTTAATCGCGTTCTTGACTTCAGGGCGCTTCAGGGTGACGACCACGATGCGGTCGTTGTCCGCGTGCCGTTCGACGGAGATGAGCTTGTAAGCCATAACGAATCCTTCAAGTTTCAAAGGATTGTGGTTTTTCATGGCCCTGCCAGCAATGGCCCGGGGAGCGTGAGTTTGAGTAGTGTTGTTGATTCGGGTCGTACGCTCAGGCTGATTCGTCCCCGGGCTTTGCAGCCCGGGCTATAGGCGTTCCGTTGAAACACGACTACTCGTACAGGTTTTCAACGTCGACGTTGTCGTTTTCAACGAAGCTGCCGAGCATGTAGTCGTGTGGGCTGGGCAGCAGGCTCATTTCGTCGCCGTGGTAATGCTCGACGTGTTTCAGCATGTCACGCGGTGACCGAAACGACAGGTAGATGAAGAACGTACGGTCGCGTTCTTTGATGCCGAAGCCGCTCGGGGTTTCGCCACCAGGATGCGCTTCCGGCACGAAGTAGCTGCCGTGAACAAAGCCGGGGTTCAGCTTCGCGGCCTTGATGTAACGGTCAAGCGCAAGGCGCGTCTGCTCTTCTTCGCCATTCTGGCAGATCACCTTGATCATCTGGCAATACATGCGTTACCCCACATCCTTGCTACCACTTCGAAAGGTCGAGAACGACTTTCCCGAAAACTTTGCGCGACTCAATGTACTCGTGCGCCTGGCCGACTTCCGCTACCGGAAACACGCGGTCAACTACCGGCTTCAGCTTCTTCTGCGTCAGAAGCTTCCAGACCGTCAACTGGTCGGCCTTCGGCCCCATAGTGCTGCCGATGATGCTGACGCGCTTAAAGAATACGGCGCGCAGATTCAAAGGCACTTCCCCACCGGAGCTGCTGCCACACATCACGATTCGCCCGCCCCACCTGATGGCTTTCATGTTGCCGGCAAACGTCTCCGGCCCCACGTGGTCGAAAATTACTTCCACGCCACTGCGTCCGGCAATCTTCTTGGTCTCTTCTACGAAGTCCTGTGTCTTGTAGTTAATAGTGTAGTCCGCGCCGAGAGCCTTTGCTTTCTCAAGTTTCTCGTCACTGCCTGCGGTGGTAATCACCGTCGCCCCGAGCAGCTTTGCAATCTGGATACCTGCACTGGTCACGCCGCTGCCGGCCGCGTGCATCAGCACCGTTTCACCGGGTTTCAGTGCCGCCTTTTGCAGCATCGTGTAGGCGGTCAGGAAGACCAGCGGGCAGGCGGCAGCGTCGGTGAAGCTCATCCAGTCGGGCATTGGCAACAGGTTCACGCCCGGGGCGTCCATGTACTCAGCGCAGCCGCCGTTGCGGGTCTCGCCGAAGATGCCGTAGTCGCGGGCGAGGTGAATATTGCCCGAGAGGGCCTCCTCTGATGTCGGATCCGCAAATCCCGGCATGACGGCCACGCGGTCACCGATCTGGACGTTATCGACCAGTTCTCCCTTGGCTGCAACGGTTCCGGCGATGTCTGTACCCAGAATCATCGGCAGCGGGAACTTGTGGCCCGGCACGCCTTTGCGAATCCATAGATCGAGATGATTGATGCCCGCAGCCTGCACGTTGATCAGGACTTCATCGGCGCGGATTGTCGGCTTGGGTGCGTCTTCGAGCAGCAGCTTGTCGATGCCCCCGTGCTCACGCACCAGCACTGCTTTCATGGTTTCAGTCATGGGCGCGCATCCTAACGCTGATCGTCTCGTATGCAACGAACCGACAGATCAATGCCTGTCGGTCGGTGCGACGGTTTCGAATTATGCGATCAAACCACCGTGGCAGCTGTTTCACGGGCCCAGCGGTCGGCTTCGAGAGCCTGTTCGAGGCTCGGCTGGGTGATGTTGTCATGTTTGTCGACTACGCTGCGGACGGTCTTGTAGATGTCGAGGTAGGCGATTTCTTCTTTGAGAAAGCGATCGACCGCGACTTCGTTGGCTGCATTAAACACAGCACCCAGCGACCCGCCTGCGTCGGCCACCTGAAAACCAAGCTCAAGCGCCGGGAACTTCTCGTAGTCCACGGGCTCGAAATTCAGCGTGCTCATCTTTTCCCACGGCCAAGTCGGCACGGTCTGTTCGATGCGCTCTGGATAACTCAGTGCGAACTGGATCGGGATCTTCATGTCCGTCGGGCCGAGGTGCGCGATAATGCTGGCATCCACGAACTCGACCATGCTGTGGATGATGCTCTGTGGGTGAATCACCGCGTCCAGCTTGCTTCGCGGTACGTCGAACAGCCAGCGGGCTTCGATCACTTCCAGCGCTTTGTTGAACAGCGTGCTGCTGTCGATGGTGATCTTCGGCCCCATGTCCCAAGTCGGATGTTTCAAAGCCTGCTGCAGAGTGACCTGCTTCAGCTCAGCAAGCGGTGTCGTGCGGAACGGGCCGCCTGAGGCTGTCAGGATAATGCGCTTGATCTCGTTCTGTTTCTCGCCGCGCAGGCACTGGAAGATCGCGCTGTGCTCGCTGTCGACGGGCAGCAACTCAGAGCCTGTCTCTTTGCAGATCGCCGTCAGCAAAGGCCCTGTGATGACCAGAGATTCCTTGTTCGCGAGCGCGATGCGCTTGCCGCGTTTGGCTGCTTCAAGCACTGCGGGCAGCCCGGCCGCGCCGGTGACGCTCGCGAGCAGCACGTCGTAGTCCAGGTCGCGGGCGAGGTCTGACATATGCTGGTCGCCGTCCAGCAGCCATTCGGTCTGGGTATTCAGCGACTTGATGGCTTCCGCGGCCTCTTTGGCGGCTGCGGCGTTCGTAAGCGCGGCGACCTGCGGGCGGAACTCTTTAACGCACGCGATCAACTCGGCGTGGCGCTTCCCGGCCGCAACACCAACAAGCTCAAACTTGTCCGCATGCTTGCGCAGGACATCAAGGGTGCTGGCGCCAATACTGCCCGACGCACCAAGTAACAGGACTTTGGTTCTGGTCATGAGCGCAAGTGACTCCGCGGAGCCCGCCCTGTCAAGGGTGGGTTTCTGCAGCCGTCGGCAGGGCGTAGAGATCAATGTCCAACTCAACGCCTTTTGTCGTCGCTGCTTTCGTTGGAGGCTCTTTGCAGACATGCCAGCGCTGCCGTTGCATGGCTTCCCCAATGAGAGTGGAAACTGAACCGCCACCGCCAAACTGCGTCATCCGGGTCGGTCGCAAGAAGACCGGACTGCAAATCCCGCCAGATGTCGGCCAAATCATCCGCAAGATCCGCACACACCGGCTCGTGATCGTTATGGTCTAGCGGAGAGAAAACCAGCCAGTACTCCTGGACTTCCAGGCGTTCTTTCAGTCTTCCGTAAAGCTGTTGCCATCGCTGCAGTGGGATCGAGTGGCACTCTGTGCTGGATGGTTCAACCAACGGCAGGGCGTAGGCAACCGCGACCAGATGGGCGAGACTCCTCCGAAGCTCCGACTGGAAATCGGTCCAGTCGGCCCCTGCGTAGTCTTCGACAAGTTTACAAAAACGGACCGACACGGTCCGAAAGTGCCCCGCAGCATCGTTCACTAATCCACCAGTCTCGCCACCCATGAGCACAGAACGTAGCTGAGTTTCGCTTGGCTGGCTACAAGTCCGAAGTTGTATCCACACCGTACGGGTCTTCAGCACGAATCTCGAGCCAGTTTTCTGGCCGTCGCAGCGACCGGAAACCGCAGTGTTTGTAGATTTCGTGGGCATCGTGGGTTGCCAGTACCCAGCGTCGCAACCTTTGCAGTTGTGGATGCTCACGCATTGTCTTGATCAACCACTTTGCGAGCCCCTGACCGCGGAACGGCTCTGCTATGTAGACGTCACACACCCAGGCAAACGTCGCATAGTCAGTGACTGCACGCGCGAAACCCACCAGTTCGGTATCGCGAAGTACGCCAAAACACTCGGAGCCCTCCATCGACCGGACGACCTTCTCAAGCGGGATGCCTCTGGCCCAGTACGTTTCTCGCAGCCAGCCCTGAACCGTTTGCGGGTCAATGCAAACCGGGTCCGTAGTGATTTCGTATTCACCACGGACCCAGTTCGGCATTTGAGTATCCCTTTAGCGTTCGCTGATTGGTTTGAATGGCTTGTCCAACTCGCCGATGTAGTGGGCCTTGGGGCGGATCAACTTGTTGTTGGACTGCTGCTCAATCACGTGGGCGGCCCAGCCGGTTACGCGGCTTACGGCGAAGATTGGCGTGAATACTTCCGGCGGCAGCTCCATCATGTAGTAGGTGCTGGCGCTGTAGAAATCAACGTTCGGGTAAAGCGGCTTGTCGCGCTCGAGCATGGCTTTCTCAATCGCGTCCGACATTTCAAACCACTTCGTGTTGCCTGATTCTTTGCCTGCCTTCTCGCTGAAGCGCTTCAAGATACGCGCACGCGGGTCAAGCACCTTGTACACGCGGTGGCCGAAGCCCATCAGGCGGAAGCCCTTCTCGCTGAACTTGTCATCCAGCCACGCCTTGATGTTCGAAGGCTCGCCGATGTCGAGCAAGTTCTTGATGACGCCTTCGTTGGCACCACCGTGCAGCGGGCCCTTCAAGGCCCCGATCGCGCCGGTGATAGCGCTGTACATGTCGCTGAGTGTCGCGGCGATCACGCGGGCCGTGAATGTGCTGGCGTTGAAGCTGTGCTCGGCGTGCAGTACCAGAGCGCAATCCATGGTGCGTGCTGTCGCGTCGCCCGGTCTTTCGCCGTGAAGCATGTAAAGGAAATTCGCGGCATGCCCAAGCTCGGCGTCGGGCGCGATGGGCTCAAGCCCGCGACGCAAACGATAGTCAGCTGCGACAATCTCCGGGAACTGGGCGATCAGGCGAATCGCCTTGTTGTAGCGCCCCTGTTCAGTGTTGTCGTTCGGTGCTTCGTCGGTCAGGGCCAGTGCGCTGGCGGCCGTGCGCAGAATGTCCATGGGAATGGACGTCTTCGGCGCACTCTTGATCACATCGCGCACGCCATAGGGCAGACCACGCGCCGCGACCAGGTCTTTCTTGAGTTGCGCAAGCTGGTCGGCGTTCGGCAACTCGCCTTTTAGCAGCAGGTAGACGACCTCTTCGTAGCTGCAGTTCTCGGCCAGGTCTTCGATGCTGTAGCCGTAGTAATACAGCGTCCCGACTTCTCCGTCGATTTTGCAGATATGCGTGTCGTCAATGACCACGCCCTGAAGTCCGTATGCAATCTGCGGTGCGCCTGCTTCTGCCATGTCTCGATCCCGTGTTCTAAGCTAGTCGGTGGCTGACCGTCGCGCCCCGGCGGCGGCAGGACCGGAGATTCTAACCCCGCGCAAGGGGGGCGCAAGCGGGGCTCAGAGCGCTAAATCTAAAGCTTTCGGCTGGTAGAAGCAGCCTCGCCGGGCCGGCAGGAAAGCTATCTGGCCTTGCGCCCGGATAGTCTGTAGAAAGCAGTATCATGGGTAACCCAAAGTACAAACGACCACTGTTGAAACTCTCCGGCGAAGCGCTGGGGCCTACACAAGGCATGGGCATCGACGGCGAGCGCGTCCTGTCAATCGCCTCGACAATCAAGAGCATTCTGGCGATTCCCGCTGAGCTCGCTGTGGTTGTCGGCGGCGGCAACTTCATCCGCGGCGCCCAACTGAACATCCCCAGCATCCAGAAGGCCAGCGCCGACTACATGGGCATGCTGGCGACGGTCATGAATGCCATCGCGTTGCAGGACACATGCGAGAGCGTCGGGCTGGAAACTCGTGTGCTCAGCAGCCTTGACGTCCCGCGCGTGGCCGAGAAGTGGGTACGCCGTCGCGCGATCCGGCACATGGAAAAAGGACGCGTTGTGATCATCGCGGCCGGCACCGGCAACCCGCACTTCACGACGGACACAGCGGCCGCGCAGCGCGCCATTGAGATCGGCTGCGACGTCATCATCAAGGCGACCAAAGTTGACGGCGTCTACGACAAAGACCCGAAAACGAACACCGACGCCAAGCGCTTTACACGCCTGACCTACCAGGAAGCACTTGAGAAAAACCTGCGCTTCATGGACCAGACCGCCATCGCGCTATGCCGCGAGCACAAGATGCCGGTCTTCGTGACTGACATGAACGTGCCGGGCAATATCGAACGCGCCATCAAGGGCGAAGACGTCGGCACGCTGATCGAGTCATAACCCGAAAGCGCGCTTCCCCGGTTTACCGCAAACCACGTTAACCTATAACCATAGCCCTGCACTGCACGGGAGCCGAGCATGTCACGCGACTACGACACAATCATGATGGAAACTGAAGAGGCGATGCAGAATGTCGTCGATCACCTTCACAACGAGTTCATCGGGATCAGCGCCGGGCGCGCCAGCCCGGCCATGGTCGAGAACATCAAGTTCGACTACTACGGCGCGCCGACACCGCTGAAGCAGGCCGCGACGATCAGCACGCCGGACGCCAGCACCATCACGATCAAGCCCTTTGACGCCAGCCAGACGAAGGTAATCAACAAGGCGATTCTTGAGGCAAACATCGGGCTGACGCCGAGTGACGACGGGAAAACGCTGATCTGCCGCATCCCGCCCATGACGCAGGAAAACCGCGAACGCCTGGTGAAGCAGTTGAAGGAGATTGCGGAAAAGTCAAAGGTCGCGATCCGCAATGCACGCCATGAGGCCATCAAGCACGCGGACGTGAGCCTGAAGGACAGCGTCCTGACGGAAGACGACCACCGCGGGCTGAAAGAAGAGATCCAGAAGCTCACGGACAAGTTCAACAAGGAACTCGACGAGACCCTGGATAAGAAGACCGCCGACGTGATGAAGGTCTAGGCGGAAGCACACAACACCAACCCCGCAGAGCCCATCGTGTAAACGATGGGTTTCTGCGTACTGAAACTAGTACCGTCCGCCGAGATTCTCGCCTTGGTCATAGCGAATGTAGCGGTCGATCCGATCCAGCGAAGGCTGGTCCCAGACGTAGATCGTGCTCCCACCATCCGTCCAAACCGGCCGATCCGCCGGCATCAGCTTTTCTCTCCGCAGGCGTCGTGTTGCATAACGCTTGAAGTCGCCCAGTAACTTCTCCGCTTCTGCGTTCGCCATCGCAAGCACGTGGACGTGGTTGGTTCGCACGTTGGCTGACACGAGCTTCCACTCTCGATAGCGGCATACTTCGGCGACCGCCGCGAGTACTTGCTTGATCATCGCCGGAGTCAGCTTGACCTTCGGATGTTTGAGACTTTGCTTCTGGACGTGATTAACCAGCGGGTCGTGTGCCAGACGCTCCGTGCCGAACTCGTTGTGTTCGCGGTCCACCCAAGTACGCATGTCGCCGTGCAGCCATGTGCCATAGGCGGTGAAGGTGATGAAGTAGGCGAGCGGACGTGCTCCGGTCTTGGATGGCCTGGTGTTCGGTATTGTACGTAGAAACCCATCGTTTACACGATGGGCTCTGTGTGTTGCTGAAGAAGCCTTGATAGCGCCTTGCGAAGAGCCTTCACAATCGCTGAAAACGAAGGCAAGTGTGGCACCATGCCTGATCATGAGTTGTATTGTCGATTGGCCCACAGCTCGCCGAAGCGTTCCTGTGAGGGAAAATCGAACTCTTTCCATTGCACCCAGAATAGGCCGTTTTTGGGCGGGTCCTTTAGGCCTCCAGACTGTTCCAACTCGACGTATCTACACCACTCCGCCGATTCCCAATGTGGTCTTATCACTTCATCGAGTTCTTTCTGACGGCGTCTGTCATCGGCCAAGCCCGGGTTAGAGGCATCGACTGCAGGTCCAGCGTGCAGTTTGCCACCCCAGCGTTGCCATATTGCATCACTTTCCAGCACCAAGCCTAAGACTTCTGTAGACATCGGCGCCAGTAGATAACGATGCGGCAGTGGTTCCCCGTCTGGCCCGTCGACGAGGTCCTCCCACGTCGACTCGTAGAACATTGGAGTGTTTTCCAGAGTGCAAGCGCCGCTTCTCCAGCCATCGTAATAGCCTTCGACTGTATAAATGACGTCCATGCTAGAAGACTAGAACTCTGCTATTGACACGTCAATCCCAGAGGCAACAAATACATCCGCTATGATCAAGCCGAGAATCTGGGCGGACGGTACTAGTTATCGGTACCCAGAAACCCATCGTTTACACGATGGGCTCTGTTGTTCCGCACGTTTTGCTACCTTCCTTGCCGCACCAAACTAAGATCACAGCCCGGAAAGGAGTTCCCATGCGCAGTCTGATCCTGCTGGTCGCCGTGCTGTTGGCGCCCGCATTGCTCGCCCATGATCACGAAGAGTTGCCCCAAGAGGTCAACACCTCACTGGACAAAGCCGGGCTTGGCTTCAAGACGGACGGGTTTGAGTTCAACCTGACGACGGCCGTGCAGTTCCGCTACACCTATCACGACACGCGCGGCGAAGGTGCGAACGGTGACAACGGACGCGACTTCAGCAACTTCCGCTTCCCGGGCGTACGCACGTTCATCCACGGGCATATCTTTGACCCAAGTTTTCAATACCGCCTGTGGCTGGTCTGGTCATGGGCCGCCGCGCCACGCATTGAAGATGCGTACTTTCGCTGGGCGCCAGAGAGCTATTTCAACCTGACTGTCGGCCAGATGCGCGTGCCCGCGAGTTGGGAGTATCTGGTCGATCACGAACACACAGGGCTGCCCGACCGCGCCATCGCTGACGAAGCGTTTAAGCAGGGCTGGGGCAAGGGCGTCGCAGTCTCCGGGCGTATCGGTCTGTTCGACGCCGCCTTCGACGAAGCGCTGCTGGTCTGGGAAGTCGGCATCTTCAATGGCGTACTCGCCAGCACCGACGGCGCACAGGGGCGCGGGGCCATCGTCGGCAACGGCGTCAATGTAACCGACGCCGACGCCACAGAGCACTTCAAGGGCGGCTTCCGCAACGATGACTGGAAGGTGAATTCGGACAGCTTCAGCCAACTCGTCGACAGCCAGCTCATGTTCGCCGGACGTGTTGAGTTCCACCCGATGGGCGAAGTCTTCCGCCACATGGTTGATCTCGGTGCCATTGAAGACTCGGCCGCGTGGTTCTTCATGATCGGCGTCGCCGCCAACTGGATGAGCGCACGTACCGACGGCGTCGGCACGTTCCTCGACAATTTCTACTATGGTTCAAACAACGCACTGTCGCTGGCACCGCCGGCCAGCGGACGTAAGCGCGTTGATGCATCCATCTTTCACGCGACTGTTGACGGGCACTTCCGCTGGATCGGGCTCAGTATCAACTGGGCACTGCACTTCCGGAGCGTCGGCTTCCGCGCGACAGGTCGATTGCAAGACTTCGACCTTGAGGATGACCAGTACCTGCCAAAGGGCGTAACCGACTATGGCGCGACCGTCGACATTGGATACTTCATCCTGCGAGACGAAGTGCTGATCGCCGCGCGCTTCAGCATGGTGGACTTCGACGAGTTCAAATCACGCCAGCAGGGCAGCAACGCGGAAGTTGACGGTGACGCGTTCGGGGCTGACAGCTACGAGTACGGCGGTGGCGTAAGCTGGCTGATTCACGGCGACAACCTGAAACTGACCGCTGACTATCGCTACGTTACCCAGCAGCTTCCGCACGGACGTGGGCCGTTGTCACGCGGCGTGCTGAAGAGCGACTACCGGGTGTTTCAGGAAATCCGCCTGCAGCTTCAGTGGATTTTCTAGCGGATTGAAACCATAGGTGCACATACGTGGACATGCCCCCGGCCGCAGCCGGGGGCATGTTTCTCTATCTTCGCTCTGTTTGCTGCTTGGGCTTAGTCTTCCGCCTTCTCGGCGTCGTCAGGTTCGCCCGTGTTTGAACTTGCCTGATCGGTTTCAGCGGAGGGCTTTTCTTCAGGCTCAGACGCCGGTTCCTCGACAGCCCCCTCCGCTTTCTCTTCAGTTTCCTCGGCAGGGGTTTCATCCTTCGCCGCCGCTTCCTGCTTCTGGATCGTGCCGGTGTGGCGGGCTTCGATGGCGTCCTTTTCTTCTTCGAGAGTCATGCCGAACTTGCGCTTGAGTTGCATGAAGGCGTCGCGGATGTCTTTCACCTTCTTGATTGAATCCTCGACGCTGCCTGTCGTCCGATTCACGTAGTCGAAGAACGGGCCGAAGCTCTCGCGGATCTTCTCCACGGCCTCGCGCGCTTCCTTTTTGATCTGGTTTTCGAGTACCTCGGCCAGTGCCTGTTTCAGCTCGGTGATCTTCTTGCTGAACTCGGCCTTGATCTTGCGGCGCTGCATCGGCAGCACAAGCAACGACCCGCCGACTAGCGTCAAGCCGGCCAGAATGCCGGTGATATCAACCCACGTGAAGCCGGCCGCAGTGGTCAGCGCAACAACGGCCGCACCGGCGCCGACACCGATCAGGCTACCGCCGATCGCTGAGTTCACGCCCGTTGCACAACGCGACATGAACTGGCGCATCTGGTCTTCGTAGTCGTAGTTCTTGATCTTGTCCTTGGCGTCGGCACGCACGAGGTCGTAAATCTTCTCGCGGTTGTACTCGAACTTGTTGCCGACCTTCCCGACCATGCCGTCGTGCGGGCGCAGCGCGGCCTGGTCCGCGAAGTACTGCGTCGTGTCCTGCCAGACTTTGAGGTACTTCTTCATGAACCAGTCGACGGCCTTGTTGAGCGTGTCGTCGATCTTGACCTCGTAGTCCTTTATCACTTCTTCTTTGAAGCGCGCCCGGAAACGCTCGGCGCTGCGCAGCATGCCCATGTTGGTCAGCTTGACGTTGTCATCGACCCAGTTGCGCCCGCGCTTTTCCATCTCGAGGATGATGTTGTCGATCTCGAGGATGAACCGCCCGAAGTTCTCGGACATGTCCGATTCCGACTGCTCAAGCTGGCCCTTGATGTTCTCAAGCACTCGCTTGTCGTCTTTCAGGTGCGTCATGCGCGCCTGGAAGTCGTTGGAACAACGGTCGCTAATGCTGATGGCGCTATTGATCGGGCTTTCCAGCTTCAGCTTCAGCTTCTCGCCTTCGCTGAGTTTCTTGAACAGGTACTCTTCCAGCGCTTTGAAACCGGACTCCTCGTACAGCGCATCGTCGCCGGTCTCTTTCGCCTTGCGGGCCTGTTTGGCGCTGACCATGAAGATGTGCGGCTCGAAGTCGAAGAACTTCTTCACGCTGTCGGTGACGAACTCGTCAATCTCGACCAGCTCATGCGGCTCTTTGATGTCTTTCTTGGTGATGATGAACAGAATTTTGCGCGCCCAGCCCTCAACGATGTAGCTCAGGAACTCGCGTTCCGTTTCGCTGAACGGCCTGTCTACGCTGGTCGTGAACAGCACGAGGTCACAGCGCGGAATAAAGCTTTCGGTGATTTCGCCGTGGCGCTTGACGATGCTGTTGGTGCCCGGCGTATCGACGATGTTGATGTTGCGCAGCGGCTCAAACGGTAGCTGCTTCTCAACCAGGAACTCTTCGAGGATGCGTTCCTTCTCAACTTCGCCGTACTTCAGTACGTGAATCTTGTCGGTCGTCGGGATCGCGCCGACCTTGCAGACTTCGGCGTTCAGCAGGCTGTTAATAAACGTGCTTTTGCCGGCCTTCACTTCACCGACAATCACGAGCAGGAACAGCTCTTCAAGGTGACCGACCAGCCCTGTGACCTGGTCGATGATCTGGTCGTCAAAATCCTGCTTAATCAGCAGATCGCGCAGGGATTTGAGCAACTCGCGCTCTTCGGACATCCCCTCAGCGATCTTTTCATCCAGCCGATTGGTAAGGGTGTTGGGCTGGGCGTCGGTCATCTTCGGCCTCTCGTTTTGCGGGCGTTCGTGCTGCATCCCGCGCTGTGATTCTGGTATCGTGCTTTCGTGCGAAACTGTCAAGTTAGCTGACGAAAGCACAAGTATGGCACGAAAGCAGTTGTTAATCGCCACACCAGTTCTGCTACTGCTGTTCTTCGCAGTTGCGTGGGCAGGCTTTCGCCCCGAGGGTGTGCCGCTGTTACCCCTTATCGGAAGCAGTGACGACAAATCCTCGAATGAAATCGCCGACAAGCCGCTTGATGATTCGCCACCGCGCCTTGATGAGGATACACCGGTCGGCGACCTGCCCGAAGTGACGACCGAAGGCGACATACCGGCCGGCATCGATGAAACCGAGCGTGAGCGCATCAAACAGGCGCGCGAAGAAGCACGGATTGAGGCCGAGCGACTGGCTGCCGAAGAGGCGAAGTCGGGTCCGAAACCGCCGGCTCCCCCACCTGTTTCACCCGGTTCTGAGGGGGCTCCGGACAACCGCACACCCGAACAGAAAGCCCTCGACGCCGAGCGCCAGCGCCGCATTGATGCGCTGAAGGCGATCAAGCGCCCGCCGAACCAGAGCCTTGGCAATGTCCGCCCGCGCAGCCGCAGACTCAAGGCTGAAGCAGGGAAGAAGGAATTGGGCGAAATCAGCCCCAAGCTGTTGCAGGACCGCCGCGGGCTGTACGCGAAATACTATGCGTTCAACGAGCTTCCCCTGAGCGCGATCATCGACCCGACTCAGCCGGAACTCGATGCCCGGACGCCGGACATCACGCGCATCGACTCGCAGGTGTATTTCGAAAGCAAAGAGGCCTGGGCCGACCTGCCCTTCGACAAGCGCAACTTCATGGGCGTCTGGACCGGCTATCTGGTCATCAAGGAAGACGCCGACTACTGGCTGTATCTCGGCGCGGACTACACCGGCGTTGTGACGCTGGACGGGGAGTCGATCCTGTTCAACGACATGCGCGACTACACCGAAGTCAGCACCGTACTGACGCTGACGGCCGGGCTTCACCCGATCCGCATCGACTATATGGAAGGCGAAAACGGCAGCCCCGTGGACCCGCTCGCGGCTTGCAACTTCATGTACGTGCCCGAAGGCCAAAGCAAGCCGATACCAGTCCCGCCTGAAATGTTGATGCTGCCGGAAGAACTGTGGAGCGATTCCGCCCCGATCATCACGAAGCTGAGCCGCTACGAAGGCGAAATCGGCGACGAGATCACGATCTACGGGCAGAACTTTGGAAAGGAAATACCGCCGGATTCAGATGCAGAGGACGGGCAGGCGGTTGATCGCAGTTTTCTTCGAGTCACCTTCGCAGGGCAGCAGGCGGAAATCTTGCAACGTGAGGACACCAAAGTAGTCGCCAAGGTGCCTGTCGGCGCACAGACGGGGAAACTCATCGTTTTTCTTTCGGAAGGTGATTGGGTCTCGGCGGGTTCGGGCCTGGACCAGATCAAGATCCCAAGCGATGAGATCCCTTCAAACTCGGTCGAATTCACCGTTAGCACGCAATTCGGGCTGTTTGCAAGCTGGCACAATCTGGCGGGTTGGTCGAACTATGACTTTGTTGACGACTCGATGCACAAGCCGGATGTGGTGAGGCTTGAGCGCGCGTTCATGTTCGAGACGCGCGACGACATTGAGCACCCGTTCCGTGACAACCCGTTGGCTTGCCACTGGGAAGGCAAACTCGGCATCCCGGCCGGCTGGGTATCTGAGGGCGACATCGCACTTGTACGTTTCCAGACTTACGGGCGTCTGCGCGTGAAACTCGGCGACCAGATGCGCGAAACAAACGCACAAACCGGCGGCCAGTTCGATCTAACAACCATCGACTTCGAAGTACGAAATCACGAAGAACACTTCCTGCCGCTAAGCATTGACTGGACCAGTGAGAGCGGTGCCGCCGGACTCAAGGTCGTGAAGATGGTGAAGGTCGGGGAGCTAACCAGCACAACCATCAAGCTTGGTGAAGGCGATACTGTTGTAAAGGAAACAACGACCATTCCATCGTGGGAAGAAGTCGAAACCCTGCAAGCACAACTGTTCTTCCCGCCGATCGTGCCGCCGAAGCCGCCGGTGATCCTGAGCGCCAGGCCGGTCTTCGAAGAAGGCCAGCAGCCTCCGCTGCTGCCTTACACGATGAACACAACCCGCCCGTCAATTCGCGAAGGACAGGTATTCGAATTCGACATGGAAGTGTTCGGCAACGCCGAAGTGCTGGCCGCGCCAGTGAACATCACCGTTGACGGCGTGCCCCTCGTTTACGAAGTCACGCAGACGGAAACCGGCAATGGAGGCGGCATGATCCGCACCTGCCGCGCAACCCTGCCCACAGGGCTCGGTGAAGGCGCCATTGTCGCCCGACTGACGGTGGTCACCAGCGAGCCGTTCTACATTGACGTCCAGAACAAAGGGCTAATCGCGTACCTGTACGACCTTCCCAACCCGGGTGGCTACGGCAAGATGCCTGACCCGGAGCCGCTGACCTGCTTCGAAGTCCGCAAGATGCCCTGGGTGAATTACGAGAACGCCAACCAGTTCAACCTGCCCTTCCCGGCCGAGACGTTTGCCATTGAGTGGTTCGGCGCGCTGATGATCGAAACCGAAGGCGACTACCGCTTCACCTGCCGCAGCGACGACGGAATTCTGGTCTGGCTTGACGACAATCTCGTGCTGGCCGACGACAACCTGCACTATCAGCGCGAGAAAACCGGCGACTGGGTTCATCTCGTGCCCGGCGTCTACAATTTCAGGATGCAGTTCTTCGAAAACAACGTGCACGAAGTCTGCGTACTTGAGTGGGACGCGCGTACGGACAAAGCAGACGACCAGTCCGAGTTCATTCAGCGGGGCGTGATCGGCAAACGCCACTTCACCTGGGACCAGCACCCGGCCTTGCCCCAGAAAGTCGGCACCGGCAAGCGCGCCGACGGCAGCGACCCGGAGTAGCGCACTCCACACGGGATCAACAATTCACGGCTTAGCCTAAGCTTCATGATTGCTTCACTCGCGCTGAACAGCCGTGTGATTCAATCTGTGCATGACTCTTAACGCCTACCTCGTAACGGCCGTCATCGTCCTGGTACTGTTGTCCCCGCTGTTTCTGTTGGCCAGCCCGGTCTGGGTTCCGTGGCTGATCATCCAGCGACGCAGCCAACGCAAACTGGGCTACCGCAGGCTTCTGCCGTTCATGGCCGGCACGATTGAAAACTACACCCGCCTGATGATCCGCGGTGAAGCACCCGGCGGCGACTGGGCGAACGTCTCACGGAATCTTGACCGCTACATTGCAGAGACACGCTCGCCGCGCATCTGGCGACTGCAGTTGATGTGCCTGATCATGGAAGTCGCGCCGGTTCTGCGCCTGCGCCTTCCGTTCAGCCTGCTTTCCGAGAACGCCCGGGAAGCATTCATCGAGAACAACCTGAAGCACGGCAGAGGGCTGATGCGCATCGTCAGCATGGGGCGCCAACTTGCGCGCCTGTGCTACTACGCGACACCGGGCACTCACCAGCGCATGGGGTTCGTGCCTATGCCACAGCGCGCGGCCTGGCGACGCCAACCCGAACGCAAGCTCGCCGAAGTCGCAGCCTAGAAGGACACGGAAGCTCTATGCGACCTGACATAGAAACCGACTTTCTCGTAATCGGCTCCGGCGCCGGTGGCAGTGTCGTCGCGTATCACTTGGCCCGGGCCAATGAGCGTGTGGTCGTGCTTGAACGGGGCAAGTGGATCCGCCCCGAAGACATGAGCGAAAACGAGCTTGAGCAAATCACCAGCATGTACAAAGACGGCGGCTCGCAGACAAACACCGAGGCCGACATGTTTGTGCTGCAAGGCCAGGTGGTCGGCGGCTCGACGGTACTGAGCAACGCCGTCTGCTTTCGCCTGCCCGAAGACGTTCGACGCAACTTCGCCAATCAGGGTTTTGAGCTGCCCCTGCGCGAACTGACACGCGCCTATGAGCGCTGCGAAGACGTACTGAACGTCCATCTGCTTGAGGACGAGGTCTACAACCCGGCCGCGTACCGCATGATGGACGGCATGCGCGAGTTGGGGCTGAAACCCGGGCGCTTCCCCAAGGCGATGCTCGACTGCATCGGCTGCGGCTACTGCAACATGGGCTGCCGCTACGGGCGCAAGCTTGACGCGTCAATGACATGGGTTCCGATGGCAGTGAACCGGGGCGCGGAGATACTACCTGAGTCCGAAGCGCTGAAGATTGAGGTCAAGAACGGCGCAGTCACCGGCGTACTCTGCCGTGACCACCGCGACGGCAGTACGTTCCGCGTGAAAGCCAAGCGTTACGTGCTTTCCGGCGGCGCGATCAACACGCCCGAGTTGCTGCTGAAGTCGAAAATCCTGCCAGACCGTGCCGGGCACCGAACGAGCTTCAACGCCGGCGGTATCATCTTTGCCGAGTACGACGAACCAGTGGACGGCTTCGACGGCGACCAAATGTGCGTCCACCACATCACACACAGCTACGCCATCGAGCAGGTGCATAACCCACCGCTGAGTTTCGCTATGACAATGCCCGGCTGGTTTGAGCGTCACCACAACGACCTCGGGCGCTACCGGAACCTCACGAGTGCCGGCGTTCTGGTACCGACGCAGCCCGTAGGGCAGGTGCTGGTTGGGCTGGGGCACAAGGTGATCAAGCGCCTGTTCAATCATGCCGACTTCAAGTTCGATCTGCCCGGGCAGGACATGCACGTTCTGCGAACCGGGCTGAAACAGCTGATGCGCATTTACCTGGCATCCGGTGCAAGACGAGTCATCACACCGGCACATAAGTACACCGAGGTCACGGACATCAAGGACGTGGACGTGATCGACAGCGTGATCCGCAGCCAGCGTGACATCGTCGGCTTCGGTAGTAGCCACCCGCAAGGCGGCGCATGTCTCGGTGACAGCGCTGCGCGCGACGTAGTCACGCCTGATTTCAACGTGCAGGGAATCGAGAATCTGTTCGTAGCGGATGCCAGCCTGTTCCCCCGTAGCATCCGCGTAAACCCGATGCTGACGATCATGGCCGTCGCGGAAATGGCGGCCTGCAAAATCGGGAACCTCACGCCGCCGGACAAGATCGAAGAAGGCATTGCCTGGGACGCACGGCAAAGAGTTGCGAGTGCGGCAACATGATCAACGCGGTCGTCCGTAAACTTGCCGTTGCACGACTCGCTGAGTTGCGAGCGCTGGCACTTGACCCGCGAGACGCGCAGGAACGCGTTCTGAACAGCCTGCTAGCTCGCGCGTACAACACGGTATTCGGGCGCGACCACGCGTTGCACCGCGTCGGCAATCACCGCGACTGGACACGTGCTGTACCCCTGCGCGATTATGACGCCGTCGCAAGCTACTTCGATCGTGCGCGCGACGGTGAAGCCGACGTGTGCTGGCCCGGCCACACTCGCTACTGGGCGATTTCAAGCGGCACCACCAGCGGCGAAAAGTATCTGCCCGTCAGCATGGAAACGATCCGTGGCAACAAGCAGGGCGGCTTTGACGCGATAGCGCCCTGTGTCGCTGCGCGCGACCCGAAGCTGTTCAGCGGACGGCTGTTGTTTCTGGGCGGCTCGACAAAACTTCGCAAGCACGGCGAAAATTGGATCGGCGACAACACCGGCATCATTACCCTGCACATCCCCCACCTGCTGCGGCGTTGGCACACGCCCGGGCAAAGCGTCGCAGGGCTGCCGACGTGGGAGGACAAAATCGCCCGCGCCGTCGAAATCAGCAGCAGGCAGGACGTGCGCATGCTCAGCGGTGTGCCGAGTTGGATGGTGATCTTCAGCGAGAAAGTGTTGCAGCACACGGGAAAATCGTCGCTAAAGGAAGTCTGGCCGAACCTCGGCTTGTTCGTCCACGGCGGCATGAGCTTTGGTCCGTACCGCGAGCGTTTTCTGCAACTGGCCGGTTCCGACGTTTGGTGCACCGACACCTACAGCGCCAGCGAAGGCGGCATGCTGGGCGTGCAGGATGACCCGGAAGACCCGGGTATGCTGCCGCTCGTGGACCAGGGTGTGTTCTTCGAATTCGTACCGGTGGCCGAACTCGAAAAGGACTCCCCCACACGGCTCACACTCAGTGAAGTCGAAACGGGCGTGGAGTACGCCGTAGTACTGAACACCGACAGTGGCATCTTCGGCTATCTGGTCGGTGACAGCGTGCGGTTCACGAACACGCGCCCGTACAGGTTTGTATTCGCGGGTCGCCTGAAGCACACGCTGAACGCGTTCGGCGAACACGTCAGCGGTGGCGAGCTGGACCGCGCGGTAGCAGCGGGCTGCAAGGCGACGAACAGCGAAGTCGAGGAGTACGCAGTCGCAACCCAGTACCCGAGTTCAGACCGCAGTGTGGGCGGCCACGTGTACTACATCGAGTTCCGTCGTGAGCCCGCCGACATCGACGAGTTCGCCAAGCAGATCGACGTGGCAATCATGGCCGGCAATGAGGATTACACAGCACATCGTGAGCAAGGCTACGGCATGGCTACGCCGGTCGTACGCGCCGTTCAGCCCGGGAGTTTCTATGCCTGGATGAAAGCCCGCGGACGACTCGGCGGGCAAAACAAAGTGCCGCGCGTGCTTACACCCGAGCTTGAACACGACTTCGTGAACAACGTTCGCCTGAATGAGCCAGTCGCTTAGTCAGCCGTCGATCCACCAACTCAGTCGGTACTCGGCCGCCGTGGGCCAGATGGATCGACCCTCGTCTTCGTCGGCGCGCTTTGATAGCGCTTCGTACTTGGCCTTGGCTTCTTCGCGTTTGCCCTCCTGAGCTTCGAGGGCAAGTGCGTCTTTCATCATTTGTTCGCGTTCGTGCTCGCGTTTTACGGGCGCGAAGTCGGTTTCCAGAAAGGCTAACGTTTCATCATAGCCTTTGCCCTTTACCCAACTTTCGTTCGGCCAGGTTTCGGTGATTGCACGGAGGCGCTTTATCAGATACGGCGCGGGCATTGTTTCGGCCTTCACGGCATCCTGCACGAGGTCATCGACGCGCTTGATTTCCTTCTTGGCGATCTTTTCGATGTCTTTGTCAAAGTGCTTGACCTCGCGCTTCTCTTTGATGCTGATGTCTTTGTCGTCCTTGATCTGCTCAATGCGTGCCAGTGCCCCGGCCCAGTCGTCGGCGTTGCAGAGGTCGATCACTTCCCGGACGTATGGATCGTCACTGGCGTCGAATGGCAGCGGCTCGGCCCTTACGGATTCGCCGGTTTCGGGATACGGCAACGCGCCGGGCCCACCAAGTTCGTTGATGGCATCGCGCGTGATCTGGTGGCAGCGCCCGTTCACCGCGTGGCCCATGCCGGGGATCTCGTGGTACAGGATCGGCATGCCCCACGCGCTCATCCGGTTGCAGAACTGACGCACTGACGCGATCACGTTCACGCTGCCTGCCACTTTGGTTTCGGTTGAACCGACGGTGCAGAACCATGGCACCGGAGGGCACTCGGCCTTGTCGCGCGGATAGCCGGAGCTGCTGTAAAGGAAGATCGCGCGAAACGGGAAGTTGTCCGGGTCTTCGCGCCACTCTTTGCACGCCCACTGGCTGGCCCAGGCCGTGCCCCAGGAAAAGCCGCTGACGAAAACTCGGTTCGGGTCAACGGGCTGGTCTTTCATGACCTTGTCGAGCAGCCAGCGCGAGCCTTCGAAAATCTTGTCTGAGCTTGCAAGTTGCGGCAGGCCCATTTGCCCTTTGCCGGCCTCGGTCAGTTCCTGGTACTGCACGCCGACGGTGATGACGGGGTCGCGGTCGCTGCTGATGCGCGCGACATTCTTCACGCGGCCTGCGCCGACGTCTCCGTTGCCGTGAAAGGTGAACATCAGCGCGTACTTCTTGTCTTTGTCGAGGTCTTCGGGAAGGCAGATGTAGCCCTCCATTTTCTCGCAGCCATCGACCTCGATCTTGAGTGTTTCGAAACTGGACTTGCCGGGTGTGACCTTGCCGCTCTCATCCCCGCCGAGCCCGGTCTGTGGCAGGAACTTCTGCGCGTCTTTTTCAGCACGTGTGACTGTCTTTTGCCCGGCAGCGTTCTGGGCGTTGACAGTCGCCGCCAAGGCGCATAGCAACACCGCGCCGACCCAGTACTGACCATGACGAAACATAGGCTCTCTCCACCGAACACCGATTCACCACCCTGCGTGGCAAGAGTACCCAGAGAGGATCGTGTGGGGCAAGCCGGACCCGGGATTTCACAAAGACGTGATACGACGATGGCCGGGACAACAAGCGCCCCGGCCATCTGGAATTCCAACGCGTGCTAGTCGATTGCTCGCCACCACTCAAGCCGGTACGCGGCCGCATGCGGCCACAGGCTTACGCCGCCGTCATCGGTCTTCTGTTTCACCAACTCGTTGTAGATTTTCTTGGCTTCGTCGCGTTTGCCGTCAAGCTCAAGCTTCACGGCCTCAAGCATGCGCACGCGACGGGCTTCGTCGCGCTTGGCAGGGCCGTAGGTCTTGAGCGTTTCAAGTGTCGTGGCGTAGTCCTTCTTCTGGAACCACGACTCTTCCTTGAAGGCTTCGCGCATCGCCTTCATGCGCTCGTGGTGCCAGGTGTTCGGCCAGAAGTCGTGCTCAATGCTTGACTGAATAGACTTGTTCAAACGCTCCAGTTCGTCTTTGCAGTACTTCTCAAAGTCCTTCATAAAGCTCTTCACGTCGCGTTTGTCTTTGCTCTTGATGCTCTTGTCGTCAAGGATGGCGTTGCCGCGCTTCCAGGCCTGCTTCCACTGTTCGTTTTTAGCAAGCAGCACAATCTCGTTGATACGTGGATCGGAACCTTCTTCAAACGGGACTTTGTCGGCATCCACTTGAGCACCCAGATAGCGCCCTTCCTCGGGCGGATACTCTTCGGCCCCGGGGCCGCCAAGACGATTGATTGCAGCACGGTGAATCTGGATCGGGCGCTCAGGCGGGCCAGCAAAGAAGTTCACCTTGTAGGTGTGGTACTCGCAGGGTACGCCGCGCGCCATCAACTTGTTCGCGATAATGGCGGGATCGGCGTCCTTGAAGTCAGACTCTGCAAAAATCTCAAGGTCCCAGTCCGTCACGAGGAACACCGTCGGCACGGGCGGTGCTTTCTCGACCTTGAACCCGAACATCGGCCCGTCATACATGCAGCCTCTGAACGGGAAGCTGTCAGGGTCGTCCTCCCAGAGTTTCAGGGCGAGATCAGCCGCCGCACCGCTGTCGCCGTAAAGAAAGACCCGATCCGGATCGACCGGGTTGTCTGCGATGGCCTTTTTCACAAGCCAGGTCAGAGCTTCCATGAGCTTGTCGTTCTCGACCAGCGGCTCAATGACACTGAAGCCGTCTTCGACTTCACGAATCGACGCGTAAGTCAGGCCAACCACAATGAGTGGGTCACGTCCGCTGGAAAGCCGGGCGGCGCTTTGAAGATCTTCGACGCCCTCATAACCGCTGCCGTTCAGCGCCAGAACCATGCCGTACTTGCCCGACTTATCGAGCCCTACAGGCACCGAGACGTGGCCCTTCAGCTTTTCACAGCCTTCGACGTCGATGGCAAACTCGGTCTGCTTTTGCTCATCATGCTCGAGGGGGACCTTGTCTGAGCCGCCCGAGCCCGCCTGTGGCAGCAACAGCAGCGCGTCGGCCTTGCTGCGCTCAATGATCTTCGCACCTGGCGTGGACTCTTCATCCTGCGCGTGAACAGCGGTCGCGAGTAGCAGTATCAGCGCGCTCGCCGCAAGAAGTGTCTTTCTCATCTGCATCTCCCGCCTCGGTAAAACCCTGGGAATTACAATCGTGGGCTCAAGTTTGAGCCCGATTATCTTCCAACGACTGGCAATTGGCCAACGTTGAGACGCATTTGAGATGAAAAGGTTTCGCGAATCCGGAAATCAGTTGTGATCGCCGATTTCGGCCTTGAGTCGAGGGTTCGGATAGCTCGCCAGCCACGCCGTGAGTTCCTCGTGCGATGGGCGATTGGACGGCTTAATCAACTGCACCGCAGCAATCAGCAGTACCGGGACCACGACGAAACAGCTTGAGAGAAACAGTTTGCGAACCTCGGCGTGATCGAAGACCATGCCCTGCTCAGGCTCGTAGCTCCAGCCAAGCCAGGCAATGACCCCGAGGTTGAACAGCAGGATCCCGGCCCAGAACAGAGGCGCGAACAGGCCCTGGAAGGGCACGTACGGCAGCGAAAGGGCCGTGTCTTTCACCATTTCGCGGTTGGCCAGGAAGGCGTCGACACGCTGGTTGATGAACATGATGACCCAGCCAACTACGAACCAGCCCGCATAGTTCGCCATCGTCACGTTGTAGTGATAGCCCGGCGACGGGTAGTGGTAGATGTCGCCAAGAAACCAGTGCGCGCCAAGGTGCGCGACGGGATCGACCACAACATCAATCAGTGTCATGAGCGCTGCGCCGAGAAACAGCGTGGCCGGCGAGTTGCGGATGCCGCGCGACGTCACGCGCTGAAAGTTGAGACCCTTACGCCACAGCGGTGACATGAAGAACTGCGCAAATGAGAAGCTGACGTAGCTGAGAAAGGCGAACGAAAGGCTGTCGAAGAAAGGTACGCCGAACACCAACAGGTCGTTCTCGAGTGCTTCCTGGTGATAGACGTAATAGCCGAAGGGCAGGCGAATGTCCGGGTTGACGCTCGCCCACTCCGCCAGCAAGGCTACCAAGTACCCAGTGACCAGCCAGATCAGCGTGCGCAGCTTGCCCTGCTCCATCCAACTGAACGCGAGGAACGCGATCAGGAAGATGAACACATACGGGCGGTGCGTGATGCTGTAAATCAATTCGGACATTGCTCTTCCGGGTGGGCCCGACAATCCTGTCGGGCCAAGTCGCCTCAAGACCCTCTGGTCATCTGTTACACTCAATACGTGAACAGGGAAGATCAGTTCAAGAAAATCGGTAAGGACCTTGGTCGCTGGAAGCGTCACTTGCCGCACTTCCAGTCAGGCGGTCGCACGCTGTTTGTTACTTGGCGCTGCCTGGAGAATGTGAGTCTTTCGACGTCGGAGCGACAAATTGTTTTGGACTGCATCCGGCACTTTCACCGAGATCGGTACTTGGTTTTCGCGGTCGTCGTAATGCCGGACCACACTCACCTGCTGCTTCAGCCCTGTGAGAAATCTGCGGGGAACTGGTGGAATCTCGGCGAGTTACTGAAAGGCATGAAGGGAGTGTCCGCACGGCGTATCAATGAGTCTCGTGGTACTCTTGGCTCACTCTGGCAAGACGAGAGATACGATAGACAGGTGCGGTCGCGCTCGGATTTTGAGGAAAAGTGGAGCTACATCCGACTAAATCCAGTCCGCGCTGGACTTGTAAGTGTTGCTGAAGACTGGGACTCGCTCTGGCTTCCCGCAAGCATTGAAGGCTGGTTGCCGAACTAAAGAAAGCAGGCCCGACAGGATTGTCGGGCCCACCCAATTATCTCTGCTTCAGTCTTACGACTACTTCTCCGGCTTCGGGATCATCTTTACGCCTAGCTCATCCAGCAGTGCTGGCTCTACGTCGTTGGGCGTGTCGATCATCAGGTCGCGCCCTGTTGCCGACTTCGGGAACGCGATCACGTCCTGGATGTTGTCGAGGCCCAACAGCAGCATCAGCAGGCGATCGACACCCGATGCGATTCCGCCGTGGGGCGGCGCACCGTGGTCGAGAGCGCTCATCAGGAAGCCGAACTTCTTGTCGGCCTCTTCTTTACCGATACCCACCAACTCGAAGACGTCGGCCTGATCGTCCGTGCGATGCATACGAATACTGCCGCCGGCGATCTCAATGCCGTTGATGACGAGGTCGTACTGGTTGTTGCGCAGTGCCAGAATCTCCTCGATTTTCACGCCGCCGCGAAGCATCCGTGCAACCGGGTGTGGCTCGCCACCCTTGCGACTGATCTCCGCCATCTCGCGTACCCTCGCCACGTCCTGCGGCAACGTGAACGGGTGGTGACTGGCGAACAGTTTCTCATCCTCTTCGCGGTACTCAAACAGCGGGAAGTCGATGATCCAGCAGATTGCGAACTTGCTGTTGTCGTGCAGCCCAAGTTTCTCGGCGATCAGCAGGCGCATATTGTGCATCACAGCGTGCACGATCTTGTGTTTCTCGTGCGCGCAGATCAGCAGCAGGTCACCGGGCTTTGCGCCGACGCCGTCAATCATCGCCTTCTGCTCAACTTCCGGGATGAACTTGGCGATGCCGCCTTCCAGCCCCGCGTCTGTGACCTTCAGGTTCGCAAGCCCTGTCGCCCCCATGCCCTTGGCGTCACGCTCGAGATTCTTGAGTTGCCCGGTACTGAACCCATCAACCAGCCCTGGGCAACGCAGCGCTTTCACCAGGCCCTGCTTTTCCGCGACACCCTTGAAGGCATTGAAGCTGCAACCGGCGGCCCACCCGGTCAGATCCGTCAATTTCAGGTCACGCGAACGCAGGTCAGGTCGGTCGATGCTGTAGTCGCGCATGGCCTGCTCATAGCTCATGCGCTCAAAGGGCGGGCTGACCTCGCTGCCGCTGAGTACAGGCCACGACTGGTCTTTGAAGCGCGCATCTTCGCGGATGCCTTTGAACACGTTGCCGACGACTTTCTCGAACAGCTCCATCACGTCATCGCGCGTGGGGAAGCTCATCTCGATGTCGATCTGGGTAAACTCGGGCTGGCGGTCGGCGCGTTTGTCTTCGTCACGGAAGCAGCGAGCGACCTGATAGTAACGGTCAAGCCCACTGATCATGCAGAGTTGCTTGAACAACTGCGGCGACTGTGGCAGCGCGTAAAACTGACCGCGGTGCGCGCGGCTGGGTACGATGAAGTCACGAGCGCCTTCCGGCGTGCGCTTGTAAAGAACCGGCGTTTCGACTTCGAGGAAGCCTTCGCCACCGAGCGTCTCGCGGGCGCACTCAAGCAGCTTCGCGCGCGCCTGCAGCATCGCCTGCATAGGGCGGCGACGCAGGTCGATGAACCGATGCTTCAAACGAAGTTCCGAGTCGCACTTCAAGTCGTCGCGTACTTCAATGGCTGGCGTCACGGCAGTGTTCAGAATCTCGAAACTTTCGACGGCAATTTCGATGTCGCCGCTGGCCATGGTGGTCGTCTTGTTCTCAGCGTCGCGCTCGCGGACTTTGCCGGTCGCTGTGATCACGAACTCGTGGCGCACCTCTTTCGTCGCGGCCAGCAACTCCGGGTTGATCTCTTCAGCGAACGTGAGTTGGACCTTACCCGCGACGTCGCGCAGCAGAATGAACGCCACCCCGCCGCGGTCGCGCTTGGTATCGACCCAGCCACACACGGTTACAGTCTGGCCTACGTGCTCAACGCGCAGGTCTCCGCAGCGGTGGGTTCGGGTTTTCATGGTCTCTCCGTGTCTGGTTGAAACGTGTCTCGATAGCGTGCGGACGCTTTGTACTCATGTCGGCTGAATCTGGAAGGGTGTTGGCCTGCTTTGCAATCCGCCCTGACCGCCTTAGTCAACTAACGTATCCGGGTCGTCGCTTGATGCGGCCTTTTTGTCGGCCGGCAGATTGTCGGTCTCTTTGTGGAAGTCGCTGGCGTCGATGACATCGCCCTGTTCGGCCTTCTTGGCGGCTTCGCGCGCGGCGCGAGTCGGCGGCGGCGGTGTAAAGAACGAGTAATCGTCGTCGATGATGAACTCTTCTTCATCTTCTTCGTCACTGCTGGTCTTCACCGTCGGGTTGTCGCCGATGGTTGGCGGCTCACTGCGCTTACTTGCCTCGGCCTGCTTCATTTCTTCCTGAAGCTGCTTCATCATGGCCGGCGGCAGTGCAACGGTGTCGCCGCCGGGGCCTTCAGCCATGTCGTCCAGTGTTTCGCGCTCACGATTTTCGGGCACGGCTCTGGGCTTGCCGGTTGGTCGTTCCGGTCTGGGAATGTCGTCGGTACTGCGTGAAAGCTTCGCGTCATCCGGTTTCGGAATGAACATCGTCTTGGCACCCGCCGCGACGGGCTGGTCACCGCCCCGCAGCCCTTCCGGTAGCGGAATGTGTTCCGTCTTCGCGCCTTCCGGCAGCGGCGTCGGATGTTTCTTGTCGGTGATTTTGGCAGTGTCTTTACGCCGCTTCATCAGCTTGCGCGTCTTGCGTGGCTTGAAGGTGCGGTCCTCTGTGGCGCCCTCACGAGTCGGGGGCGGAGGCGTTTCTTCGTCGCCATAGGTCGGGACATCATCCTTGAGTTCGAACTCAGCGTTTTCACTCTCAGGCTGACTCACTTCGGCGGGACTCTCAGCAGTTTCTGCGTCAGGCTCTGCGTCAGGTTCTTCCTGCTCGGCGACAGGTTCCTCCCCGGCCTCTGACGTTTCACCGACCGCATCTTCTGAAACCGCTGTAATACCGCCCAGCATCGAGGTGTTGGGCTCCTTGTGGGGCGGTGCTTCCTCTGAAATCTGCTCAAACGTCTCGTCGGACACTTGTTCCGCACCCGACTGTTCAACCTCAACGGCCGCTTCCACGACCGGCTCATCGTCGACATCAATGTCTACATCGTCGTCGATCTCGACTTTCGCACCCGCCCCGAAACTGACTTCATCGGGCTCTTCGTCGTCGGCTTGCGATGACCTTCCGCCGCCAAAGTTTACGTCGCCGTAGCGCCCCGACACACTGCCGCCCAGGTACTCCGTGATCTGGTCGTCGGTGAGTTCTTCCTCTTCATCCGATGCGACCGGTGTATCGTTCTTGGGCAGCGTACCGATCTGCGGCGCAGGTTCCTCGCCTTCATCGTCGGTCTGCGGCTCGGATGGCTTCACAGCCGCCGTCGGAATCTTCAGCGCCGCGGCAATTTCTGCCTCTTCCTCTTCGATCGCCTTTTGGCGGTCTTCGATCTTCGGGCGCTCAAGGCGGACCGTTGGCATGCCCACGCGCGGCGCCGGCTCATCCTCTTCTTCAAGAGGCATGTCGCCTGTTATCGGCGGTGGCGGCCTGAAAGCTGCCGATTCCGCAACGGCGGGTTCGCGCGATGTGCGCCCGGTTTCATCCAACCCGTCCGGTTCAGGCTCAGGCGGTTTGGGTGCGGCTTCCGGCTGCGGTACACGCGGTGGCAACGGCGAAACCGGCTTTCTGGGGGCGGGCGGCGGGGCCTGCGCAGGTGCGACTGCCGGCTCGGGGGCCTGGAAGTTGCCCATCTCATCAATCTCGGCCGACGCCATCTTCGGCGGCGGGTTCGCTCCGGCGCGCGGCGTTGGAAGCACAACCCGCTTA
>JAGQRE010000150.1 GCA_020425695.1 Planctomycetota bacterium
TTCGATGCCGATGGACACGGCGAAGATGTTCGGGTCGAAGATAATGTCCTGAGCGGGAAAACCGTTGCCGGTTAGTAACTTGTAGGCGCGCTTGCAGATTTCGACTTTGCGCTCAATCGTGTCGGCCTGTCCCTGCTCATCGAAAGCCATGACGACGACCGCCGCACCGTAATCGCGGCAGATCCCAGCTTGCCGCAGGAACTCGGCTTCGCCTTCCTTCATACTGATGGAGTTGACGATGCTTTTGCCTTGCACGCATTTCAGGCCGGCCTCAATGACGGCAAACTTGCTGCTGTCGATCATGAACGGCACGCGTGCGATATCGGGCTCGGCAGCGGCGAGGTTCAGGAACTTGCGCATGGCGGCGACGGAATCGAGCATTCCTTCATCCATGTTGATGTCGATGATCTGGGCGCCGTTCTCAACCTGCTGGCGTGCGACTTCAAGGGCATCGTGGTATTTGTCGCCCAGGATGAACTTCTCAAACCGCTTGCTGCCGGTGACGTTCGTTCGCTCGCCGACGTTGCAGAAAAGGCTGCCGGGGCCAATCTTGAATGGCTCCATGCCGCTGAGATGCAGGCGGGTATCGGGTTCGGCGGGTGTGCGCGGGTCGGCCTTGGCCACAGCGCTCGCAATTGCCTTGATGTGATCCGGTGTGGTGCCGCAGCAGCCGCCAACGATGTTCAGGTAGCCGCGCTCGGCGAAATCACCGAGTACTTCGGCCATGTAGTCGGGCGTGTCGTCGTAGCCGCCCATTTCGTTCGGCAGTCCGGCGTTTGGATAGATGCTGGTGAAGCAGGGCGCGATGTTCGACAACGTCTCGATGTATTCACGCAGGTCTTCGGCCCCGAGTGCGCAGTTCAGACCAACACTGATGGGCGCGGCGTGCTCGACGCTGTGCCAGAAGGCCTCGGTGGTTTGGCCGCTGAGCGTGCGCCCGGATGCGTCGGTGATCGTCCCGCTGATCATGATCGGCAGCTCAATGCCGCGCTCACGGAACAGCTTGCGGACAGCATAGATTGCAGCCTTGGCGTTGAGGGTGTCGAACACGGTTTCGATCAACAGCAAGTCAGCGCCACCGTCGATCAGCCCGCGCGCGTTCTCGGTGTAGCTTGCGACCAGGTCATCGAAGGTTACTTTGCGCCAGCCGGGATCGTTTACGTCGGGGCTGATGCTGGCCGTCACGTTCGTTGGCCCAAGCGCGCCGGCAACAAAGCGCGGTCGGTCCGGTGTGCGTGTTTTGAACTCGTCGCACGCCTGCCGCGCAATTTTCGCGCCCTCGACACAGATTTCGTAGGCGAAGTCCTGTGTGCCGTAGTCTTTCTGGCTTACCGGAGTCGCGGTGAACGTGTTGGTTTCAATGATGTCCGCGCCGGCCTCAAGATACTGCCGGTGGATATCCAGCACGATCTGCGGGGCCGTCAGGCAGAGGATGTCGCTGTTGCCTTGCAGGTTCGACGGGTGGTCTTTGAATCGCTCGCCGCGGAAGTCTTTCTCGTCCAGCATGAAGCGTTGCAGCATGGTGCCCATGGCGCCGTCCATAATCAGGATGCGCTGCTGCAACAACTTCTCAAGCTGCTCACGAACCATTGCGGAATCCACTTTGTTGTTCAACCCGGGCAGGCAGCATAGCAGCCCCGCCGTTGGCGTGTACTGTCCGGTACTCGATAGGTAAAACCACGAGTATGAGAGCAGATGCGAAAAAAATGGGTGGGCTTACGACTCGCGTAATCGACGTTCTGGAAGGCGATGCACAACCGTCGCTGGCCGTCATTGTGTGCCACGGGTTTGGCGCTGGCGGCTCGGATCTGGTGCCGCTGGCCGAGGTGCTGCTTCGCGCCTCCGAGAAGTTAGCGGGCTCTGCCCGGTTCTACTTCCCCGAAGCGCCACTTGACCTGTCAAGCATGGGCATGTGGGGCTCGCGTGCGTGGTGGATGATCGACATGGACGCCCTGAATCGGGCTATGGCCGACAACACGTTCCGTGACCGTGCCCGCAACGACAGGCCGGACGGCATGCTTGAAGCCCGTGCCATGGTCCAGAAGCTGGTCGAGGAAGTGAAAGAAGAAACGGGGCTCCCGACTTCGCGGATTGCTTTGGGCGGCTTCAGCCAGGGCAGCATGGTGACCATGGACGTTGCGTTCCAGCTTGAGCAGAACCCGGCTGCTCTGATCGCATGGTCCGGCACGCTGCTGAACGAAGACGAATGGCGCGAGCGCAGCCAGCATCACGCGGGCATGAAGGTGCTGCAATCACACGGGCGGCAGGACCCGCTGCTGAGCTACGCGTGGGCGGAAGACCTGCGCGATGTGTTGGTTGAGGTCGGCGCAGACGTTGAGTTCGTACCGTTTGACGGCCCGCACACGATCCCTGACGAAGCCCTGATTCGCACCGTCTCGCTGCTTGAAAGTGTGCTGGAGTAATCACTCGAACCGGTCAGGCGCATCAGGGCGTTGGTTGATCTCGTCGAGCCAGCCGGCTTTCGCGTCAGGGAATGCGTCGGCGTAGGGCACGTAAGGCTTGATGTCGAGTACCGGCGTGCCGTCCAGCAGGTCGATACCGCGTACGTGCAGGGTTCTTCCTTCTATTTTCACCAAGCGCAATGCCGACAGCCCGATCGGGTTGGGTCGGTGCGGGCTGCGTGTGGCGAACAGCCCGCGACGTTCTTTCGGCCCGCGCGGCGGAACCACTGTCGGCTTCCAGTTCTCATTGAGGTGCAGCCAGGCCACGACCCAGATGTACTCGAAAGTCGCCAGGTCCTTCAGGGCCTGCTCGAAGTTGTGCCCGGGCAGTAGTTCGATGGTTGCGTCCAATGCACGGTCTTCCAGCACCTGCTCGGTCACTGTGGGCTGGCGAGGTGTTCCGAAACGTTCTTTGTAGGGCGAGCGGACGTGGCCTATGACCTGCGCAGTGACCTCCGTGGGCGCTGGGACTTCCGACGTGTGATCCTGCGGCGCTTTCTTCCTTTTCATGTGCGCAGTGTACCGACGCATTCCGCTCTGCCGCCAGCGTTGAAGAATAATACATAATAGCGTTATTTACTTGTTGACCGGGTTGCCTTTTGCCGATTACATAAGTGCGTTATCAAAAATCCACAACGGAGTAATCTCATGAACAATGTCGGAAGCAAGTCGCCTGCTGACGACGCCAACGCGCTGGAAAGCGCCATCGGCGGTAAACTCGCTGTCTGGGTCGGGGCCGTTGCCCTCGCGCTCGGCGGTGTCTTCCTTGTGAAGTACACAATCGACCAAGGTCTGCTTGCCCCAATCCATCGCGTCCTGGGTGGGCTGGCCTTGGCTGTCACCTGCGGCGCCACAGCTTGGCGACTGCGCGACCGCAGCAACTATGTCGCGCAAGGGCTGGGTGCCGCAGGTGTGATTTGTGCCTACGCGTGCCTCTGGGCGGCAGCCGATCTCTACGACCTGATACACCCGCTGGCCTCCATGGCTGGGATGGTCGCCGTGACCGTGCTGGCCGTTGTCGGGGCGCTCAGGCTTGGGCCGCTGGTCGCGATCATCGGGCTGCTCGGCGCCTTCCTCGCGCCGCTGCTTGTTGGGCGTGCCGACCCGAACCCGATCGGCTTGTTCGCATACCTGCTGGCATTGCAGGCCGGCGCGCAGTTCGTGGCTCGAAGGCGTCGCTGGGTCTGGGCCAGTGGCTTGAGCATCGTGGCGGGCACAGCATGGGTGCTGCTGCATCTGCTTGGTGGTGGCGAGGAGTTCTGGCCGGGCGTTTTCCTGTTGGGTTCGACAACGCTGTTTGTGCTGCCGGTTCTGCTGCGCAACGATGACGAAAAGCAGTCCAGCCTTATGGTCTGGATCGGCAGCGCCGTCGGTACCCTGCTGCTTGCCTTGACGCTTGGCATCAGCGGCTTTGACTCCAACATCTGGGCGCTGTACGGCGTATTGATCGCAGGCAGCGGTGTACTTGCCATTCTCAAACGCCGCTTTTCCAGCCTGCCTCTGGTCACTTTCGGCGCGACGCTGGTGCTGGCTGCCCTGCAAGTGGCGGGCAAAACCTGGGCGCCTCTTGATACTCTTTGCCTGCTGATGGCGCTTGGAATGCTGTATGTCGCTATAGGCTACGCAGGCATCTGGCGCGATGGCGGGGCGGCGTCCCGCAGTCTGGTGGCGGCCGCACCCGCCGCATTCCTGCTGGTTGGGCTGCCGTTTCTGTATGTCGAAATCAATGCGATCAACCCTTACGCCTGGATGGTCGTGCTGCTTGCGACCGGGCTGGTCTACATCCTGCTCAGTATTCCAACGCTAATCGGGCGGCACCTGCTGCATGAACACTCCGTCAGCAGCGTACTGATTCCGGCGTTGCTGCTGCCCGCTGTAGCATGGCCGTTCGGGCTTGAGTTCCGCTGGTGCGTGCTGCTGTGGGCCGTCCAGATGGTCAGCGCTGGCGTGCTTGACCGGAAGTACGGGCTTGAAGGCGTGCGTTTCGCTGGCGTGCTGTTGCTTGTCGCGACCGGAATCGGGCTGCTGCCACCACTCTGCCTGATCATCGGCGATGACTTGACCGGCCAACCTCCCGTCATGAATCACCTTACACTGGTTTACGTGGTCGGCTTCGCGGCCTGCGTGTTGTGCCGCCAACTGGCAAGGAATGCGAACTCCCGGGCGCTGTATTCGGTCAGTGCGCTGGTTGTGTTGCTTGTGGGTTGCAGCCTGAACATCCACCACGTAGCGAACGGCAGCCTGACGGCGCTGAGTATGGGCGCGCTCGAAGTCTCGGCTCACGTGATGGTGGCACTGCTGATGTCGACTTGGCTGATAGGGCGTGCGCCGCATGCCCACGCCAAAGACACCGGCATTGAAGCGACCACGCTGCGTGGCTTCGGACTTGGGCTGGGCATGGTTGCGCTGACGGCGGGTGCGTTCCTGATCGCAACGGCCGGCAACCCGTGGATCCGCCACGAGCCTGTGCAAGGGCTTATCCTGCTGAACGGTCTGGTTTTCACTACATGGTTGCCAATCGCGCTGATGGGCGTTCTGTCGATGTTGCTAGGGGCGCGCGGCTACTCACAGCAACGCCTGCTGGGCTGGTGGATCACCGGCGGGTTGATCGTGATGGGTGTGATGCTTGAGGTTCGGCATATGTTCCACGGTGCGGAACTATGGAAGGGCGCTGCAGTCGACGCTGAGCATTACGCCTACTCACTCTCGATCGTTCTGCTTTCGATGCTGGCGCTTGGTCTGGGCATCTATCGCAACTCGCGGCAACTGCGTGTGATTGCGCTGGTCGGAATGCTGGCCGGCAGTCTCAAGGTATTCACCTACGACATGCGCCATCTTGAAGGCATCTATCGCGTACTGAGTTTTCTTGGGCTGGGCGTCAGCCTGATGGCGCTTGGCTACATCTATAACCGCTTTGGGCCCAAGGCGCTGCCCAAGCCAGAACCCGAGACGCTTGAGCTACCTGCATACGAGAGCATTTTGACTGAGACCGCCCCCCTGTAGCCCTGCATCAGCGGGGTAACACAACCCGGGCAGCCGCTTAAGGCTGCCCGGGTTTATTGCCGTTGGGTACTGTCGTGATTACTTGCGAACGCCTGTGGTGATGCTGGACCATTCGTCCCACACCCATGCGCCGTTGACTTCGCGTAGCTTGACCGGGGTCGCGTTATCCTTGCCGCTGCTCCAGATGAAGTACTTTAGCAGGCCGGGGCCTGCCTCTTCTTTGGATTTCACGTCCACGCTGATCTTGCCCTCGTCGGCCAAGGCGTACTCGGGTGGTCCGTCGCCCCCGACATAGCTGCGGGCGATCAGTTTGTTGGCCTTGAGTCGATAGAACTCGCTCTGCTCACGCATGCGTGATGGCATCAGGCTGGTGATTCGGTTGCGGTCGTCACGTCGATCCGCCTCGCGCATCATCACCGCGCATGCAGCCATGGCATCGTTTGCGTTTTCTTCCAGCAACAACAGCGCGTTCAGGAATGCCCAAAGCACCTGGTCAGGGTCCCCGCTGTTGGATTCATAGTGCTGCTTAATGGCTTCGGCGTCGCGAAGGCGATCGCCATCTATCTGACTGCGCATGCTGGTCTCCTATCGAGCAGTGACGCCGCCCTGAAGGCTGCTCCACTCGTCCACGTACCAGCGACCGCCATCTGACCTCAATGAGACCGGCGACGCGTTGTCCTTGCCGGTACTCCAGAGAAAGTACTTGGTGGTCGTGCTGTTCGGCTCCTGCGTGTCCTTGATGCTGAGATCAACGACCTCGGGCTCGGCCATCGAGAAATCGCTGCCGTCGCCACCACAGTAACTGCGGATGATTTCCGGCTTTTCCCAGATGCGGCGCAGCCCCTCTTCGGCCATCTTGCTGAGCTTGACACCCGTGGGCCCGTCGGCGTCTTCCCACTGGTCGTTGTCACGACTCAGGTAGGCAATGGCGCGGTTGCCGGCGTCCTTGTCTTCCTCAACCAGCAGGCAGGCGTTCAGGAACAACAGCAGGACTTCGTCGGGGTCGCCATTTGCCTTGTCATAGGCGGCCTTGATTTCGCCGGCATCATGCAGGCGGGCGCGCTCAATGCTGCGGGTCTTGATGGCATCCTTCAGTGAGCCGCCACTGCGTCCGGTAGTCTGGCAGGCAGTCAAGGCAACTACACACAGCACGGCTGTAATCGTTCCGAGCAATCGAAGATTCATATTTTCCCCATGGGATAAGAGCGTGGCGACAGTCATGACTTAACTTCCAAACGATGTTTCGCCAAGGTCTTCCGGGTAAAGCTTCGTTTGGATCTGTTGGCTAACTTCGACAAAACAACCTTGGGACGGTGGCGGGTTTTCCGTGCGGGGCTAGAATCCGCCCCGCTGACAGCGAGATCATTATGGACAGCGAAAACCTTGCCTACATGGAGTCCCTGTATGAGGACTTCTCCCGCGACCCAAGTTCGGTGCCGTCTCGTTGGCGTGAGTACTTCGAGTCGCTGGACGGTAATGGCGATGGCAATGGCAACGGGCACAGCAAGGGAGTGCGTCTCGGTCCTTCGTTTGGCGTTCGTAGCATCTTCAACCCCGCACCGCAGCAGGCGTCCGGGGCGCCCGGCGTAAGCGCCTACGACGTTGCGGCGCTGCAAGAGAAAGTAGACCGCCTGATTCGCGTGTACCGGGCGCGTGGGCATCGCCTTGCGAAAGTCGACCCGCTCGGGCGCCCACTGCCTGCGATTCCGGAGCTTGAGCTGGACTACTTCGGGCTTAGTGACGCCGAGCTTGACCGCACCATCGTGAGCACAACCATCGCTGCCCCCGGGCTGGATACGCCACGCAAGGTGCTTGAGCATCTGCAAGAGACCTACTGCCGCAGCATCGGCGTGCAGTTCATGCACATCGACGACCTCGAAGTCACGAGCTGGATCGGCAAGCGCGTCGAAAGTACCCGCAACCGAACCGAACTCACCCGCGACGAGAAGATCCGTATCTTCCGGCGCCTGAATGACGCCGTGACATTCGAGAAGTTCCTGCAGACCAAGTACATCGGCAGCAAGAGCTTCAGCCTCGAAGGCGGCGAGAGTTTGATACCGCTGCTTGACCTCGCCATTGAGCATGTCGCCCAGCAGGGCGTCGCCGAGATTGTGCTGGCTATGGCACACCGCGGGCGTCTGAACGTGCTTGCCAACATCATGGGCAAGACACCGCGCGAGATTTTTGCCGAGTTCGAGGACTTCGAAACCGAGAACGAGCACGGCGACGTCAAATACCACATGGGTTACAGCAACGACTGGGTCAGCCAGACCGGCAAGACGGTTCACCTGTCGCTGTGTTTCAACCCGAGCCACCTGGAGTTCATCAACCCAATCGCCTTGGGGCGCGTTCGTGCCAAGCAGGAGCGCATCGGCGACCTCGACCGCCGCAAGGGTGCGGCGATGATCATCCACGGCGACGCGGCCATGATCGGCGAAGGCGTGGTGCAGGAGACGTTCAACCTGTCGCAACTCGGCGCCTATCACGTCGGCGGCGCGATTCACATCGTGCTGAACAACCAGATCGGTTTCACCACGCTGCCTGAACAGGACCGCAGCAGCACCTATGCGACTGACATCGCCAAGATGTTGCAGATCCCGATCTTTCACGTGAACGGCGAAGACCCGGAGGCCGTCGCGCAGGTTGTGCGCACTGCGCTCGACTTCCGTGAGAAGTTCCAGCGTGATGTCGTGATCGACATGTACTGCTACCGCCTGCGCGGGCACAACGAAGGCGACGAGCCCAGCTTCACGCAGCCGCAGATGTACAAAGAGATTCGCCAGCGCGAAGAAGTGCGGGACCGCTACCTGCACCGGCTGCTCGAAACCGGCGGTATCACGGAGGCCGAAGCTGAAGAGATCATGGCGCACCCCAAGGCCTTCTATGACGAAGAACTGCTGGCTGCGCGCCGCCAGAGTCGGATTCTGCGCAAGAACGAACTTGAGGTCGTGTGGTCGCCATACAAAGGCGGGCTGGAACCGACGGACGACAACCCCGAAACGGCCGTGCCGGCGACGAAGCTCAGCGAGTACTTGCGGCGCATCTCGAAGACGCCTGACGGGTTCAACCTGCATCCAAAGCTTGAGCGCTGGGTTGCCGGACGCCTTGAGATGGCCAGTGGCGACAAGCCTCTCGACTGGAGCGCGGGTGAAGCTTTGGCTTATGCCAGCCTTGCCGCCGAGGGCACCGGCATTCGCATGACCGGCCAGGATTCCGAGCGTGGTACGTTCTCGCATAGACACTCCGTTTGGCACGACGTCGAGAACGGTTCAATCTACCGCCCTCTTAACTATGCGGCCGATGGACAAGCGCAGATCAACATCTGCAACAGCTCGTTGTCCGAGACGGCTGTGCTGGGCTTTGAGTATGGCTACAGCCTCGACAGCCCAGACGTGCTGGTCATGTGGGAGGCGCAGTTCGGCGACTTCGTCAATGTGGCGCAGGTGATCATTGACCAGTTCCTTGCAAGCGGTGAAGAGAAGTGGAACCGTCTGAGTGGGTTGGTGATGCTGCTGCCGCACGGGATGGAAGGCCAGGGGCCGGAGCATTCATCCGCGCGCATTGAGCGCTTCCTGAACCTCAGCGCGGACGACAACTTACAGGTCTGCAACGTCACTACGCCGGCGCAGTACTTCCATATGATCCGCCGCCAGATGAAGCGTAAGTGGCTGAAGCCGTTGATCGTGATGACGCCGAAAAGTCTGCTGCGCCACCCGGAATGTGTCTCCGCGTTGAGTGATTTCAGCGAGGGCAGCTTCCAGAAATACATCCCGGACGACTGGGCAAGCGAGAAGCCCAAACGCTTGTTGCTGTGCAGCGGCAAGGTGTACTTCGACCTGGATGCCGCACGCAAAGAGAACGACCGCAAGGACGTCGCGATCGTTCGTCTTGAGCAGCTGTATCCGCTGAAGGACGAGACCATCCGTGAGATCGTTGGGCGCTACC
>JAGQRE010000151.1 GCA_020425695.1 Planctomycetota bacterium
ACGACCGTCGAAGAGTTCGAGACGACAGTAACGAACTTCCGTGACCGCGAAGTTGAAGTAGAAATCCATCGCACAATGTACGGCGACTTTGACTTCGACAGCGACGACAGCTTCGAGAAGCACGACGCGGACACACAGAAGATCCACTTCACGCTAAAGCCCGGCGAAAAGCGTGTTCTCAAGTTCACGGTGACGACACGCAACGGCAGCAACGCCAAATAGTCAAAGCCCGTAGGCCTGACTTACCAGCACTTCCAACTCAGCGCGCGCCTGCGGGAGACCTTCCTGTACGGCGCGCGCGGCATTCGCAATACGTGCGTAGACGCTACCAATCTCCGGCCCCGGGATCGGCAACGCGCGCAGGTGACTGATCTTCAACTGTGGAAACGTCCGCTGGCGGGCATCGCGAAACTTTACGCGATGTATCCGGGCAACAACTTCGCTGTTCAGAACGCCAAGCAAATAGTCAACGTCATGCCCGGGCGCGCCATAGCAGGCCAGCACCGAGTTCCGAAAGTACGCCCACGGTTCATGCCGGGCAGCAATCGGACGCGAGGCCGTCTGACGCAGCACAATCACGGCATCGCTGTAGCGCGACTCCGCTGCAACACGAGCATACTTGCCCTCCGGAAGATCAACGTCTCGCAGCACGTGTGAAGGCGGCGCCAACGCAAAGGGATCAATGTCTCGCCCGACTCGCAGAGCCCGGCCTGCCCCCTCACGGGCGACCAGCAGGCTAGCGGCGTTGCCGGTGTGTACACCTACATCGCCAAAGCTGTCCGGGGGTAGCGAAGAAAACCGATGTACATGCGCCGGCAGAGAATCGTCTTCGCAGCGTATCCAGGATCCATCCGTGCCCGTACCGCCGGCAAAGATGAACATTCCCGTAGGCTCATTCACCCCGGGGAACACGCCCTCGCCCAGCTCGGCTGCATGCTCAAGCGTCAGCCTGCTGGTGACGGCACTACGAGTGGCTGCATAACCCGCAAGGTCGGCCATCTGCATTGGCAACAACAGCCCGAGCCGACCGGTTTCCGCGCGCGTCATTCTTGAACATTGCTCAGCGAAGGCTGTGTGCAAGCCCGGCCAACCAGCGAAGGCAGGATACCGTTCCGCGAGGAAGGCACGCCTCTGAGGGTCAATGTCACGTGCGTGCCGGCCGGAAAGACTTACCCACGGCGGATTCGCAAGCACACAGTCGAACTCGCCGCTCTCACCCAGACCGTCTCGGACACTGCTGAATTCTGCTGCACCCACGCCAATGGCCGTTGCGAGCACACGATTGCAGGTCTCGACTGCCGCGGAATCAATGTCCCAGCCTGATAGCGCGCCACCCTGCCAGTGCTCGAGCCAGCCCGGACGCTCCTGCGAGGCCCACTCCACCGCCGCGAGAAGCAGAGAACCCGAGCCGCAGGCCGGATCAAGCAGTGACGGCGCGTCTGTCAACGGCTCAAGAACCATCTGTGCCAGCCGCAGTGCAACGTCACGCGGCGTGTAAACGCGCCCTACGCCGCTGACGCCGGCACCTTGTGTGGCTTCCGCGTGGATTCGCCAAGCTTGGTCAATGTTCAACGCGGCGCCTTGAATACTTGGCTCCCGTTGGCGTCCAGTAACTCAACAACGGGCTCATCTTTGTCGGTGACCACGACGGCTGCACGCGACTTGCCTTTCTTGTCTGCGACCGTGACTCCGTTGTCTCCGCCCCGGTCACTGAACAACAACGTGCGAACTGTTTCCTTCTCGTCCATCACGCCGATACCGGCCCAACCATCCGTGTTCACGCCGGCGACCAGCCGCCCACGTCCCTTCTCATCTCGCAGCATCAGCGCCGGCGAGTTGTCGGACTTCAGCACAAGCTTCAGACGCTCCGTTCCCTGCTTGTCGAGCAGCAGCAGGTTGGGCTGTCCGTTACTATTCCCGAAGGCGGCCATGTTCTCGCCCTTGGGGTCATTCATGACCAACACGGAGTCCTTCTCGCCCTGCACACTCAGCAGGTTCGCCAGCTTGCCGTTCGCGTAAAGCATGCTGAGTGTCGGAGCGCCGTCTTTGTCGTTGCCAAGGGCCGCACGCTGCCTGCCCTCCTTGTCGGCGAACGCGAGCCCAGACCAGCCTTCGGTTGTCGCACCAAGCACGATTCGCGACTTCAGCTTCGCGTCATAGAACGTGATCACCGACGCGCCGTCTTTCTTGATGCGCAGCGTGATACTGGTCTTCATGTCGGGCCCGTACATTTCGAACTCGGTTGCGTCGGCGGTTGCCTCCCAGCGTGCTCGGGCTTCGCCATCATCACCCACGAGTTCAAACTTCTTCGCTCGCAGCGTATCGGACGCCTCCTGCGCCTGCACGGTCGCGCCATGCGCCAGCCATTGCACCAGACCACCGCCGATTACCGCACCAATCACGGTTAGAATCAATTGCATCGTTTTCATGATTGCCTCCACGACTAGTCTAGCGGAGGCGAGGCGTGTGGCTACTTGCGCTTCCGGGACGGAAACACGGGGTACAAGGCCTGCTTATGGCTCGGCTGCCCACCGGCCTGCGTACCGCGACCAGCATGGGCGCCTGAGTTTGAGGGCGACGCGTGCTGTTTCAAGGCCTCCTCTTCGGTGCCTTTCAAGACGCGGGCATTGCCGCCGACTTCATGCCAGTTGGCTTGTCTCATGGAGTTGTCGGTTCTGGTTCGTCTGTCGGCGCAGCCTTTTCGTCGGGCTTATCAGCGGGCTGTTCGTCAGCACCCAGTTTGTCGATCGGGCAGCAGCCTTTTGGTGGCTGATACCGCCACTCAGGCTCTTCGCCATCAACCAACTGGTCCAAGATCGTACGCAAGTATTCAACCGCGACGCGATCCTGATTGCGCGCGTCATCGATCCCGCCGCGGTACTGCAAGCGCCCCTGACGGTCGAAAACAAATACCTCCGCGCTAACACGAGCACCAAACCGATCGGCTATAACGTTGCGGTCATCCTTCAGAACCGTCAAGCGAAGGCGGTCGGGGTGCCCATCGTTGAAGTGGGCGCGCAACTCATCGACGCTTTCCATCGCGCTGCTGTTGATCGCATACCACTGCACGCTGCCCGAGAAATCGCTGGCCAGCTTGTTCAGACGTGTTTCGTAGATCTTGCTGGTTGGGCAGAAACTTGACACCCAGACAACGGCCGTAAACTCACTGGAGCCGAAATCGATCGTGTGCTGTTTGCCATCAAGATCAGGCAGCGTGACTTCGCCCGGATTCTCGTGCAGTTTCAGGCCCGGCGTTGACTCTGGGATACTGCCGTCAGCAGTTGGGCCTTCAAAATCAACGTGGTCCACGCCCGGCGTCTCGGAGACACCTTCCGGCGCAAGCAGGCCAAGGTATTCGCAGCAATCCTCAACCTGTTGCGGCATAAAGAGATACGTCGCGTACCCCGTGAATCCCACAATGATTAGCACTACCAGCGGTGTCAGATACTTCATGTCCAGAATTCTCGCAACCGAACTGCCCGAGTCGTGTTCAATAGCTACATGTTAACAAGGTAGCCCTACGGGGATAAGGAGTTGTCTATGAAACGCGCAATGGCAATGGTCGCATTCCTGGGCTTAGTTGCATTCTCAGGCGCACTTCATGCCCAGGAGATGGGCGAAGACGAGAAGCCGGGCGACGAGACGGAACAACCCAAGAAGGACGACACTCCGGCCAAGCCGGAGCGCAAACGCCAGACCCGCGGTGACCGATCAGCCTTCCAGAAGATCGGGCGAATCCTGCGCGCCAAAGACGCTGACGGCGACAGCAAGCTTAGCCAGGAGGAGTTCGGAGACGCCGATCTGTTCAAGACCCTCGACACCGACGAGGACGGCAGCCTTACACTGCGCGAGCTGATCGGCGGCAAAGACGCGGTCATCGAAGCCGACAAGAAGGAACAGGCCGCGGTCATGCAGGAAGAGTTCAGCATTCTCGATCGCGATGACAGCGGCAAACTGAGCAAGGATGAACTGGGCAAGGAATTCGAAGGACTCCTCGAAACCGGCGACACTGACAAGGACGGCTCGCTGAACCTCGAAGAATTCAGCAACGCCCGCAAGCCCGGTGACGGCAACAAAAACAATGGCGACCGCCCGGAACGCGGCGATATTCTCGGGCAGCTCGACAAAGATGGTGACGGCAAGATCAGCAAAGACGAAGCCCCTGCGCGCCTGAAAGAGAACTTCGACAAGGTGGACAAAGACGGCGACGGCTTCCTTAGCAAGGAAGAGATCGAAGGCATCGTCCGCGACCGCATGAAGCGCCAGCGACCAGGCGCCAAGCCGGAAACACCCAAGCAGGACGACAGCGAGAAGAAAGAGAACGACAAGAAGGACAGCGGCAGTGACGAGGACGAGTTCTAAGCCACCAGACATCAAACGGACCGCCTTAGGGCGGTCCGTTTCCGTTAGCAGCGACTCGCCCTACTTCGCGACGAGCGTGACATGGCGGATGCGGTCGCCGGTCACTCGATAGATGGCCACCGCGTTGCGGCGCTTATTGTCAGCCCGACCGATGACTTCTTCGTCATCTATCACCCAGTCGCCGGCCGTGATGCGTTTCGTAATCAGCGCCACTTGATGGGGATTAGCTTCAAACAGGGGTGCATAGACTTCGCGCAACTGCGCAAGCCCCTCACAGACGACTTTGCCTGTGCCGTCCACGACCTTGACGTCATCCGTGTAAGTCGCGGCAAAGGCCTCGATGTCGCACTGGTTGTAGGCCTCAAGTTGTTTCTGGACTACCTGCTCCGGCGTCATGGTCTGGCTCCTGTGGTTTGTCTATCTCTTCGCTTACCTCTTCGACGCGTCCGAATACCAACACCATTACGAGCCCAACCGGCGACGCCAACGCAGCCCCCAGCATGCTGCTCACAAAGAGCCGCAGCACGCCTACGTTTCGTGCAACGGCCTGCCCCGATGAGTCTGAGTCAACATCGCCTAAGCCGTTTGCTGCACCGTAGAAGGCACCACAGACTGCACCGATACCCATGCACACGATCAAAGCTCCCCAGCCGGCTCGGCTGAGGCGAGCCCTTGGCGGTTTGGCACCTTCGGGGGCACGCTGCTCGGCTGGTACATACGGCGTCGAGCGCTGCAACAACCCGATCCGCGCTTCTACGCTCGTGATGGCTGTGAGGTATTCATGCAGCTTTCGCTCACCGTCCGGGTCCTCGTGGACTACGTTCTCGTCGCCTAGCTCGTCTAGAACTTCCTTCCGCTGTTCAAACAGCTTCGCCAGACCAAGCACAACAATCGCGTATGGGAAGAAACAGACAAAGACGCCCAGAAGTACGCCAAGCAAAACCACAACGACTAAACTGATCGCGAAGTCCACGCCGCTGCCTGACAAACTCCTGGTCCCAATGCCAAGCACTAACGCCTGAAACTCTCCAATCACCAGACAGATGATCAGGGCCGTCCGAAACCTGCGGTTTTCACGCTTCCGTGACATACATGGATTGTACTGAAATTCGCGTGCGTCTTCTTCCTAATCATGGGCAGGAGAACGCCATGATCTTTGGAAGCTACCAGGAAGTCGGAACGGTCACGCGCGCTGTCGGTGTTGGCAGCGATGTCACTCGCCTGATCATCGAGAACGGCATGGGTGACATTCGCCTTGAGGCCGGGCGCACCGGGCTGGTTGAGATCGTCGCACACTTCAAGATGCCGGGCGGTGAAGAATACACCGTCACCGACAACGACGTCGAAGTACTGACCGGCGACGGCAAGATCCGCATCAAGCCCGTCGAAACGCCAAAAGCGCTCCAGCGCCGCAAGATCTATTGGGAGATTCGCCTACCCATGTCGATGAACGTGCGTGCCCGCTGCGGCATGGGCGACATCCACGCCACCGGGCTCAGCAGCGAACACGACCTGCGAACCGGCGCCGGCAACATCAACGTCAAGGCCGAGCGCGTTTGTGGCGAAAGCCGTTTCCGCTGCGGAACCGGCAAGATCAACGTCAGTGCCCATCGCCTCGAGGGCGAGCCGGGGTTATTGACCGGCGTCGGTTCGTTGACGCTACACGGCGGCAGCAGCCTGTTGACCCACGCCAGCCTGAAATGCGCGACGGGCAACATCTACCTGAACTTGCCGGCCACCTACATCGGGCGGCTTGATCTGAAGGCCGCCGTCGGGCGCGTGCATCTGGGGCGTGACGCGGGCACAATGCCTGTTCACACGAATATCGTTGGGCAGCGTGCCAACGGTTTGCTCGGGCAGGGCCCCGGCGACATTGAGGCAAAGACCGGCGTCGGCAACATTAACGTCAACCGCGCCTAGATTCTCGATCACTTAAAAAAAGCGGACGGCTTTCGCCGTCCGCTGTCATAGGTGGTGGGCGCACCCGCAACAGCCCGCTATGGCTGCTCCGTTTCCGGCCTGACCAGGTTCACGGCGTCACGCCGCACCCACCGAAAGCAACTGTATCCGGGGGTTTGGGGTCGTCAAGGGACGTTCAACGCCAACTCAGGCGTTTCCACTTCGTTGAATAGGCTCAGGAAGGGGAACGCCATGGTCCGTCTGTTGCTGACTTTTGTGCTGCTATGTTTGGCTGGCGGCGCCTACGCGCAAAGTACCGCGAACCTGAGCGGCTCCGTCCCTGACAACCGCCGCCTTACCTATCTGTACGCGCTGGATTTCGGTGGCAGCAGCCAAAGCTGGACACTCAACAGCAGCCTGAACACAAACGCGTCCAGCGGGTTGATTGTCCGGCTGATCGACATCGACGCGCTGGCAGCGAGCGCCGCCACGAACCCCACGGCAATCAACGAAGCGTCAGTGCTGGGTTCCGGCACCGCCAGCGCAACACTGAACGGTACGTACGCCGGTGTTCACTACTTCGCAGTCGAGATTGAGACCGCACAGGGCGTGACGGCCTCGGACTATACAGGAACCATCACCGCCGGCGTCGGGACAGTCAGTTTCATCAAGCAAGACCAGTTTGTGCTGACTGCAACGGGGCTAAAGCTTGCGGTTGACCGCTTCGCGTTCTGGGACCGGACGGTTCCCCAGAACAGCACAATCGCCAGCAGCCTCGAGCTCGACTTCGGTGGCTCATCGCAAACCGTATTCATTCGCCTTGAGGGCGTCGGCACGAACATCCAAAAGATCGAGTTCATTGATACGACGGGTGGTACGGGCAACGTGCTGGCTACGTTCAGCAACCCGACGGCCGGACAGGTAACGTCGGTGCCGCTCACACACAGCGGCAAAGCGACGCTTCGAATCAACGTGCAGTCGTCGGTCACAGCATCCGGTTCAGCCAGTTGGACAATCAACGCACCAACCCAGATTTCAATGAGTCTGGTAGGCGCCAGTGACAGCGGCGGGGGCGGTGACAACAAGTGCAGCACCCAGGAGGGCGGCAACGCCTGGCTTCTGTTGTTTGGGTTGGGCTCGGCCGCACTTGTCTGCACGCGACTGCGCCGCACCGCGTAGGCCCGGGTAAAAGACAAAGGCGACCCGAAGGCCGCCTTTGCCAAACCAACTCACGTGCGCCTAGTACTTCGCCACAGTTGAATCAACGTCGTCGCTCCAGCGCAGCATGCCGCCGATCATGTTTCTGACGTTGCTGAAGCCTTGTTCTTGCAAGAATCGCACGACCTGACCAGATCGTCCACCGGATCGACAATAGATCACTACCTCGGTGTCCTTCTTGTCGGCCAGTTCCTCCCAGCGGCTTCCGAACTCCGGCAGTGGAATCCACGCGTCGAAGGGTAGTTTACAGATGTCGAGTTCATTGGCATTTCGAACGTCCACCAGGTAAGGCTTGTCACCCTTGTCCATTCGCTCTTTTAGTTGCGCGGGTGTTATCTCGTCTGCGTTCACTTCAGTCGCTTTCTGCGCGTCGAGCGCTTTCTGCGCTTCCTCGTTGGGGATGCCGCAGAATTGGTTGTAATCTATCAACTCGTGGATCGTACGGCTCTCACCGCAGATCGGGCACTTCGGGTCTTTGCGTATCTTCAACTCGCGGAACTTCATCGACAGTGCGTCAAAGACCATCAGACGCCCCTTCAGCGGGTCGCCGATGCCCGTCAGCACCTTGATGACTTCCAGCGCCTGAAGCGTGCCCATGATGCCCGGCAGCACACCAAGCACGCCGCCTTCAGCGCAACTGGGCACCATGCCGGGCGGCGGCGGGTCCGGGTACAGGCATCGGTAGCACGGCCCGTCCTTCATGCCGAAGACAGTCGCCTGACCATCGAAGCGGAAAATGCTGGCGTAGACGTTGACCTTACCCTCGAGCACGCAGGCGTCGTTCACCAGATATCGCGTCGGGAAGTTGTCAGTACCGTCAGCCACAACGTCGTACTCGCGAGTAATCTCGCGGGCGTTGGCGCTGCTGATCGCCGTCTCGTGAATCTTCACGTTCACGTGCGGGTTGATGTCTTTGATCCGGTTCGCGGCGCTGACAACCTTGCGTTCGCCGACACTGGCCTGCCCGTGAATGATCTGCCGTTGCAGGTTTGACACGTCAACAACATCAAAGTCCATGATGCCGAGCGTGCCCACACCGGCCGCTGCCAGGTACATCGCCATCGGCGAGCCAAGCCCGCCGGCGCCCACGCACAGGACTTTGCTTGCTTTCAACTTCTCCTGCCCGGCCTTGCCGAATTCAGGCAGAATCAGATGCCGCGCGTAGCGCTGCACTTCGTCGCTGTTCAGGGTTTGTGTGTCGGTACTCATCGCCTGCGTCCTCATGCCCACGGCCCGTGGAGCAACGATCCTAACGCCCTCGCGGGTGCGTGCAATCCGGCGTCGCCGCAAAGGGGTCAGACCCTGTTTTCGCCTCGTGCGCGGCTGGATCTTCGCTGATCACTCCGGGCGAAATCAGGGTCTGACCCCCTCACCATTCGCTTACCCCTATGTTTCAATGTCGCTCAGAAAGGGGCTTGGCATGTCAAGACTTGCAATCATCGGCGGCGGCTTCATGGGAAGTGCGCTAGCAGAGGGCTTGATCGATTCCGGTTGGGGTCGCGAAAGCATCACCATCGCGGAGGTACGCAGCTCACGCCGTGAGTTCATCACGCAGCAACTGCGCGTGCCGACAACCGACAGTGCCGCCGATGCCGTGGCCGAGGCCCAGATCGTACTGTTCGCGGTAAAGCCGCAGCAGATACACGCCACGCTGCAGCACGTCAAAGATGCATTCCTGCCAAGCAAGCTCGCCGTAAGTATCTGCGCCGGCGTTACGATAGCGACCTTTGAGCGCGAACTCGGCGAAGTACCGGTGATTCGAACCATGCCCAACACGCCGGCCGCGATCGGCATGGGTGTAACGGCCATCGCCCGCGGCA
>JAGQRE010000152.1 GCA_020425695.1 Planctomycetota bacterium
TGCGGGCTGCTGTTTGGCCTGGCCACCCCCACCGTGAACGACTGGGGCAAGCCGCTGCACAACTCGGCCGTGCTGTGCGACAAAGGCGAGATCATCGCCACCAAGAACAAAGCACTGCTGCCGACCTACGACGTGTTTGATGAAGCTCGCTACTTCCAGCCCGACCCCACACCCTGCGTAGCGACATTTCGCGGTCGGCGCATAGGGCTGCTGATCTGTGAAGACATCTGGACCAATGCTGAGCTACTCGGACGCATTGACTACGACGCAGACCCCGCCGTGGCGTGCATGAGGGCACACGCCGAGATACTGATCAACATCAGCGCCTCACCGTGGGGCACAGGCAAACATCGTCTGCGCGAGAAACTGGTACACGCAGTCACCAAGCAGACCGGGCTCACAACAGTGCTGGTGAATCAGGTCGGCGCGACGGATGACCTGGTCTTCGATGGTGGCAGCGTCGTCGTCGCGGGCGGCGGAGTCACCCTGTCACGACTGCCCCTGTTTGAAACCACCGCAGTAACCGTTGACCTGGCCGAGCCCGCACGGGCCTCGGAATGGCCGGATGACGATCTGGGCGATGAAGTAAGGGCGCTGACACTTGGTATTCAGGACTACTTCCGAAAGACCGGTTTCAAGAAGGCACTCATCGGGCTCTCAGGTGGCGTCGACAGTGCCGTTGTAACCTGCCTCGCGGCCAGGGCGCTCGGGCCGGAAAACGTCCGTGCAATCAGCATGCCGACGCGGTTTTCCAGCGCAGGCAGCGTCGATGACAGTCGTGAGCTCGCGGAGAATCTGGGCATCGCGTTCGAGGTGATCAGCATCGACGATATTTTCGAGACACAAAGAAAGCTGGCGGGCGAACCCGGTGGGCTGGCCGAGGAAAACGCACAGGCGCGCCTTCGCGGCGTCCTGCTCATGACTCGCAGCAACGCGGATGGAAGCCTCGTGCTGGCGACAGGCAACCGAAGCGAGCTGGCTGTCGGCTACAGCACGCTATATGGTGACATGTGCGGCGCGCTTGAGGTTATTGGCGACGTGCCCAAGACTCGTGTGTTCGAAATGGCCCGGCGCTTCCCTGAAATGCCTGAGGCAATCATCACCAAGCCCCCCAGCGCCGAGTTGCGCCCGGACCAGAAGGACGAGGATAGCCTGCCGCCCTACCCGGTTCTCGACCGGATCCTTGAGGGCTACCTCGACGACCACCTGAGTGTCAAAGAACTGGAAGCGCTGGGGCTGGACGCTGCCCTGTGTGCCAAAATTGTGCGTATGGTCGAAATTGCCGAGTACAAGCGCAGACAGGCCCCCATTGTCCTGCGCATCGGCAAACGCGCCTTCGGGGCGGGACGCCGGATACCGGTCGCCAAAAAGCTGTAGTGAACACCGGGATTCGCCTGAAATCTCCGCCTGAAATTCCGAAACCACGCGTCATTGCCCCCGTCGCGCGCCCTGCTATCCTGCCGCGTTACGACTGTTCAGGCTGTGGAAGGACGAATCAGTGGCTCTAGAAAACTACACGCGCGGCCAGAAGATCTTCATGGTGACATTGATCGTGATACTCGCGGCGATGTTCACGGTTACCGGCGCGATGCTATCGATCGCCGATGGCCAAAGCGGCGGCGCACCCGCCGACCAAGGCACGATTGACGGCGAAGCAATCCGACTGATCGAGTTCCAGCGCAAGCGCCGGGCTCTGGGTCTGGTCCTCGCCCTTGACCGCAACTCGACGCCGACATCACCGGACGCACCTGAGTACATGTATGCCCGCGTCCCGACCATGTCTGTGCAGGCGGAGGGTGGGCACGACTGGCCGTACAACGCACAGCGCCCTGTCGATACGAGCCTGCTTGAAGTCTGGCCTCGGTATCAGGACCAGCACATCTGGTGTCATATCATTATGGCCAGGCGCGCTCGCGAAGCCGGCATCGAAGAGCCGGGCAATGACTATGTCGGGCGCGTAATCACCGCCCTGATGAACCAGAACCGTCAGGACATCGACAAGTTTGAGCGCAAAGACCTGACCAAGAAGTTTGAAGAAACGTATGGCAGCGGCATCGAAGACCTGTTGGGAACCTTCAAAGAAGCGCTGATGGTGCGCGACTATGTCGAATCTCTTGTCGCCGATGAACGCGCCAACCTTGTACGCATCGCCGAAATCGCCGAGGGGAACAACGAGGAACTCAAGGCCGAGTACGCCCGGCTCAAGATCGGCTACTTCATGGCGCAAGCCCGTGAAGACGTCTTGAACGAAAACTTCCGCTATCGCTCGGCCGGCATGGCCAGCGGTCTCGGCGCCGCAACCAGCGGCATGGGTTACGACCGCATTGAAGAAGCCTACGACAAGAACCGCAGCAAAAGCCTTTACTCGGATGCGACCTTCGGCTTCGACATCATCATGGCTTACCCCGAAACCATGGTGCGCAACGGCAACGTCGAGTTCGAGCCCGAGATGCTTGAGTTGATCTACAAAGCCGTCCGCGACGAGATGTTCAAAGCCACGGCAGAAGACAAAACAAATATCGACCAGCGCCTTGAGCGCGAGGTCAACCGCTATGCCCGCGACCATACGGAAGAAACGAAAGACTGGGGTACGGCGGAAATCGAGAAGTTCAAGACTGACCACAAGGCAGAGATGCTGGATTACCTCAGTTTCTATGAAGCTGAGCCGGAACTGCGCGATGCCTTGATGCGCAAGGAGTCCATCAAGTCGGCCCAGATGGCAATCACGGCCTTCAAGCGTTTCGTTGAAGACGAAAAGAACAAGCGCCAGCGCCAGCTTCGCGCACAGATTGACGTCGTCAGAAAAGAAGAAGGGATCTGGACCGCACAGGCCGGCTACGTGGAAGACCTGCGCACCCGCTTCGGTTCGGCGCAAACCCAGTTGTTTGCAAAGCTGCGCAGCATCTCCAACATGATGGATACGCAGTCAGAGACCGGAAACACCGAAGCTGACGCCGCCGCCCTCGGGCGTATCGTGGACGAGTTCATTCGCCAGCTTCGTGACTTCAACGCTGAGCAGATCAACACTCTGCTGACAGCGGCCGAGATGAACACTCGCCCGCCTGAGCGCGAACTCAACGACAAACGCGCGCAGCTTGAAGAGTTCGAACTTGAGGAAGAGCACCTGACCGACAACGGCCAGCGCATGTCGCAAGAAGAGGTCGACGCCAAGCTTGAGCAGTATCGCCTTGAGATCAAAGCCATCGAGGACAAGATCAAGCTTCGCGACAAGAAGCTGCCCATGGTTGAAGAGTTCGCGGAGTTCTTCCGCAGCGAACTGGCAGACTATGAACTGCTGATTCGTAACGCGAAGGAAGGCGACCTCGACCTGCGTCGTTTCGTGCTGCGCGAGTTGCTGATCGAAATCCCCAGTGAACTGGGAACGCTGATCACCGACCGTCGCGACAGCATCGTCCCTCAGTCGGAGCTCGACGACTACCGCGACCGAGCCGAACTGATCCGTGCCGACTACCAGGCCCGCGACAATAACCTCAGCAAGAACGCGGCCGACACCCGCACGTGGGCACTCTCACCGGTACTCACCCGCCTGCACATCGCACTGATGCCGGCAGGCACCGACATGACGTGGGACAAAGTGGTTGCGGATGACCGCATCAGCTTCCTTGAAAACGTTGATGGCGCGCGTGAGTTCCTTGAAAACCCGGGTAACGCCGCCGGCGCGACCAGCGAGATCATGGCCGTGCCGGGCAAGGGCTACATTGTTCTGCGCCTGCAGGACAAAACGCCGAAATACGTCATGGGTCGCACGGACGCGTGGGACAAGGTCGTAACTATCGCCTCCATGAAGCGCGCCCGTGAACTCACGGTTGACGCCATGAAGGAGGTCCGCCGCCAGATTCTCGACAAGGGGTGGACTGCTGCAATCAACGCTGCCGAAACCAAGTACGGTGAGTTCTTTGAAGTACAGAAGACGCCGTTCTTCAACGACAAGATGGACATCCCGGGCATCTATTCAGACAGCGACAACGATGTGCTTATGCTGAGTTCCAGCCCGAGTATCGCGGCACCTGACCAGCCGTTTGTGTCCCGCATCAAGGATATCGAGCCTTCTGAGGGCGTGACAAAGGTGATCTCAGAGAAGCACAACAAGGACCCGCTGCGTCGCCCCGAAAATGAGGAATGGGCGTACTTGCTGGCCCGCGTCGTCGATCGCCGGATGGTCCCCCGACGTCTCAGCGAAGACAACCTCAAGGAAAAGCAGTGGGGCAGCACCCCTGCTGAAATCTGGCGCAGTCGCCATCTCGCCACGAGCAAGACGGTGCGTGACCTGCTGTCGCCGGCCGCGGTGCTTGAGGGGCACGAGATCATCCAGTACAAGCCCGAAGAACCCAAAGACAATGAGGGCGATGAGGACGAGTCCTAGGTGGGCGTTTCGGCGGTCATCCTCGCCGGTGGACGCGCAACCCGCATGCAAGGCGAAAAGCCGCTGCGCTTGCTGAAGGGTCGCACACTGCTTCAACACAGCAATGATCTCGTCGCGCCACTGGCCGACGAGATCATTGTCGCTTCAGGCACCCGCAATCTGGACCTGCCGGATGGCGCGATCTCAGCCCCCGATTCACCGGGGTTCGCAGGGCAGGGGCCGCTTGCCGGAATTCTCGCGGGGCTTAACACAGCATCTCACGAGCAGATAATTGTGCTCGCGTGTGACCTGCCAAACCTGCCGCTCGCGCTTTTGCAGCGAATGCTGGACCGTCTCGCAGACACGTCCTGCTGCTGGTGCGAGCACTCCGGCCATCCAGAGCCTCTGGCTGCGGCCGTCCGGAAGACGCCCGCCAAGGCAATCATCGATGAAGCCCTGAAAGCCGGGCAGAACAAGGTCATGCCCTGCTGGTTGGGTTTGCCGCATCGAATCCTGGGCGAGGCCGACCTGACCGAGTTTCAGCCGCTGCAGCAGACCTTCGCAAACATCAACACCCTCCAGGACCTTGAGGCCCAGGAAGGCTCGAACAACGAGGCGTGACCCGCTGCCCCCGCGTTGTCCAGCCGCATTCCCCGTGCTATCGTCGATCCCCCTGAGAGGCGGCTTCACGATGAGTCCTGAGCAAAACAGCGCACCCGTAACGCCACCACCTGACGCAGCCGCGCAGGCGGCCAAGGTGATTCTGACGCGCCTCTATGCCCCGATTCTAAGCGAGTTGAAGCAAGTCGAAGACATGTACAGGGCTGAGCTCAGCAGCGACGACCCGTACATCGCCAACTTGCTTGAATACATCGAAGACTACTCCGGCAAGAAACTGCGTCCTGCCTTACTGTTGTTGGCCGGCAGGGCCTGCGGCGAGATTACGCACGACCACATCGTTCTCGGTGTCGTGGCTGAAATGCTGCACACGGCAACGTTGGTACACGACGATATTCTCGACGACGCGCTGCTACGCCGCAAGCGCACCAGCATCAACGCGCTGGCGGGCAATGAGGTCAGTGTGCTGCTCGGCGATCACATCTTCAGCCATGCCTTTGAGATCAGCCTGAACTGCGAAACGCCCGTGGGTGCGCGCGAGTTCAGCCGCGCCATGGCTCGCACATGCTTCGGCGAAATCATGCAGGTGCACAACCGGAACAACTTCGAGCTGCCCGAGACCAAGTACTTTGAGATCATCGAAGGCAAAACGGCCGAATTGTATGCCACCAGCGCTATGCTCGGTGCACACTACTCGGGCGCGGACGAGACAACCTGCCAGGCGTTTTACTCATACGGCATGAACCTCGGGCGGGCATTCCAGATCATGGACGACCTGCTGGACCTGCTTGGCGAAGAGGCACTGGTCGGCAAAACTCTCGGCAGCGACGTGGACAAAGGCAAGCCGACGCTGCCGCTGATTCATCACCTGGGCTGCGTAGACGCGGTCGGTCAAAAGCACGCCCTGGATGCAGCCAAATCCGGCAACCGGGCGCTGCTGCTGGAGCTGCTACACGGTACCGAAAGCTTCAAGTACGCGGCTGCCAAGGCCGCGGGCTTTGTGGAATCTGCCAAGACCGGGCTGAATGTCCTGCCGCCCGGCGATATGCGCGACCTGCTGCATGAAGTCGCCGATTTCGTGCTATCGCGCGAACTCTAGGGCGCGACAACGGTCACCCGGACGTCCCTCTTGTCGCTGGCCCCCGGGTGCTTAAAAGCTAGACTTCGCCAGCTGAGGGCGAACGAACCGGGTGCAAGCCCGGTGTCATCAAACGGCAAGGAACGGTATGGCGCAGACGGTCAATACGCCGGACATCGAAGTCGGCGAAGACATCACGACGCGGACGCTGAACATCAACTTCGGCCCGCAGCACCCTGCAACCCACGGCACGCTTCGCGTGATGATGGAGTTGCTGGGCGAAAACGTCGTGAAGGCCGAGCCCGAGATCGGCTTCCTGCACACCGGCTTCGAGAAGTTGGGCGAGTATCACACGTTCAACCAGTTCGTGTGCACCACGGACCGCATGAACTACATGAGCCCGCTGTGCAACAACTTCGGGTTCGTGCACGCCGTCGAAGAACTGCTGGATATTGAACTCACGCCGCGCGCGCAGCACCTGCGCGTGATTTTGTGCGAGCTGACCCGCATAGCTGACCACGTGATCTGCTGCGGTCTGCAGGCCATGGACCTTGGCGCTTTCACGATTCTGCTATGGAGCTTCGTTGAGCGCGAAAAGCTGTACGACCTGTTTGAAATGGTCACCGGCGCGCGCCTGACCACCAGCTACGCCCGCGTCGGCGGCATGATGCAGGACGTGCCCGGCGAGTTCGTGCCGCGCTGCCGCAAGTTTGTCCGCGAGTTCCCGTTAGCGCTGAAAGAGATTGACCGGATGCTCGGTCGCAACCGCATCTTCCTTGACCGCACCATCGGCATCGCGTCCGTTGACGCCGAAAGGGCCCTGAGTTTCGGGCTCAGTGGGCCGTGCCTGCGCGCCACCGGCGTCGAGTACGACGTACGCCGCGCCCGTCCCTACTGGGTATACGACGAGCTGGACTTCGACGTCGTCACACGCGACGAAGGCGATGTCTACGGTCGCTTCCGCGTACGCATGGATGAAATGCGCGAAAGCGTGAAGATCATCAGCCAGGCGCTTGATCGCCTTCCCGGTGGCCCGGTGAACATCGACGACTGGAAGATTGTGCTGCCCGAAAAGGCCGCCGTTTACACGCAGATGGAAAGCCTGATCACCCACTTCAAGCTGATCATGAAGGGCCACGGGCTGAAGACGCCGAAGCACGGCAAGATCTACAGTTGTACGGAAAGCCCGAACGGTGAGCTGGGCTGGTACATTGAAACGGACGGCTCGGCCGTCGGCTATCGGGTACGGTGTCGTCCACCAAGCTACATCAACTACAGCGCCATGCCGCACATGGTAAAAGGCGGCTACATCGCCGACGTCGTGGCATGCCTGAGCAGTATTAACGTAATCGCCGGCGAGCTGGACCGCTAGGAATCCATGACGACTGAGACCGCCAACACAACGCTGAAACCCGACACCATGGACGCCATCCGGGCGCTGACAAAGCGCTTCCCGGAACCCGACGGCGCGCTGCTGACTGCATTGCGCATCGCCGAGCGCGAAGTCGGGTTCATCAATCCTCACGTCTGTGAGCAAGTGGCGGAAGCCATCGGCATGCCGCCCGCCAAGGTGTGGGGTGTCGTCAGCTTCTACAGCACATTCCGGCGCGATACCGACGGCAAGTACATCATCTACGTCTGCAGCACACTGCCCTGCGCCCTACGCGGCAGCGAAAAAGTGTTCGACTACGTCGCCGACAAGCTCGGCGTGAAGAACGGTGAAACCACAACCGACAAGAAGTTCACGTTGCGCAAGGCCGAGTGCCTGGGTTCATGCGGCACCGCCCCGTGCCTGCAAATCAACCAGAGCGAGTACTACGAGAACCTCGACTTCAAAAAGATCGACGAAATTCTTGAAGACCTCGGCAACGACAAGTCTCCGGCACGCCATCACACGGTGTAGACGATATTGGATTTTCGAATTTTGATTTTGGATTGGGCCCTTCGAGGGCCCATCTTGTTATCCGCATGAACGCACGCACCAGCATTCGCAAAGCCCGGCGTACCAAGCGGCGCTTCGACGAATTCGTCGAGAACGTCGCCTGGTACCTCGGCTGGTTTGGCCTAGCGCTTCTGGTCGCCTGCGGGCTGCTGTGGCTGATTCCCGACGACAACTGGAATGGCGTCGCCGGTTTGCGAGCTGAGCGGCTGCCGATCTACACATTAGTGGCAATGCTGTTTGCAAGCCTTGTCGGCTGGGGCTACGTAAACAGCGGTGAAGACCGCATCCGGCGCAGGCTCGGCAAGCCAATCGATATCACGCTGTTTGTCGTGCTGCCTTTGGCGTGCATTGCGGCCGGTTTGTTACAAGGCTGGCTTAGCGACAAGACAGGCATGACGCCGCCGAGCCACCCGTTCTGGGTTTTCGTACGCTGGTATCCGCCGTTACTGGTTTGCGTCAGCGCCGCAACGTTCCTTCTGTGGAAGTCACGCCCGCGCAAACGGATGTATCTGGATCGTGGGCTCGGGTATACCCTGCTGCTCGGACCGTATGCTTTGTTGTTTGCGTTCATGGAGTTCGGGCTGCGGCTCGACTGGCTGAGCGAGCCCATGAAAGAGACGTTCGCATCGTCGGGGCAATACGCGATCGCGTTGCAGTTGATCGTCGCGTATTTCATAGGCGGCGACTAACGGCGACAGAATTCACGCAACCAGTTGGCGTGAATCGGGTTGAATGGAACTCAGCCGACGGAGTCTTTCATGAAGTACGCACTGGCATGCCTGATTGCTTTAGGGTTGTTCGTGGCACTAAGCGGCGATACGGACGCGCAACGCAAGCGCACCAGTCCATTCAGTGAGTTCCACAAGAAGGCTGAACTGGCGGTCGGAAAATCGTCACCGGTGATGCACCTCAAAGACATTGACGACAACGAAATCAACCTGCGTGACTACCTCGGGCGCTGGGTGTTTATCGAATTCGGCAGCTACACCTGACCGCCCTGCGTCAGCCAGTTCGGCGACCTCAAGAAACTCCACGAAAAGTTCGGTGAAGACGTAGCATTCCTGTTTGTTTACACCCGCGAAGCACACCCAGACGATGGCCCCGAAAATCGTCGCGAAGCCTCC
>JAGQRE010000153.1 GCA_020425695.1 Planctomycetota bacterium
TGGTGACCTTGTTGAAACGCGGAGTCACGAGTAACCCCCATGACGCATTTTGCTGTCCGATCCAGATTGTCGCCTCTTCTACCTTAGGTCGCTTCTTCGACAGCGCGTCGTAATATCGAAAGTACGTACGCCGCAGAAACAGCCGCAGGTACTCCTTCAGTGTCTTTGACCTTCGAAGAAGCTCGTAGTTCCGCCGATTTGCGCTGTCAGGCTTCGAGGCAATGACCTCTCGACGAAAGCCTTCAAGATAGAGGGAAATGAAGTGATCCGGGGAAGCGATGACCGCATTCTTGATGTCAATGTAGTCTGCGAATTTTCCGCCGTACTTGCCGTGCAAAGACGACTGCGTCTCGATTCCCGTTTCTTTCAACACGGCGGGAAGCAAGTTGTTGATCTGGTCGGAGAGCTGCTTGGCCAGTTTGTTTCGTGCCGCCTTTTTGGGATCGCGTTTAGCCACAAGTAGGACTCCCCCTACTACCAACTATCAGTAGGGCCGTAAGGACCTAGAGCTGCCGCCATATCGGTATCGCTACGCTGTTACAAGCGGTGTTGAGCCAGTCGCACGTTCACGGTAGCCCTTTTTAGTCGAAGTCTCTGTTCATGTTCAACACTCCCAACATGAACACCACCTCGACTTCCGGGTGCCCGTCAAAGTATTCCGCTACGTCGCGATTCTTCTCAATGTTAGCAGCGGCCTCGATTCTGCGGAGTGACGGAAAGGATTCATGAAGCACCAAGACGTCGGTTGCCTTCACGTCGGCTGAATACAGCGTTACGGAACGGACTTGAGCCTTCTTGCCATTGTCAGGCGACGGCAACTTCCGGACCGAGCCTTTGCCCGACAAGACCACACGCGTCAGGCCATTGTTCTGTGCAAGCACTGATAGCACTTGACCAATGTCGCCCTCAAAGCCCAACTCGACCCTCTCCAAGCTAGGCAACTCCGCGAGCACAGCTGCGCCAGCAAAGACGTCGGACATGGCGTAGCAGCAAAAAGTACTCAAGGCCGTAAGTTGCCTAACAACCCTGTCAAAGACTTTGGAGTCGACAACGCGATGCACGCGCAAGTCCACGAGACAAGGAAAGGCGCTATCTGCTATCCACTCTTCATCGTCTATGTCGTGCAATGCCAGTCTCTGCAAAGCTGGCATCTCGCGAACTACGTTGATGATCGATGGCGGAGTCCTGGCCCACAAAAATCCCAGATGCAGCGCTTTAAGCGAGGTCCATTTCGCTAGGCCAGCAGCAAGCGCACTATCAAGGTCGGGATGCACGGTATTGCCGAACGCCGATCCATCAAGGATGAGTTTCGACACGGGTTTTGTCTTGAACAAGAGGTCTATGTCCCGCACGCTTTTCGGCAAAAGCCTCCCGAACGCCACCGATACTTCGGCTAGGCGCTCATTCGGAACCCCTTTCAAATACCCCAGCTCGCCTCCGCCGAAATCAAACTCCTTAATGCTGGTCTGCTTTAGAAGACCGTTCGCAAAACGACTTGACGCCTCGCTGCCAATTTCCGAGGGCATACTGAACTTCACAATCGACTTGTTCTTGACTAGGACCTCAAGTTGCTTCTCGAACGCATCGGACTTTATTGAAACACTGACTAATGTAGTCGACTCCGCGACTCCATCCCATATGGCTCCGCTGGCCCTCTCGAACGGCAACGGGTCGCCTGACTCCCACTGCGGAGGATCGATAAGTTCGACGCTTTCAAGTCGAAGCAGTAGGCGATGAACGATGAGTGCATCTGCCGGCTGAATGTCGTCTCCCGACCACCGCAGACTGATATGCCGCAAGGTATCCGTCCGATCAGCAATGCGAAGGGATGCCGCATTCGGATGTCGATATGGTAGCCGTAGAGTAGTTAGCCGCGGCAAGCGCTTAGCCCAATTACTCTCCACTCGCTCTGCGAGATCACGGTCTTCGAGCGCCGATAGAACCTCAAGTGATGTCAGCCTCGGGAACTCCGCGGCTGCAAGTAGTGTCCAGTCGAGAAACGTGGCCTCTTGAGCACAGACTTGCCTGTCAGCACCAGCGTCATGAGGCAACTCGTACGGCTGCTCTCGGAAGTCTAGCCGCTGCAAGACGACTAGCTTCGCCAGTGTGTTCGCGACTGCTAGCCGAACCCCCTGCTCCATGGGACAGTTGGCGAGTCGCAGTTCAGTCAACGAAGAGCCGTGGGAGCCCACACTCTCGAGCAACCCTGGCGTTAGCTCGACTTTCTCAAAGGCCAAAGAAAACGGCGTCTTGAGCCGAGCCAAGACCGTTTCGACCAACGATGGCGAGACACCCTCAAATCGAATGACTTGCGCTTCGGAAGGGACGGTCTCCGCCAAAGTTCGATCGGTTACGACCACTGGGAACTGCTTCGATGACGGCGAGGCAGCCACATCCTCCGCTGCAAGGGCCGTAAGAAAGATTGCTGCTATGAAGAGGTACCGCATGCTGCATTACCCAGTAGGTACTACAAGAGACGTACATGCTCTGATTTGCTCGTTCACGCTGCCTACGCTCTTGTCCCAAACCAAGTGCTCACCCTTGAAACTCGTAGAATAGTTCATCTCGAAGTCATGGTACTTCGTGCCGTGTCCGGTTGGTACGAACTTCTGGGTTGCAGCATCCCATATGCGACTATTAGTCACGGCTGGTAAGACAAAATTCAATCTCACTCGATCCTTCGTTTCACACGGGATGCGGAAGTATAGGTGCATGGTCTTCTCGCCACCCGTCTTCTCCTCGTCGGCGAGGGTCGGATTGCCCGGTCTTGCCTTGGACAAGAAGTCCGCTTCGACAGCCTTTGCATTAGAACCCAAGCCCTGCCCGCCTGGCACGGGGTACGAGTAAGTTGGCGTAGCAACGTACGTAACGCGAGCAAAGGCATAGTGTGTCGCATCTTCCCGGGCTGCCAAGACTTTGACGTCCCAGATCATGCGCAACTGTCCTTCGTTCATGTTCCAACTCAGCCTCATGTTCGAGTTCTTGGCCGCGTTGCACATGTTCGAACTCGTCGGAATCACGGGCGTACGCGGTGTGGACCACCAGAAGTCGCGACCGTACATGTTGCCTGCCTCGGACACAGTGCCGTCGCACACGATGAACTTGTCCTTGTCGTCCTTGACGTCTGCGAGTCCCGGTTCATGCGGCATTTGATCGCCAACGCCCTGCTTCTTCTTGGGTGGCGGAGGAGGTGGAGGTGGAGCTTGGCTAACTGTGACCTTTGCGCGCCCGCACTCAACACCGTTTAGGTATCCGACAATCCAGCAGCTTCCCTCCATTTGTGCCTTGGGGCCCTCGTCGATCTGCTCCTGATACCAATCGGCTACACCCTCCTCGCCCGGGTAAATCACAGACGGTTCAGGAGTATCTTCGGCCATCCGGGGCGAAACCTTGACGACTACGGTTTCACCGCACTCAACCCTACCCGACAAACCCCAAACGTACGTAAAGCGGTCAAGCGACGCACTCGAATCGGACTTGTCAAGGACGAGCGTGATGAGTCCGCTAGGATTTCCCGCGTCGTCTTCAACGGTTATCCTCCAGTTGGCACGCCGCTCTAGCTCAGGTCCGGTTACCAGTTCGGCGACGCAGGTCGATGCGACTGTCCCGTCCACATTTCGGCTGGGCGCGCACGCGACATCCTTGCCCTCGCTCCCGTGCACCGCAAAGGAAACACAACCACATTGTGGCTCAGGTTCTTCGCCTTCTTCCTCGCCATCGTCTCGGAAGAAGCCCAAGTCCGCCAACCGCTGCCCAGCAAGGGGGCCGTCAGTAATGAAGTTGCGCGCCAAGTAGAAGGGCCCCGATGGTGCAGACATTGACTTCTGCTCAAAACTCCGCGAATACTTTATTGGAACTGCGGCTCCTTCCGACGCCATCGCGTTAGAATGCAATACACCTGACTCTTTAGGGACGGGATGCGGGTCGGCCCGCCGGAACTCAGCCGAGGTCAAAAAGGCGCTGATACCTTGCCGAACGTGTGGAGCAACGCGGTGAGCCACTAGGCGTTCAGACACATGCGCCATGACGTGTCCATCCCTTCCTGTATCAACTAATTCCGGTGTGTGGACACGAACTTCCACACCTTCCATTGGGCGACGCGTCAAGAGGACCCCGTTGACGGCACTGAGTGCAAACGATTGGTTCGTATGTTCTGGCATCGATGTGCCTCCACCTCTCCAACTAGCCGCCCTACTTCAACCGCGCGAAGTCGAGGCAAGTGCTTGCTTCAATCTCACTCGTGCGGGCCTATTGGCTACTGACATGAACGCTCCATAGTCGACCCCAATGCCCTGAAACACCCTCCGCATGTGAGCCTTAGCTCATTCGACGTGCACTCGACAGGGTTTCTCTCGCTCAGTCAACGCTTGTCGTACGTACTCCACTTCTTTCGCAGGCAGAGCGCCAGCAAACCAAACCATCTCTAGCGACGGCGTGCCGCTCAGCTCATCTACTATGAACTGTCCGTCAACGTCACTGCATCTGTCAAATCCCAGTTCCTTCAACTCAGTGAGTTCGGAAAGTACGTCCAACTTGTTTCCGGCAACACTGGCTTGCTCGAAACAAAGGGTACGCAACGAGGCAAATGAAGCCAGCTGGAGGATGATAGTCTCCGCCAGGCCGTCGCCCCCAATGGTAAGCGAAGCCAACCGTCCGAGCCTGGCAAGTGGACTCAGGTCCTCGATGTGGTCTGTACTCCAACGTCCGACAACACGGAGGGTCTCCAGACGCGTCAACTCACTAATCAACCGGAACGGCGAGGGTCTATTGCCAGCAGCAACCATGGCTTCTGAGTCAAACCAGACTCGCGAGGAATCTGTGCCAAGGCTAAGGATCCGCAACTGGTCGCACTTAACAATGTCCGATACACAGTAAATGGTGCCACGCAGTTCCAAAGACTCGAGCTTCGGAAGTTTGGGAAAACCGACGACCAGGAACTCGTCATTCAGCGCCGGAATGATTCTCAATGAATGAAGGTTCTGACATGCGGAAAGCCTCGATAGGTCCGTTCCCACAGGGCCACCGTCAGATTGTGGCCCTGCGTACCCTATGAGTGCCAACCGTTCGAGACGTGGCGCAAGGGAAGCTGCCTCAATCCAGTCGAAACTCAGGCTGGTGGCTGTGATTGAGATTTCAGCCAGCGCCGAAGATGAAACGCCTTGCCGCCAAATCGCGAGGTTTGAAGCATCCGCCACAATACCAATCCAAAGTGCTTGCAGAACCTTCAGCCCAAGGATCGCTTCGAGTACTTTGTTTGCAACAAGCTGTCGTTGGTCGTCGTCGAACAGGATGTTGAGAGCTTCAAGGCAGTCCAACCTCGCCAACTCAAGTAGGTCGGACGACCCAAGGTTCACTCGGGCAGGCAAGTCCAACCGCAACAGCTTTGCCGAATGCTTGATGGCAGTGTCTAGATCCGCAAATGCCAAGCCAGCCAACGCACCTAAATCGAGAGTCCCGACTGACGCTTCCGGGAACTCATGAAGAAAGCCTAGGTGCTTCTTCATCTCCGGCCGAAAAGCGAGATACTCATCCTGTTCCAAGATTTTACGTCCGCCCAAAGGCTGACCTGACTCCCAACTGCCGGCCCTTTTAACGATTCGAATTTGTTCCAGCGGCAAATTGGCAGGCACCACTAACTGACGTCTGCGTCCGTCGTCCTCGCCTTGGTTGGGGTCTCCTGGTTGGTAAGACTGTTTGTCCCCTTCCTCGCTCACAGTGTTGGTTGCTGGCGAAGACCCGTCTCTCCCGTTTGCGGGAACCTTAGTCTGGCCAGTTGGTGAATCGTCGCTAGCTGCGTTGGCGAAACGCGCGTCATTGCGGGGTGAGACTCGAGAATGATTTGGGTTCCTAACGCCATCTCGCTCTACAGACGTTGCTTCTTCACCTGTTGTGCCGTCGCCTTCGGCGTTATCCGCAATTTGGGTCGCTGACGAAGTTTTCGTGGTACTCACGGCGTGGACAGCGAAAAATACAGCCGTTCCACCTGCAGCTACCAACAGGAACAAAAGCGCTAACAACGATAGACGTCTCTTGAGTTCCATCACGCCTTGCATTCAACCCAGAAGTAGATTGTTGCGACGTACACGTACCACAGCTTGATTGTCATATCGACACTCCATGCGTCGACGTACCCGTCGTCGTTGCTGTCAATTGGTTTGAAGTCGAAAGTCTCTTCCGTGTAAACACCGGTTGTGGGGTGCAACTCCCACCCCGACAGTCCTACGAGCTTTCTGGGGCACTCAGACGGACAATCACCGGAGGCGCCTTCGGCTTCCAATTGAAATTGTGCCTTGGCACCGGCTGGCAGATGATTTAGCGCGTTGAGCGCTGCCGCGTCGGCCCTCAACGTGTCTATCGCTCCTTTTGCGGCCTCATTTACGGCATTCCCCGTTGGCTTGGGGCACACCTTGAAACGACTATTGAGATCCTCCTGTGACGGCGGTGGCTCGGCCGATCCGTAGGGATCTCCGGTGTCTTCCCACCCAGCGGCCATCCGTTTGCTCCAATGAACGGTAAGCGTCTGCTGGTCCAGCAACACCTTGCCATGGACATACGCCGAATTGTAGTAGATCTCGGGGCACTGGTCTGAGGGATAAGTTTCTGGCGGTTCCGTGTATCCACCCGGATCGGCGACGGGCATGTCGCTCGGGTCCATACTCCTTCCCCAAGCCCTCACTTCTGTCGCGTGACGGGACCGGAGGGCATTGATTTGCCTCTGCCTAGCTTTCACCCACGCTTCCATCATGCGCTGCCATGCAGCTATGCGACGCGCATATTCTCTCCTGGAATCCTCCGTGAGGGGGTACCCCGGCGGCGGCACTGGGAAGGGCGGAGGAGGAGGAATTGGAGGTAGAAACAGCGAACTTAGGCTGACCTGAAACCCGATCCCCAATTCTGCCAAAGATCGGCCAGCCAAAGGGCCAGAGTAAACCACTGAATCGCCCAAGTAGCATGGACCCGAGACGCCCGTTTCGTGGGCCGGGTTCCATACCGGCGCGGCTTTACGGATTAGTCGTTCCAGAGACCGGGTAGTTGCCAGAGCGACTTCCGTGGGCCGAAACGCCTCAACACCGGGCGCAAGGGCCAACTGGCGTTCGGCTGCTCGTGAACGGCCATCGGACTCGATTATCAGTGTGGCCGCCTCCGCAAATTCTCTGACGCCCTGTAGTATGTACGGTGCCACGCGGTGCACTCGCAAGAGTTCTGGCATGCCCACAGAAACACGCCCTTCGGGCATCCCCAGAGCCGACTCAGGCGTGTGAATGCGGACTTCCACACCGTCCATTGGGTGGCGCGTCAAGTGGCCCGCTTCTGCGGCGCCTAGGGCGAAGGCTTGGTTTTTGTCCTCTGGCATGACCGGTTCTCGCCTATTACCGACTTAGGTTGATCATAGTTGACTACGGAGCATCTGCTATCCGAGTCGCTGGTCACATAGCATGCACAACGGCACTGTTGGACACCCGTTCCTCAACTCAGCCGGAAATCCTACAAAGAGCGTCGTTGCCATCGTGATTTGCTTCTCCTGTCTAGTCGCGCATAGGTCCTTCTTCATTGACCAACACGTCCGGTCGAATTCCTCGGAATCTCGTCATCGCCTGACGCGTAATGCCATATCCGTCGGTACCCGCATCAAATTCTGTAACGTGAACTACCTTGAGGGTCTCGATCAAACCTAGCGCCAGAAAACCTCGATCTGTCAACTGATCGCAACCAACTGCAATGACCTGCTCCAACTGCACGGCGTCACCTAACGCAGTTGCTACTGTGTCGGTGAACCCTCTACAGTCCGACACATCCAGCGTCGAAAGTTTGGTGGCTTGAACCAACTTCTCAAGGTCTTGTTCACTTAGTTGATTGCAACCAAACAGCACTAGCGTGCCGAGCCTACCCACCTCAAGAATCTTCCGAATCTCCCCTATGTCTATGTCCTCCGATAGGGACAAGTCCAGCTTTCCTAGTGCCGGGCATCGGGGCGCAAGATTTGCCATCTTTGAAAGGGAGCACGCCTTCACTGCGAGTTGCTCAAGTCGGGGGCATCTCACTAGGTCAGACATGACTTGCCCAGTGATGCCCACCGCGGAAAGTTCCAGATATGTCAAACTCTCAATATCAATCATTGCCTTGAGCACAGAATCCGTAAGCTCAGGGATGTCCCTCAGCACTAGACGCCTCAACTTCATCGCCGCGATGCTAGAAATACATTCCGGTCTGAGGTAACCAGCACCAACACCGCACAGGGTTAGACTCTGCATGTGTGGCCATCCGGCTAGAATCTGCAGTAGGGGCTGTCCTGCGGAGGTAACCCGATCCAACTCCACCCGCTGCATTTTTAAGTGCTGTTTCGGTAAGTGGTCCACGCACTCTTCAGTCAACTCCGTAGCCCTGATTACCAAGGCTGTAAGCGGCAAGGCCGCCAGCGCGTCCCCCAATCCCAGTGAAACTCGTTCCATTCCGCCGATGTCGAGTTCCGACAAAGTCTTGATCTGCTGCAAGGCCTGCCACGACTTTGGGGACAGTGTGCCGACTTGATAGAAGGCTAGTCCACGTAACGGCGTGCTCAAGTCAAGTGCCATTAGCAATTCGTCAACTAGTCCAGGGCTATACGATATTGAAAGATAGTCCAGCCGACATTTTTCTGTCACTTGAGCCAGACACTCCGCCGTCACCCCCGTTGCCTCATCGATATAGAGCCGCACAAGAGTGTTGATCCCGCAGATATTGTTGAGCCCTTCGTCAGTTACCCTGCTCGCCTTAACGAGCCGCAGACCCTTGCACTGGTTGTTTTCCGCAACAAACTTTTGGATGCTGTCATTCGTGGGACTCCATAAAACCGCAACCTCCCCACTCTGCGCCAACGCGGCAGTTGGCAGTACCATCGCGGAAGCGAATAGCAGGAACCAAGTCATGCCCAAAGACCCCAGTCGCTCCCGCATCTAGAACGCCTCCTCCTTTGCACCCTCGCAAACGACCCGGAACACGAACTCCCACTCCATCTCTAGATCGAACCTGACCCCAGATACGATATACCAAACCCCGTTCTTCTCGACCTTGTACGAAAATGAGC
>JAGQRE010000154.1 GCA_020425695.1 Planctomycetota bacterium
AGCGTGGCTGGGAAGGTGCGGCCACGATCCCGGTATTTGCAGGCAGCGGAGAGATTGCCGTGCAATCAAAGAAAACCATCGTCAGCCCCGCGGCCGTGTTCGCACAAATTGCCGAAGAAGTGCCACAATTCGGCGGACACACGCACCTGAGCCTGATCAAGAGCCACGGCGCGAAGCTGATCTAACACGGCACCGGTTGATTCCGGAATGATCTTTGAAGACCTGCCGTTCAAACGTGCAGGTCTTCTTTTTTCTCAGGCAGTCTCACAGCGATGCCGACACTTCGGGACAAAGACTACTGCAAGACGCTTCAGGCACGTCTCGACCATCTTCGTCCGGACGCGACGCCTGCATGGGGCAAGCTGTCGCCAACGCGAATGCTGGCTCATGTAAACGACGGGATGCGAATGGCAGCAGGCGAGTTGGAAGTACGCTTTCGCTGGACACCAATTGCGCTGCCCGGCCTGAAGTGGTTCATCCTGAACGTCATCCCACTTCCGAAAGGCGCTCCAACGGCGCCGGAACTACTGCGAGACGTAGGCGATGACCCGACGGTTTTCGCCGCCGAGGTCGAAACGCTGCGCAGTTTCATCAACGAGTTCGCCAGTCGCCCGCCGGGGAAGTCGAATCTCAAACACCCGCTGTTCGGACGGCTTTCGCGAAAAGCGTGGGACTCACTCGGGGCGAAGCACATCGACCATCATTTCAGGCAATTCGGAGTCTAGTCCTCCGGCTCCATAAAACGGGCGAGCTTTTCCTTCAGCGTCGTCCGCGCCCGCGACGTAAGGCTTTTGACAGCCGCCACCGTGGTGTCGAGAATCTCGGCCACTTCCTCGTAGCTCTTGTCTTCATAACGACTCAGGACAATGGCCATGCGCTGGTTTTCAGGTAGCTCGGCGATGGCTTCACGCACGACGCGGGCACGCTCGTTCTCGTCAATGCGATCATGCTCCGGCTCAACACCGGCGGCCAGTTGCTCTAGCGGGTTGCCGCCTTCGCCGTCCTTGCTGCCGACAAGCCGCAGCTTGTCGCGGGCCTTGTCGCGCTTGTAGTTCAGGCAAAGGTTGGTGACGACTGTGTACAGCCACGTGCTGAACTTGGCCGTCGGCACGTACTTCGGCGCGGCACGGTAGACACGCAGGAAAGCCTCCTGTACCAGGTCTTCTGCTATGCTCTGCACGCCGAGTTGCCTATAAATCACAGCGTAGGCCAGGCGATAGTGGCGTTCAAACAGTGTGCGGAAAGCGTCGTCGTCGCCCTTGGCGACGCGCTTCATCAACTCATTGTCCGGCTCAATGATTTTTCCGCGCTTATCCGCCATACCGCTTCAACAGGGCTTCGATGTACGGGTCTTCTTCGCCACGGTTTCGCCAATTCTTTGCCAGCTGGCTTGCGCGGTCCGTCAGCCCATTCAGCGATAGTTCGCAGATCAATTCCAGTCGTTGCAGCGAGGGCTCGCCGTCAATCATTTCCCGGTGGTCCTGAAGGCGCTGTAGCCCCCAATCCGTGCGCCCGATCGACATGCATAGCGTCACGGCATGCTCAAGGTCGAGCGCGTCGTACTTGTCGCCCGCAATCACCTCATCCAGCAGTTTCAGCGCGAGCAGATCATCGCCGCGCTTAGCCGCTGTCTCGATGAACAGGCGCATGAAACCCAATTCGCGCTCGCCGCGCGCGTACGCCTCGCGGCACAGGTCATAGCGTGCTTCGCCCTCTTTACGGGCGAGCAGTCTGACTACCGCACGAGGGTCTTCCGGCTGTTCCTGCATGGCCCGGACATACCACTTGTCCGCTGCCTCCAGGTTGCCTTGCCTCGCCAGCAGGTCGCCAACTACGAGTGGCAGCGGCTCGCCATCAAGCAACGCGCCCTTGGCCGCTCGCTCACCGAGCACCAGCAGTGCGCGGTTCGCTCGCTCGTTATCATCCATGGCCGCTGCGAGTCGATAGATCGACAAGGCTTCATCAGCGTCGCCGTTGACGATCGGCTTCAGCAGGGTTTCGCATACGGCCGGTTGCAGGCGTGTTGCAAGCTCATGCAACAGAAGTTCGCGAGGCTCGGCGTCTTCTGCCGGTTTCGCGAGCCACTCCAACTCTATGTCACTCAGCGCCGAGCGCGCGTAGTCAACCGTGAAGAGTGTCGCGTGCTGCAGCAGCACAGCACTGCACAGAATGCGCCCTCCCGGCGTGTCCATCGTCGGGCGCAATTGTTTCGACATCTCAACCAACGCCTCGGAAAGCAGCAACACCGGCTGGCGTCCCTCACGCAGGCCTTGCGACTCCCCATTGAAGGTGTGAACACCGTCGGAGAGATCGCTTGCTAGCAACGGGCGGGACGCACCCAACGGGGCGATCAGTCGCAGTGGCGCGTTGCATGACTGCGCCAGCACCTCAAGCGTGACCACCAAGGCCATCTGTCCACCACCGACTGAATACAGCACGTCGGAGACCAGCACCTTCTTGGCCGATGTCTCAGGCGGATACAGGGCCAGTTGCAACTCTTCCCGGACGTATTCGACGAAAGCATCCAACAGCTTGCGACGCTTCTTTTGCCAACCGGGCTCAGCCGAAACGGCACCCTGTGCAAACTGGTTCAAGCGACGACGGGTTTCCGAAGGTTCGAATGCCAAACGGTCAGGCTCGAGCACACCTATCAACTCTTCGTAGCCGAGCATCAATTGCGCCAGATTGCTCGGCGGCAAGTTGTCCGGCTTGGCTTCCAGTGGGTTGATCGTGGCATCCGGCAGAGCGACCCGAAGTGGGACCGTGTAGCCAGCGGCTTCGCTGTCGAAGGGCACGCTTTCATCGATCACCGGCTCGTTGTCCGGAGGCGAGTTTGAAGGCTCATTGCCGGCGTCACTGACGATGTTGATCGGCGTATTGTAGACCGGGTCCGGGCTCGACCATGGCCCAACCAGAATCGCCGCCGCCAGCGCAACCATGCCCAGTACGCCAATCAACACGACGGCAACGAGCGTGCGACGTAATGCGGGCGACTTGCTTGAGTCCGACTGCTTTTCGGGTGTAGCGCCACCCGGAGGTGCGGTCATGAGGGCGTAGGCCGCGGCCGGGACTTTGGCCGGTGATTCAGGGTCTTTGAGGTCGTCGTCACTGAACCGAACCTCGCCCAACTCGCTGGTCAGGGTCAGAGGGCCGTCGCCGTGGATCATCAACTGGTTGAGGGCACTGCGCGCTCGCCGCGAGAGTTTCTCTACGTTCTTGGCGATCTGTGACGCCCGCAGTGACTTCGTCGCCTGCAGGAACTCGCGCAGTTGCTTCTGCAGCTTCTCGTCAACGGCATCGAAGTTGAAGACGAAAGCCTTCTCAAGTTCCTTGCGCGCATCGTCGAAATCACTGACAAGCCCCGGCGGAACTTCGCCGCTTTCCTGCACCAGCTTGCGGGCGAAGTTCAACACGGTATCAACGCGGCGCAAAGGCTCGCGCAGGGCGCCTATCTTGTCACTACCCGGCGCGTCCTGGCCCATGTTGCAACACTCCCGATTTGCCGCCAACGGCGGCCCAAGGGGAAGGGGACCACCAGCTCAGCTTAGCCGGACAGCTTCTCTTGCAAACGCTTGTCCTTCTCAAGGACTTTGGCTGTCTGGGCAGCGCGCCAGTCTATCACTTTTTTGGCAATGCCCTCATCGCCCGTCCCGAGGATTTGCGCGGCAAGAATGGCCGCGTTCACCGAACCGTCGATGCCAACGGTTGCAACCGGCACGCCCGGCGGCATCTGGGCCGTCGAAAGCAGTGCATCAAGCCCCTTCAGCGCCCCGGAATCAACAGGGATACCAATAACAGGCCTTGAGCTATGTGCCGCTACGGCTCCTGCAAGGTGCGCCGCCATACCAGCCGCGCAGATGAATACTTTCACCCCACCGGCCTCGGATTGTTTCACGAATTCCTGCGTTTGCGCTGGCGTACGGTGTGCCGACAGCACACGGCCGATAACGGCTATGCCAAGTTCTTTCAGCGTCACGAAGCCCTTCTCAAGCTTCGGGTAGTCGCTGTCACTGCCCATCAACCAAGCAACCTGCGTCATGTCGTCCTCTCCCAGTCAGTAGTCAGGTGTCCAATTTCTCCCGCCACTAACCCTTCAAGCGATCGATTACTTCCCGATATTTGGCCGCTGTCTTCTCAACAATTTCATCCGGCAGGTCCGGCGGCGGCGGGGTTTTCCCCCAAGGCTGCGTTTCCAGCCAGTCGCGCACGATCTGCTTGTCGAAGCTCTCCGGGTTCTTGCCGACTTCATAGGTCTTGGCGTCCCAGAAGCGGCTGCTGTCCGGCGTCAGCATCTCGTCGCAGATGCGCAGTTCGCCGTCGATCATGCCGAACTCGAATTTGGTGTCGGCAATGATGATGCCCTTCTCACGGGCGTAGTCTGAGGCCCGCGTGTAAAGATCCAGCGTCAGGTTGCGCAGCGTTGTCGCCATCTCGTCGCCGACGATCTTTGCGGCCCGGTCAAAGTCGATGTTCTCGTCATGCTCGCCTTGCTCGGCCTTTGTGGCAGGCGTGAACAGCGGCTTGTCGAGCTTCTGGGCCAGTTGCAGCCCTGCCGGCAACTTGTGTCCGCAAACTTCTCCGGTCTTCTGGTAATCCTTCCAGCCGCTGCCGACGATGTAACCGCGCGCTACACACTCGACCATCAGCATGTCGGCCTTGCGGACGTACATGCTGCGTCCTTCAACCTGGTCGCGATACTGGTGGACGACTTCCGGCATCTTGTCCACATCGGCGGTGATCAAGTGGTTCCCGACCGCGTCTTTAAAGAAGTCGAACCAGAAGAGGCTGACCTCCGTCAGCATTTTCCCGCGCTCAGGGATGCCGCGTGACATGACCACGTCGAACGCACTCAGGCGGTCCGTTGTGATCATCAGGTAGTTTCCGTCAACTTCGTAGATGTCGCGCACCTTGCCGCTGTATATGCGCTTCAGGTCCGGCATGTCTGTCTTGAGCAGTTCCGCCATCGTTCGCTCCGTTGCCCTGTTCGCCCTTGGGCATTCTTTCGCTTGGCGAGGCTTTGGAGTCAAGTCCAAACGGCGTGGGACCCTGATTCAGGCTGGCAGACAGGCCTTCACGACCTGTCGACGAGACGTGGAAAGGTGGAACTCGCTGCCGTCCAAGTCCCCATAGCGGGCTTCAAACAGGAAACCGGCTTGTGTTAGGAACTCGTCGAGTTCCTTCGGTGTGAAGAGACGCACGCTTTCGAACCAGTGGCGTGGTTTCATACCTTCCGGCGTGTACTCAATGTCCTTGATCACCCGTTTGTTCTCTGAGTCGTAACGACGGCGCTGGCGAAGCGTCAGTCCGTCGCGTTCCTCAACGCTCTCTGGCTTGAGGTTCTTGATCGTGACCTCGGCGTTCATGTGATCGATCACCAGATAGCCGCCCGGCTTCAACACTCGGGCAACTTCTTGCAAGACGCGATGATGGGCGTCGTCGTCGGGGAAGTAGCCGAAAGACGAAAACAGGTTCGTGACTACGTCAAACTGGTCGCTGGCAAACGGAATCGATCGCGCGTCCGCTCGAACTGCCAGCCCGGCCAGTGAGCCGCTAGACAACAGGTCCATCGACAGATCCAACCCCACGGCCGTAAGCCCGGACTGGCGCATCGGCACGAGATGGCGCCCCGCGCCGCAGCACAGGTCCAGCACCACGCCGTGTTTGGGCAACAGTGATGCGCTCAGCATCTGGTTTACCTGCTGCTGCCCCTGAACCGGGGATCTGTGCTGGTAAAGCGCCAGATACTCATGGGCAAAGGCTCGCTCATACCAGGGTTGTTCGTTTGTCATTCCGTCAGTTTATCGCTTTGAGGCTGCTATGCGAACATCCCGTTTCGCCCCGGTCGCCGCTTGATACCATGAGCTCCCCACACCGGAGGCAACGTGTCACAACGCTTGACCAATCTTGGGCTGCCGCTGGCGTTCTGCGCAGCGCTCATACTCACGCTGCCGGCGTGCTCCAGCAGCGAGTTCAGACGCTGGGACCCCGAGGTTGTGGTCGAAGAAGAACCGGTCGATAAGGCGGAGTTCACCGAGTCAATCACAGCCGGCAAGCTGACATTGACGGCCACCCAGACCTTCCGTACGCGAGAAACACCTATTGAGCGGCTGACGCTCGTCCATGAAGAGACCTACTCGGATATGGACTGGGATAACTTCGGCCTGACGTTCTTTGCGATTCTGGGCGGTATCATCTCGGTCGGGCTCTACTTCGTATTCGCCTTCGTGGTTTTCGATGAAACGAAGGACAATGAAAACTAGTAGCATCCTCTTTCTGGCGCTGTGGCTGCTCACCGGGTGTGCCTCACGCACGTGGATTGAGACAACAGAAACCACGCGTGCAACCGGCCCAACGACAGAAAGCGTCGAGAACCGGCGGCTCAGCAACGAATACTTCGAGTTGCGCACAGACCTTGAGCCGGACGGCTTCACAATCAACGAAACGCTGACAGCCGATGACGAAGGGCGCATCGTAATCGACCTGCTGGCTCCGGCGTTGCAGTGCCTGCACTACGGGCACGACGTGCAGCTTGAGTTGTGGTCGTACGACGATACCAGCCCCGTCTACACGCGCGCACTTACCGCCGAGCAGAGCCGAGACGTGATTCGAGAGATCAGCGTGCAAGCCAAACTCGGTGAAGAGATCCTGCTGCGCCGTAAAAGCGCAAGCATGCTCGACCGCGTAATCGACGCCGCACCAGACCAGGAGTTACGCGACCAGCTTGAAGCAATCCGCATGAAGCTGAAAATTCGCCTGGCCTGGGAGTAACAATAGAAACAGGCACGCGTTATCTATCAGCCCGGGGGCAATAGGCTGAACTGCAATGGAACTGTACTTCGCATACGGATCAAATCTGTGGACAGGGCAAATGCGCAAGCGCTGCCCAAGCACCCAGGTTGAGTCAATCGCCACGCTTCCTGAGCACCGGCTGTGGTTTCCTGTACGTTCAAAGCGCTGGGGTGGAGGCGTCGCCAGTATCGCGCAGGACCCGAAAGCCCGTGTTGAAGGTGCCCTGTACCGAGTCAGTTGGGACGACCTGAAAGTCATGGACGGCTTCGAGGGCGTTGACCGAGGCATGTACCGCCGCGTTGAGTTGCCCGTCCTGGCTGGCACCGAAAGCCTGCTGGCCTGGACATACATAAGTCGTGTCGACGAAGGCGCGCCCTTCCCCACCACAACCGCCTATCTAGGCACGATTCTTCGCGGCGCCACCGAGCACGGGCTGAGCGAAGACTGGATTCGCTATCTGCAAGATTTTCCGGTGAGTGACTAGGCGAGCTCGCCCAACTGCCGGTTCTCAAACCGTCCTCTGGCTTCATCCACTCCACCTCCTTAATACGGTGCAGTTATCGGACGTTTCTGCCGATCAAAGAGGCCGGAGAGCTATGGGAAGCCAAGTCGACATCCAGGTCGTAACGAACCCTCGTGCACATGCCGATTTCATCGAGCTGCCGTGGCGCGTGAATCAGGGCGACGCCGACTGGGCGCCGCCGCTGCGCATGGCTCTCAAAAAGCTGCTCGACACGAAGAAGTACCCGTTCTTCAACCATGGTGATGCCGCCTTCTTTGTTGCCTACAAGCACGGCGAACCCGTCGGACGCATCGCAGCCATCGAGAATCGGTTGCACGCAAAAACATACGACGATGGCGTGGGATTCTTCGGCTTCTTCGAATGCGACGATGACGAACAAGTCTGCCGTGAGTTGCTAAGCCGGGCCGCCACATGGGTGAAAGACCGCGGGCTCAAGCGCGTACGCGGGCCGCTGAATTATTCGGTCAACGACGAAAACCCCGGCGTGCTGTTTGAAGGCTTCAACGGCATCCCGCTGATTCTGATGTCGCACAACCCAGCCTATTACAACCGCCTGCTGCTGCAGTGCGGCATGGAGAAGGCCAAAGACCTGCACGCCTATCTGGTAACGCGCCAGACCATGGCCAGCGAGCGTTTCATGCGCGTCATGAAGGCCGTGCGCCGACGCGCCCCGGCACTGGACCTGCGCGAAGTCCGCCTTGACGGAAAAGGCTTCCGCGAAGACATCACGACCATGCTGCGGATCTTCAACGAAGCCTGGTCCGCCAATTGGGGCTTCCTCGAAGTCACACCGCCCGAAGTCGACGCCATTGCCGAAGACCTGAAACCGATCGTTGACCCGGCCATCACGGCGATCGCAGAAATCGACGGGCAGCCCGTCGGCATGATCGTCTGTGTCCCGAACGTGAACGAAATCCTGCACAAGATCCCCGATGGGAAGCTGTTCCCCACCGGCTGGTACAAGCTCCTGACCGGGCTGAAGAAAATTCGCGGCTTCCGCACCATGCTGATGGGCGTCGTGCCTGAGTATCGCGGGCGCGGCGTTGACGCGCTCATGATCGACAAGGTCATGCAATCGGGACTGGAAGCGGGCTACGTTTACTGCGAGCTCAGCTGGGTCCTGGAAGACAACGAACCTATGACGTCGCTGGCCGACAAAGCCGGCGGCTTCCTGTACCGCAAGTACCGTATTTACGAGGCTGACACCGATGCGCTCATTCTGCCGTAAGCTCCCGTACTACCTCATCCCCTGCCTGCTGTTGCTGGCAGCCACCGGTCACGTCCACTCGGCCAATGCAGGGCTGGATGCAACCACCCGAAACGGGATTCTTGCCAAGCTGGGCAAGGCCGAGGGCAAGCGCGGCACGGCCGGCTGCGTGATTCTGGACCTGGACACCGGCGAAACGTTACTGAGCCACAACGCGGACAAAGCACTGCTGCCCGCCAGCAACATGAAG